>DASXGW010000002.1 GCA_036488875.1 Candidatus Baltobacteraceae bacterium | reverse complement strand
GTCAGGCGGGTAGTTTGACTGGGGCGGTCGCCTCCTAAAGAGTAACGGAGGCGCGCAAAGGTTCGCTAGGTACGGGTGGAAATCGTACCGATAGGGCATATCCATAAGCGAGCTTGACTGTGAGGCCTACAAGCCGAGCAGGTGCGAAAGCAGGCATAAGTGATCCAGCTGGTACAGTACGAAACGGCCAGCGCTCAACGGATAAAAGCTACCCCGGGGATAACAGGCTGATTGCGCCCAATCGTCCACAGAGACGGCGCAGTTTGGCACCTTAACACATTGGGGTGCTGCAGGAGTAATTCTGCACCAAAAATGTGGCTTATAACGGTGAACTCCGAACGGTTCAGGACTGGATCGAGGACAATACCGTGGGAAGTCCACGCGAGAGCGATCTGCGTGTGACCCCGTAACGACTGATTCGTTCGCAAGAACGATGAGATAGTGACTGCTACGCGCTGCGGCGCGTAAATCTATCGGCACTATCACACGCCGGCCCTTAACTCGATTCATCGAGAAAGGTGAAGATATAGTCTGCGCCATCGGGAACGATGGAATGACGCGCGATGTCGGATCGTCGCATCCTGGGGCTGTAGTAGGTCCCAAGGGTTGGGCTGTTCGCCCATTAAAGCGGTACGCGATCTGGGTTCAGAACGTCGTGAGACAGTTCGGTCCCTATCCGCTGTGGGCGTAGGAGATTTGAGGAGCTTGGACCCTAGTACGAGAGGACCGGGTCGAACGAACCTCTGGTGAACCGGTTGTTCCGCCAGGAGCATAGCCGGGTAGCTATGTTCGGATCAGATAAACGCTGAAAGCATATAAGCGTGAAACTGACTCCAAGATGAGATCTCAATCCCGTAAGGGTGAAGAGTCGTGGTAGACCACCACGTTGATAGGCCGGGGGTGGAAGCACCGCAAGGTGTGGAGCTGACCGGTACTAATCGCTCGGATATTTTGACTAATAAACGCACACAAAAACGCCTTCATGTACGCGGCACTTGGAAGTTCTTCTCTGTACAGCTTTCCGCCGAGACACGCTAGAGCTCCGGCTCGCGGTCTCGACGGGATCAGGTTTCTGGCGCCCATGGCGGCGGGGTTCCACCCGTTCCCATCCCGAACACGGCAGTTAAGCCCGCCAGCGCCAATGATAGTCGGGCCGCAGGGCCCCTCGAAAGTAGGTCGGTGCCAGATTATATCGAGAAGAGCCCGCTGTGAATCGCAGCGGGCTCTTTGGTTTTGCCGCCCTCGTCGTCGCACTCGCGGCGGTCTTCGCGTTCGAGTACGCGATCCGAAACGGTCGTTACCCTCTGCGGAAGCGCCGGCCCTTATGCTCACACCCATCCGTGTCCCCAACCCCGTGCCGCCGTCACGGATTTGCCTTCTACGCCGTTGGGTTGATGCTCGTCGTGATGGGAATCGGCCCCGCGTTCAATCGTACCAAGGCGGCCGATAGCGCTTAGCGAACCCGGCCATATGAAACGCTTGCTGACCGCGCTCGCGCTGGCGTCGAGTTCGGCGTTCTTTTTGCCGGCAGCGGCGCCGGCCGAAACGTCGGGCGATGTTGCGCGCGCCGAGACGCTGTATCAAGAAGGCAAATATAAAGAGTCGATTGCGCTGCTCGACTCGTACCTCGCGAATCATCCCAAAGACGCGACCGCTTTAGTGGATCGCGGCGACGATTACGAGTCGCTCGGGGATTCGAAATCGGCAATTGCCGACTACACAGCCGCGATCGCCGCCAATCCGGACTATGCGTACGCCTACGCGTCACGTTGCGATTCGCGCGGCGAGCTCGGTCAGAATAGTGAGGCGCTTCCGGATTGCGATAAGGCCGTCGCGCTCGACCCCAAATCGGGCTACGCCTACCGCGCGCGGGCGCGCGTGCACCTGCATCTTGCGGATCAGCAGGCAGCGCTCGCCGACGCCAACAACGCGATTTCGGCCGCCAGCGACAACGCCTACGGCTACGAGATTCGCTGTCACGTCTACGTCAATCTCGGCGACGATGCCAAGGCGGTCGAGGACTGCAACGAGGCGGTCCGCATCGATCCCTCGATCGAGGAGGGATACTTCCAGCGCGGGCGTGCGGAGATCGACCAGAAGAAGTGGCCCGAAGCGATCGCCGATTTCAATGCGGCCCTCAAGATCGATCCGGGACCGAATGCACACTATTGGCTGGCGTTGTCGCAGCTCAATAACGGTCAATACGACGACGGCTTAAAAAACGTCGACGCGTACATCGCCGCGAAGAGCGACGACGGCGATGGATATTACGTGCGCGCTCAGATAGAGCTCAAACTCGGGAATCGCGCGGAAGCGAAGACGTCGGCGCAGGATGCGTTACGCCACTACCGCATCGACGACGATCAAACGGGAGCGCAAAAGGCGCAAGCGCTGCTCGACTCGATCGAGCACGGCGCCGGTTAGTGCGCGGCGGCCGAAGCGCAATCGCTCCTGGACGGCCTCAAGGAATAGCGATGCGCTCGAACGTGGCCTTAAAGGCCGACGGTTCCAGCGCGGTCTGCGCGGCTAAGCGATCCAGTTTGGCGCCTTCGAAGTCGGCGGGTTCTAAGCGAACCATGTAATCGCGCGCGACCCGGTAGGCTTCGGTCGTGAGATCGACTTGCCGCGTGCGGATGCGCCCGGTTGACGGGTCGGTGAGATCCTCGAGCGCCATCGGCTCGACGTGTCCGCCCGAAAGCGCGATCAGCGCGCCGCTGCCGCCGCCCATCAAGTAGCGTACCGCTCCGAAGCCAAGCGTGCGCGTATAGTCCACGTCGAACGGTACCGGTTTGGCGCAGCGCAGTTCGTAGCCGATGTCCTTCGCGTGTATTATGGAGTCGACGCCGATTTCGTCGAGGCGTTTTCGGACGCCGTCGCGCAGGATGACGCCCAGCGGGATGTCCGCGAGCCGGATGTTTCCGAAGGAGTCGCGGCCGACGTTCTCGGCCGCCTCGAACGCATCGCTCGATAGGCGTTCGGCGATGCCCTCGGCGACGACGGCGACGCCGTGCTGACGTCCCAGGCTGCGCCGCTTGACGATCGAGCCGACGATCGTGTCCACGACGGCGAGCAACTCCGTGTTCTCGGGAAACTCCTCGGGGAGAACCGCCACGGTAGAACCCGCTGCTTTGCACATGCCCAGCGCCAACGCACCGGATTTTCGCCCCATGCAAACGACGATGTACCAACGCTCGGTGGTGCGCGCATCTTCCATCAGGCTTTCGAGGAGGCCGGCACCGACCGAACGCGCGGTTTCGAAGCCAAAGGTCGGCGCGTTGTCGGGTAGCGGAAGATCGTTGTCGATCGTCTTGGGAACCGTAGCGACGCCGATGCGCCCCTCGGTGCGGCGCGCGATGCTCGCCGCTCCGTAGGTGGTGTCGTCGCCGCCGATGCAGACGAGATAACGAACGCCCAGGCCCTGCAGCATCGCGACGCATCGATCGAGCGTCGCTTCGTCGCGCGCGGGATTCGTGCGCGAGGTGCGCAGGATCGATCCGCCGGCCGTGTGGATGCGCGAGACGTGGTCGAACGTCAGCTCGATGCTTTCGGGAGTTCGTCCGGCTGCCAAATCGCGGTAACCGTCGTAGATCCCGACGACGCGCAACCCGTAGTTGAACGCTTCCATCGCCGCCGACGCAATGACGCCGTTGATGCCGGGGGCGGGGCCTCCGCCGACCAATATCGCAAGCGTGTCGGTCATTGCTGTGGCCTCACGCGATAGATCGCGCCGGCGGCGTCGTCGGCAACGAACAGACTGCCTTCGGATCCAACGGCAACGCCAACCGGCCGTCCGATGCGGCTATTTCCGGATTGAAAGCCGCTGACGAACGCGTTCCACTGTGTGTGGGGATCGCTCCAATTTACCGGCGTCGCGGGCGCCCCGTTCTTTATGGGAACGAACGCCACCATCGGCTCGGTCGCATACGCGCCGAGACTCGTGCGATGCCAAGAGCCGTGTGCCGCCACGAAGAGCCCTCCGCGATAGATTTGGGGGAAGGCGAACCGCCCGCGGGGTTGGGATGGATAGAACGCCGCACCGGCGATCGTCGCGTACGCCGGAAGTTCGACCACGGGCGCGATCGTGCTGCCGCACGAAGCGCCGGAAACGTACGCGCGGTGGTTCTCTTCGCACTCGGGCCAGCCGTAATCCGGGATTCCGGCGTGCGACGTTACGTTGTCGACGAACTCGTAGGGATGCCCGTACGGTAAATCGTCCTGCCCCGCGTCGCCCGCCCACAGGGCGTGCGTTTGCGGCTCGACCGTCAGCGCGATCGCGTTGCGAATGCGTTTGGCGATTTTGCGCACGTCGCTTCCGTCGGGACGCATGGCGAAAATGGAAGCGCGCGTGTCGTCGATTTCCGCGCACGCGTTGCACGACGATCCGACCGAAACGTAAAGCGTGTCGCGCGCGTCGTCGAACGCGACCGACGTCGTGCGATGAACGTCGCCGTCGCTATCCGGGGGGATGCTGCCCGTCCTCACGCGCGCGATGCGATCGGCTGGGGCTTCCAGACGATCGGAGCCGGGCGTGTAGCCTGCCGCATAGACGGCGTTTTCCGTTCCGACGAAGAGTTCGTGCCGGCTGGCGGAGTATGCGACGCCCGAGGCCCGCGTGTCCGGAAGACGAGCGAGAAGGTGCACGTGCGCGTCGCCGGTTTCCGCGCCCCCGACGAGGAAGACGTCGGAACCGCGCGTTCCCGCGATGAGATCGCCGTTGGGCAGTGCGGCGAGTTCGCGCGCGCCGGGCAATTGCGCGATCGTGAGAATGGTAAACCCGGCGGGTACGTTTAAGCCCGATGACGCAGATACGAGAACAAAGCATGCCGCAAGAACAATCAGCCGGAGTGACGTACGACGCCGTTCTCTTCGACCTGTTCGGAACGCTGGTCGATGACGGGGCGAATGCGTTTCCCGGAGCACTCGAATGCCTTCGCGCGCTCGACGCGGTACCCTGGGCGATCGTCACGTCCTGCGGAACGGACTTTGCGCGCCGCCTGATCGCGCACGCCAAGTTGCCGCACCCGCCGTTGCTAGTGACCGCCGACGACGTCGTTCGCAACAAGCCGGCGCCCGACGGTTATTTGTATGCGGCCGAGCGCTTGGGGGTGACACCCGATCGCGCGCTGGTCGTGGAAGATACGCTGCAAGGCATCGCCGCCGCGCGCGAAGCCGGTATGGACGTCGTGGCGATCCTGCGCGGCCGTGCCCCGAACTTCGCCCGCAGCGCCACTTACGTCGTTAACGCAATTATGGAACTGCGCCTGGGAGCTTCCGCAGGCGCAGTTGAGTTTTCGACCAGTCGTTAGTTAGGGCGTAGCACCCGGCGCGGGATACTGTTGCTGCGTCTGCGAGCGCCGCTGGCGCTGCGAGCGCATTTGCTGCATGGTTTGCTGCACCTGCGATTGCTGCGAAGGGGTCAGGATTCCGAAAATCTGATCGCGCAGTTGACGCGCCGCACCGCGAACGCGCTGCGAGCCGGCGGGATGCGTCTGGGCGTATTGATCGAGCAGACCCTGGATCTGAGTGTGCTGTTGGTCCGAGAGGTTCACGCCGTTGAGTAACCGCGACCAGCGCCGGTAGATCTTCGGCGTTGCCTGCGTCCCAGCGGGAGCTTGCTGCATGACCGGCGGCGCCGGCGCTTGCTGCGCGCTGACGGCGACGGGAAGTGAAAGGGCGGCGGCAAGGGCCGCGAGGGCAAAGAGTTTCATTGCCCACATTCTACCGGCGGGGCCTTCGGGCAGGCTGAACCTGCCATTAGAGTCGCGTGGGTGCGGTTTACGCAACGGCCGGACGCCTGGCCACCAGCTCGAGCTTGGTACCTTGCGGATCCTCGAAGAAGATGGCTGGGTAGGCATCGAGGTCCTCGCTCCGCTCGACGTTACGAGCGCCCATTGCCGCAAGCCGGCCCTCGAGCTCGAGCATTCGGTCAGGCTCGAGTCGGAAAGCGATTCGCGTCAATCCGGGCACGTGATCGGACCGCTCGATGAGGCCGAAGAAGAAAGGCGCTCGCCCGGGCTGCGCGCATTCGAAATACTCGACGGTGTTGTAGCGGTGCTCGCTCGAGATCTCGTGCCACTCGCCGGCGTCGTCGACGTACGAAAAGCGTTTCTGCGGCAGTCCGAGTTCGGGCATAAGCGCGTCGTAAAAAGACTCGACTGCCGCGAGCGAACGCACGCGACAGTCGACGTGATCGAAACCTTCGAAGCTGCTCAATCCTTGGGCTTGATCGCGACCGCTTTCACCGCGTCGGCCGCCAGGGCTTCGAAGCGTTTGAAGTTTTCGAAGAAGAGCGTCGCGAGCTTCTTGGCTTGCGCGTCGTACGCAGCTTTATCCGGCCACGCGTGACGGGGGTTGAGCACTTCGGACGGAACGTCGGGCACCGATTTCGGAACGAGCAATCCGAAGAACGGCTCCTCTTCGAAATCCTTCGGAATGCGGTTTTCGATGGCTGCGTTGACCATGGCGCGGGTGTGCGCGATCGACATACGCTTGCCGATTCCGTACGGGCCACCCGTCCAGCCGGTGTTGACGAGCCAGCACTCGACGTCGTGTTCGTCGATCTTGCGTCCGAGCAGACGCGAGTACACCGTTGGATGGTGTACCATGAACGGCGCGCCGAAGCAGGTCGAGAACGTGGCCTGCGGTTCGGTAACGCCGCGTTCGGTGCCGGCGACTTTGGCCGTGTATCCGGAAAGGAAGTGATACATCGCCTGTTCGCGCGACAACTTGGAGATCGGCGGCAGCACGCCGAATGCGTCGGCGGTCAGCATGACGATCGTGTTCGGATGGCCGCCCTTGCTGCCCGGCACGATGTTCGGAATGAACTCGAGCGGGTACGCCGAGCGCGTGTTCTCGGTCTTGGCTTCGCTGTCGACGTCGAGCTTGCGCGTCGTCTCGTCGTAAACGACGTTTTCGAGCACGGTCGAGAAATGATTGGTCGCGGCCCAGATTTCCGGCTCGGCCTTGGCCGAAAGGCGAATGACTTTCGCGTAGCAGCCGCCCTCGAAGTTGAAGACGCCGTCGGCCGACCAGCCGTGCTCGTCGTCGCCGATGAGCGGCCGGTGCGGGTCTGACGACAGCGTCGTCTTCCCGGTGCCCGAGAGCCCGAAGAAGATCGCGACGTCGCCCTTTTCTTTACCGACGTTGGCCGAACAATGCATCGACATCGTATCGCGCAGCGGCAGCAGGTAGTTCATGACGGTGAAGATCGACTTCTTGATTTCACCGGCATACCTGGTGCCGCCGATGAGGATCATCCGTCGGGCGAAGTTCACGAACACGAACGTCGAGCTGCGCGTTCCGTCGCGGGCCGGATCGGCCTGGAACAGCGCCGCATCGACCACGGTGAACTCGGGCGTGAAACCCGGGTCGTGCTCTTCGGGTGTAATGAAGAGATGATGCGCGAAAAGATTGTGCCAGGCGAACTCGGTGTAGACGCGGATCGGAACGCGATAGTTCTCGTCGGCGCCGACGTAGCAGTCGAGCGCATAGGCTTCGCGCTCGGAAAAGTAGGCGGAGACTTTTTCGAACAGCGCGTCAAACACCGCGGGTTCTATTGCCTGGTTGGTGTCGCCCCAGTCGATATGCTCCTGGCTCGACGGCTCCTTGACGAAAAACTTGTCTTTCGGCGAGCGGCCCGTATGCGGGCGCGTGTCGACGATCAGCTGTCCGTCGGTGCCGATGATGCCTTCGCCGCGTCGTACGGCGTGCTCGATGAGATCCGGAACGCTGAGGTTATGCCAAAGCTTGGCGGCCTTGAGTTTTTCGGGAACGGTAAGAATTGTTCGGTCCTCGCAAACAAGAGATTACGGATGGTTTTCCCAGAACGCTCAGGCGAGCCTGCATGAAGCGCGTTCGACGGAGTCCAATGCAAGGGCCCATGCCTAGAGCAAGCTTCTTATTCCCCGCTTTTGTCGCATTGACGCTGGCCGCAACCGGCGCCGCGCGGGCGGTTCTGCCGTTCCATTTTGGGTTCTTTGCGCCGGGGCCGCTGGACGGGATCACCGACGTCCCCGGGGTGCGGGTGGGGCAGCTTACCCGGATCGAGGGGTCCTCGATTCGAACCGGCGCGACCGCCATTCTGCCCAACGCCGACCCCTGGGTGCATAAGGTGTCGGCCGCTTTCTTCGAGCTCAACGGCAACGGTGAGATGACGGGGACCCACTGGATCGACGAGGCCGGCTACCTCGAGGAGCCGATCGTCCTCACGGACACGCTGGACGTCGGGCGCGCCGACGACGGCGTCGTGAGTTGGCAGATCCAGCACCATCCCGCGATTGGACGGGGCGACGACGTCCCGCTCCCGGTCGTGGCCGAATGCGACGACGGCTTGCTCAACGACATTCAAGCGCGCGTCGTCACCGCGCAAGACGTCGTGCGATTGCTCGACTCCGCCGCTCCCGGCCAGTTCGCGCGCGGCTCGATCGGCGCCGGCACGGGAATGAACGCGTTTCGCTTTCGCGGCGGAATAGGCTCTGCGTCGCGCGTGCTGCCCAAAGATCTCGGCGGTTATCGCGTCGGCGTCTTGGTCAACGACAACACGGGAAGCGCTCCGCGCGCCTCGCTGACGGTCGTGGGGGTTCCGGTCGGAGAAAAGTTGCGCAACGAGTATTTGCCGGTCTTTCCCAAGCGCGCTGCGTTGACGGACTGGCCGAAAGGCCGTCTCGGCTCGGGAAGCATCATCGTCGTCGTCGCGACCGACGCACCGCTCGATTCGCGCCAGCTTCGTGCGGTCGCGCTGCGCGCCGCTATGGGCATGGCGCGGACCGGCATGACGTCGCCGATCTCCAGCGGCGATCTCATCATCGCTTTCTCGACCTCGCGCGTCTTCGAATACACTGGTGACTTCGACGTGCGCGCGCCGTCGGGATCGATCGTGGAGGACGACGGCACGCTGAACTCACTGTACACGGCCACGGCCGAAGCGACGCAAGCCGCGATCTACGACGCGCTCTTCGAGGCCAAGACGATGACCGGACGTAACGGCGTTACGGTCTACGGTCTTCCCGGGCAAAGAGTCTTGGAGATGCTTCGAAAAGCGGGGGCGATTCAACAATGAAGGTAGCGCTTGGCCGCGTCGGTCACTTCGGGTTGGCCGTGCGCGATCCGAAGCAGAGCGCGCGGTGGTGGGAGTCGATCTTCGACGTCGAGGAGATGTTCGAAGGCGACGATTACGTCGGCATTACGAGCCGGGACGTTACGATCGTACTAATGAAGGGGAAGCCAAACCCCGAAACGATCGATCACGTTTCGTTTCATTTGCCCGACATGGACGCATTGCGCGCCGCGCTGGACGTTCTCAAGGAACGCGGCGTTGAGGTAGAAGACCCCGGCGACGAGGTCGGACCGGAAGCCAAAGGGTCACCCAACATGGGCTTGTGGTTTCACGACCCGGACGGCTACCGCTGGGAGCTATCGGTGCAGGCGAAGCGCTGATTCGACGATTTCGTTGACAAACGGGTGGCTTTTTCGTATGCTGAGAGTGTCCTAGTGTCTCAGGACACTAGGACACTACAGACGTTGAGGAAAGAGCGTGCGAACTGAAGCCCTTGTCATTGACGATGTCTCGCCCGTACCCGTGTACGCGCAGCTGTGCGAGCAGCTGATGGCGGCCGTGGCGCGCGGGAGCTTACGTCGCGGCGAGCAGTTGCCCAGCGTGCGCGACGTGGCGGCGACGCTGGGAATCAATCCCAACACCGTCAATCGCGCGTACGCAGAGCTCGAGCGGGAAGGCGTGGTCGAAACGCGTCGCGGACGCGGCACGTTCGTTGCGGCCGCTCCGCGGGGATCGGCGCTGGCGCGCCTAGCGGAAATCGCAAAGCGCTTCGTGGCGCGCGCTCGGGCACTAGGATACGACGGTCCCGCAATTCTCGGAGCGATACGAAAGGAGATCACGTGAACGCACTACTTATCGCCGGCATGATCGGCGTGGCTTTATGGTGGCACCGCAAGCGCCAAGACGCGGCGCGGCGGGCCCATCGCGCGAGCGACTATACGTTAAGCCACGCGCTGCGCTCGCAAGACGCCTGGGACTAACCCGTCATCGCAAGGGCGGCGATTCGCGCCATGGTCAGCAGTGACTTGTGCGTCTCGAAGTCGCATAACGCGAGGCCGATTTTCAGTTGATTGCGGTTGCTGACGAACCACGGCGGCTTGGGCAATAGCGACCCGCCGTATCCCAGCAAGCTGCGCGGAAAAGGAGCAAACGGGGCATAGATGACGCTCTTTTGCGAGCGCGAGAAGAGATACGAGTTGTGCACGACGCCGATACCGCTGCCAATGTCGTCGAGCGTGTGCCCCGGGTAAGCCCCCCAGGGCGTTTGGCAGGTAAGAAATCCAACGCCGGTCCAGGCGTTGACGCCGACGCAGCCGTAACGCAGATCGGCGACCGCGCGCTCGAACGCGCCGCGATGCTCGCGCATCGTTGCCGGGTGCGCGATGATATTTCCACCGAGGGTTCCCCAGAGCCGGTCGTTGGCGAACGCGACGGCGTCGCGAAGATACGACGCGGTATCGCCGGGCAGCGCGACGATGCCTAAGAACGATGAGAACGCCTCTGTGGAAAAGCCCGCTTCGCCGTCGTCGGCCGGATCGAGCACGCAGACGGTTCGGGCGACGAAACCATCGTCGTCTCGCCCGAACGCGCGCGTCTCGCGATGACCGGCAGCGAGGGTCCCCACGCGCTGCGCGGCACCGGGATAGTATGCGGGGCGGTCCGCAATCTTGCCGAGCAAAGCGTAGACGGCCGCGATGAGATCGGGCGTGCGCGCCCATTCCCTGGGCAGAATGAGGATCTGCGACGCGATGCAGTTGAAGCCGTCGTTATGCAGCTTCTGCGTAACGATGTTCTCGGCTTGGAAACCAATGTCGGCGTCGCTCCACGGACCCGGCACGACGATCGTCGGGCTCACGTTTCCGAGTTCGCTCGAGATCGGCTTCTCGAGAAGCGGCCGGCTGCGCAGTTTTCGCTGCGCACCCTCGGCTCCGTCGCCGAAGACGATCGCGTCGTGCGTCTTGTCGCTGCCGGTGATGTGAATGTCGTCGACGGCGGCGTGCGAGCACAAGTACTTCCCGACCTCGGCGCCGCCGTACGCGAACCGCAGATATCCCTCGCGCACCAGAGGCGCGAACGCGTCCTCGAAGATCGGTCCCAGATAGTGGTTGACCGGATTCATCTTCAAAATGCAGACCGTGCCGTCGGCCACGAGCTTATAGAGAACGTCGAGCGGCGCGATCGATGCGATGTTTCCGGCGCCGAGAATCAGCGCGACGCGCGGATCGCGGCGGCTCTGCCGGTACCACGGCCCGATCGTTGCATCGAGCGTCTGCGGCGTCACGTCCGGCTGCATCCAAACCTCAGCGCGGATACCGCTGAGTAAGACGCGGTCCCAGCTATCGACGGGAAAGACGTCGACGATCGTTTGACCGTCGATCCCACGGCGCACGCGCTTCGTGTCGAAGCCGACGCTTCCGCACCGGTCGATTTCCGATAGCGTCGCGGCGTACGCGTTGAGGCAGCGCAGCACGGCCCACGGTCCGCTGATCGCCTCTTCGCCGGCAACCGGCGTTGCGTTCAGCCCTTTGGCTTCGGCGGCTGCGGCCGTCCAGCGGGCAGCTTGCCGGTGCACGCCGTCGCGGCATTCCATCAGCAGCGCGACCTTGCCGGGAATCGATAGTGCCGCCCAGCGCTCTGCGCCGGCACGAAGCGCGCGCAGTTCGAGGTCGATGTTCGCGTAGGCGGTCGGGACGGGGTTGGCCAGCATGGATGGGATTTCTCCGGTCGTTGGATGGGTACATTGAGCACGAGGGAGAGCGAGCTTATGATGACCGAGTCGGCGGAGCTTTGGATCCGCCTAAAAGACGGACGCAGCATCTGCGAACGCTACAATCAACTCGCGATGGCGGAGTTCATGCGGGAAGCCATGATCGAGCGGATGAGCCGCGGGGAACCCGTCGTCTGCTACGACGGCGAAGAGCAGACCATTCCGGCCGACGCGATCAAGCGGATCGACTTGCTTCTCGCCCACCATACCCGTACTCGTCACCACGCCATGGTATGATGCCTGGCGGAGGTACGCCATGGCAACGAAACGACGAAAGCGCCGTCTCGTGCCCCGGCTGGGACCCGCCCTCAATTTACGGCCCGCCGGTGCCCACGAGTCGAAAAAGCTCTACGATCGCAAACGCATCAAAGCCGCCCTACGCCGAGAAGACGAGGGCGGTTTGCATTTCACCGATCAAAAGTAGCCGCTTGCCTTGCTCATTAAGTTAGCGTAAATCGCACTACCGACGAGGCCGCGGCGCGAATCGGCGGCGAGTTCTCGGGCAAGAAGCCTAACCGGGCGCCAGGCGCGCTAGCAGCTTTTCGATGAACTCGGACTTGGCGTCGGCGTAATGCTGAACGTACTGCCACTCTCGTGCTGCAAGTTCGCGTTTGTGGTTTTCATATGCGATTCTGTCGGCTGGGTTACCCCGCAAGCGGTCGCGAAAAGCCAACATCCGCTCGATCTCGCTGCAGCCCTGGGAAAAGACGTGAACCTTGATCGAGTCCGCGTGATCCTTGAACAGGCGGTGCTCGTGCCATTCGGGTTCGCGAATACGGAGAATGTAGCCGGCTGCTTCCAGGGGCGAAACGTAGGCCGCTTCGTCGCTGGAATCGCGAACGACGAGCATCACGTCGATAGACGGTTTAGCTGCAAGCCCGGGGACCGACGTCGAACCAACGTGCTCGATCGTGAGCGCGGCGTCGCCGAGCGCGGCTCGAATGCTGCGCGCCTGCGCTTCAAAGTGCTGTGGCCAGGCGGGGTCGTAGTCGGCGAGGAGAATCGGCGCGTTATGCTGGTGCAGTTCGCCGATCGTGACGGAGCGCAGTTCATCCTCGGAATGCATTGGGGGCCTAGTGTACGCTGACCATCCAGTCCATGTCGAACTTATCGGTGAGCATTCCAAAGAGTTTGGCTCCCCAGAACGTCGGACCGAGGTCCATGGTCACCTTGCCGCCCTGAGCCAGAAGTGCGAACGCACGTTTCGCTTCGCTTTCATCGTTCGAAACGAGCGATAGGGCCACGTTGTTGCCGATCACCCGCTCCCAGTCGCCGACCGCGTCGGCGCCCATGATCACGGCGTCACCGCTCTTGAGCGACGCGTGCATGATCTTGTCTCTGGCGTTGGGCGGGGTTTGGCTTTCCATCGGCGACCCTTCGTAGCGATTGAAGCTCAGCTCACCGCCGAGCGCCGACTGGTAGAAGGTAAACGCCTCTTCGCAATTCCCGTTGAAGAAAACGTACGCTTCGATATGCATTCGCCTGCGACTCCTTTCGAACGAGCGTTAGTGCTTGGTGCAGACGTCGAAGGACGTCGTCGCCTTACCGCCGATGACGCCGGAAAAGTGCAGCGTGTATTTCGCCGGCGACACTTTGTCGAAGACGTCGGTCCAGCCGTTATTCGGATAAACGCTCCGGTAGACGATATGCGTCGCACCATCGTCCTTAGCCCGAAAGACCGTCGTGCTGCGATCGCTTTCGAAGGCGGCGTACGTCCAGCCGCCGCCCTTGGGATCGCGCGTGAAGTATGCGACGTCGCCGCCTCCGCCTTGCCACGCGTCGCGCGCGCGGATCCAGTTGTTCTGGATGTCGTACGCATAGACGGCGGTGTACGTCGCGTGCTGGCCGCCCGCGTTATAAACGCAGGACCACGTTCCGACGAGGAACCCCAAATCTGCCAGCGTCATACCGTTACGAAATCAACTCGCGTTCGACCATGATGGTTCGCGGATCGATGAGATGCTTGTTGAGGCCCAGCTTCTCGGCGGGAACGCCGAGCGCGAATGCGACCAGCTGCGGCAGATGGAACGTGGGGAGATCCGTGCGTCCCCAGCGCGCGGCCGAGTCGAGCTGGTAACTGTCGAGCGCGAGGTGGCAGAGCGGACACGGCGTGATCACGGCCTCGGCGCCGTGATCCTTAGCCATGCGCATGTTCTGACCGACCATGTTGGCGGCGACGTCGTCCTTTTCGAGCTGTATGTGGAAGCCGCAGCAGCGCGTTTTGCCCGCGTAGTCGACCGGCTCGCCGCCGATCGCGGCGATCACGTCTTCGAGCGAATGCGGATTACGCGCGGATTCCCAACCATTGACGCTCTCCGGCCGGATGATGTGGCAGCCGTAGAACGGTGCGACGCGCAGCCCGTTGAGGGGGCGCACGACCATCTCTTTGAGGTTGTCCAGTCCGATGTCGTCGATGAGGAGCCAGAGCAGGTGGCGCACCATGACGTTGCCTTGGTACTTGGCACCGAACTTCCCGAGGATGGCGTTGGCATGATCCATGCGCTCTTCGCTCTCGAGAAGCTCCTTGTTCGCGGCGCGCATGTGTCCGGTACACGTCGAGCAGATCGTGATGACGTCGTCGAGGCCGAGTGCTTCGGCCTGAGCGTACGTGCGCGCGTTGAGCACGCGCGCGACGTCGCGATTGACGTCATTGACGACCGACGCTCCGCAGCAGGACGCGGCCGTAAGCTCGATGAGCTCGATGTCGAGCTTGTCGGCGAGCAGCATCGTCGAGTTGAAGAGCTCCTTGCACGACTCTTTGGCGACGCACCCGGGGAAGAAGCCGTAGCGGCGCGTTTGCGCCGAGCGGCTCTGGCGATGCGAATCGAGCGGAATGTTTTCAGGTAACAGCGTGGCAGCCATGAGTTAAACGGGGACCTCCAGGCTTTCGAAAATGGTGCGAACTTCGTCGACCTTCGGGATTGGTTTTAGGGAGGCGCGCCCTACCATGGGAGCTAGCGTTCCTTCAGCCATCTCGAGCGGCGTTAGCTTGCCGCTTGCGACCATGCGCAGCGCTTGCGGCGTGACTTTGAGCATGCCGCGCACGTTGAAACGGCCGACCGTGCCTAAGACCACCTCGGTCTCCGCCAGCATGCCGGTCTGTTTGATGGTCTTGGTTACGATGAGCGCGTGTCGCGGCCCGCGTTCGTCCAGCATGACGCGGTCTTTGATCGCCGCGCGCTTCACGTCGATGATGCGGTCGTTGGGATCGACGTGCTTGGGACAGTACGAGCACGCGTAGCAGTGCGCGCACAGCCAGAGATAGTCTTCGCTGATCTGCGCGATCCGCGCCTTACGCTGACCGTCGCGGACGTCTTCGATGAAGCGATAGGCGTACGCGATTGCGGCAGGCCCGGCGAAGGCCGGATCGACGCTCACGACGGGGCATAGCGCGTAGCACGTGGCGCACATCACGCAGTTGGCCACGTCCACGAGTTTCTTCATGTCTTCGGGAGAGACGCGCCGCTCGCGCTCGTGATCTTCGTCCTTGTCGGCCGGCTGGAGATACGGTTTGAGGCGATGGTATTTGTCCCAGAACGGATCCATGTGAACGACCATGTCCTTCATCGGCTGGAAGTTCGGCATGGGATCGACTTTGACGACGCCTCGCGCGTCCATCACGGTGTTGCACGGCGTCTTGCAGGCGAGGCCCGTAACGCCGTTGATGTTCATCGAGCACGATCCGCAAATCGCCGAGCGGCACGAGCGCCGGAAGCTGATCGATCCGTCGACTTCGGCCTTCGCGTGTTCGAGGGCGTCGAGGACGGTCGTCGTCTCCGGTACGTCGATTTCGACGACGTCGCGGTGCGGTACGTCGTCGATCGCTTCGTCGAAGCGGAAGAGATCGAGCTTGATCTTAGCCATGTATTAGTACGTTCTCACTTGCGGGTCGTATTTGGTGATGGTCACGCCGCGCGAATAGTCGAGCCGCGGCGAGCCGTCGGCCTCGCGCCACGCGAGCGTGTGCTTGAGCCAGTTCGCGTCGTCGCGCTCCGGGTAGTCGGTGCGGGCTTGCGCGCCGCGCGACTCCTTGCGGGCAAGGGCACCCGCCGCCAGCGTGAGCGAACTATCGATGAGGAAGTCGGTTTCCAGCGCGCCGACCAGGTCGGTGTTGAACGTCGGCGATTTGTCCATCACGTAAACGCTGTTATCGAACTCGCGGCGCACGGCTTTGAGATCTTCGACGGCCTTGGCAAGGCCTTTCTCATCGCGGAAAATGAACGCGTTCTCGCTCATCGTCTCGTTCATCTTGCGGCGAAGCTGCGGCGCGCGCGTTCCGCTGCTGCGCGAGAGCAGTCCGGCGATGCGATCCTGTTCCTGCTTGAGCGTTCGCGTCGACTCTTTGACGCCGTTGACGTTCTTGATGTAGTCGAGCGCGTGCTTGGCAGAGCGCGCACCGAAGACGATCGTCTCGAGCAGCGAGTTGCCCCCGAGTCGATTGGCACCGTGCACGCTGACGTTCGCGCATTCGCCGGCGGCATAGACGCCCGGCACGCGCGACGCGCCCCACTTGTCGGTTTCGATGCCGCCCATCGTGTAGTGCGCGCCGGGAAGAATCGGAATCGGCTCGTTAATCGCGTCTTTGCCGGTGGCGTCGAGCGCGAGCTCGCGAATCTGAGGCAGGCGTTCGAGAATCTTTTCGCGTCCGAGATGACGCATGTCGAGCAGCACGCAGCCTTCCACGCCGCGGCCTTCGAGAATTTCGGTCCACTCGGCGCGTGACACGACGTCGCGCGAAGCGAGCTCGCCTTTATTGGGTGCGTATTTGAACATGAACCGTTCGCCCTGCGAGTTGAGCAGGTAAGCGCCTTCGCCCCGTGCGCCTTCGGTCATCAGCACGCCGTTTTCTTTGAGCGTCGTGGGGTGGAACTGCATGAACTCCATGTCCATGAGCGGGATCCCGGCCTTGTAGGCGATGCCTTGACCGTCGGCGGTCGACGCGTAGCCGTTGGTCGTCCTGAGATACATGCGGCCGGCACCGCCGGTAGCAAAGATCGTCGCCTTGGCCGTAATAAGCTCCAACTCGCCGTTACGCATGTTGTACGCGACGATGCCGCTGCCGATGCCGTCTTCGATCGCGAGTGCCGTGCAGAAATACTCTTCGTACACTTTGACGCCGAAACGCTCGAGCTGCTCCCACAACGTGTGCAAGATCACCAGGCCGGTGACGTCGGCCGAGTAGCACGTTCGCGGCGAGCCCGCGCCGCCGAAGGGGCGCTGCGCGATGCGGCCGTCGGGTACCCGGGAGAAGATGCAGCCGCGGTGCTCGAGCCAAATGATTTGCTTGGGAGCGTCTTCGCACATCGCAGCGACCGCGTCCTGATCGCCGAGATAATCGGAACCTTTGACGGTGTCGAAAGTGTGCGCTTCGGGTGAATCGTCTTCGCGATTGCCGAGCGCGGCATTGATGCCGCCTTGCGCGGCGCCGGAGTGGCTGCGCACCGGATGCATCTTGGAAACGATGGCGACGTCGGCGCCGCCTTCCGCGGCTTCCACCGCGGCGCGCATGCCGGCGAGACCGCCGCCGATGACGACTACGTCGTGTTTGATCACGCGGGCCCCCGAGAAACGTTAATCCTGATCTTGGTCCCTCTTATAGTACGCGGGGGGTGAAGGAACCCCCATGACTTTAGTGCATGTTTTTTGGCATGGCGGAAATCGTCACGGTCGGCGCCGACCGGCAGCGTCTCGAGACGTTCGAGCGCCTAATTCGCGAGTACCAGGCGTGGCTGCCCCAGGACCTGCGCGTTCCCAACCTCGAGGAAGAGATCGGACATCTGATCGACCGCTACGGCGGCGACGGGTTGTTGCTTGCCTACGAGGGCGAGCGGCCCGTCGGGTGCGTCGTGCTCTGCCGGCGAGACGCGCAGACGGCCGAGATCAAGCGCCTGTACGTGGTACCCGATGCCCGGGGAAGCGGCAGCGGGCGGGCCCTGGCCAAAGCGGCCATCGAACGGGCTCAAGCCTCCGGCAACCGCCGGATCGTCCTCGACACGCATCGCTCGCGGCTGGAGGCCGCGTATGCGCTCTATCGGGCGCTGGGCTTTGAAGAGTGTGAGGCCTACGGCGAGGCCGACTACGCCTGCCCGACCTTCCTGGCATTAGAGCTAAGCTGATTTAAGCGCTGGCGTCGGCGGCTTTGGATTTGCTGGAGAGCGACCGGTCGTAGAAGCGATAGGCGTTCTTCCCGGCCTGTTTGGCTTGGTACAGCGCTTCGTCTGCGGCAAAGAAGAGCGTCTGCCCGTCGGTTCCGTCGGTCGGGAACATCGCCAGTCCGATCGAACTCGCTAAGCCGTTGCGGCGCAACGCCGCCATGATCCGTTCGACCCCTCGCTGCGCTTGCTCCCTATCGCTCTGCGCCATGACCACCACGAACTCGTCGCCGGCGTAGCGAGCGATGATGTCGCCTTTGCGGGCGTTTTTCTTGAGCACCTGAGCGAACCGCTTGAGGGCGAGGTCGCCCAAGCTATGCCCGCCGGTGTCGTTAATCTTCTTGAGGTCGTCCAGGTCCAGAATCACGAAGGCGAACGGCGTGTCGTAACGCTCCGAGGTGTGGAGCTCCCGCTCGAGCAGATCGTGAAGCGCCCGCCGGTTCGGAATTCCGGTCAAGCTGTCGGTGTGAGCTAAGCGCTGCGTTTCCTCGAGAAGGCGCCGCGTCTCTTCGTATAAACGCGCGTTTTCGACGGCGATCGCCGCTTGGGAAGCAAAATCCAGGATGACGCGCAGCTGATTTTCGGTGATCTCCGCGCCGGGCGGATCGTCGGCGTAAAGCATGCCGCGGACGACATCGCGCGCCACCAGCGGAGCGATGCAGTAGGCGCCGCGCGCGTCTTCGAGCGGCTTGTCCGGGTCGGCAGCGGTACCGTACGCCAGCTGAAGGTCGCCGTGAGCTACGTCCTGTAAAGTCGAATCCGACCGGTATTCGCGCGGGTCGAGAGCATGGAGGACTTGCCCGTTGAGATCGCCTTCGAGGCGGCGAATGATGACGCCGCTCTCGATGACGTCGAAAAGGACGACGCGCTTGAACTTGAGCGCCTCGACGACGCCGCGCAAGACCATGGAAAGTATGTCGTTGATCTCGAGCGTCGAGTTGATGGTGGAGAAGACTTGCTGAAGAACGAACAGCTCGGCGTTTTGTTGCGCGAACTCGTCGCGCTCGGCTTCGACCATGGCGACGCGCGCGCGCAGCTGCTCGAGCTCCTTTTGAAGCTCTTCGATATCGACGCTGGCGGCGTGTTTGCTGGACAATTCCGTCTCCGTGGCGTGCGGTCAACGTCCTATTTTCCCGCCCTCGCTAGGAACCCCGCTTGAAAGACTTCGTCCACCTTCACGTTCACTCGGAATACTCGCTGCTCGACGGGGCCTGCCGGGTGGACCGGCTCTGCCACCGCGCCGCCGAGAACGGGTCGCCGGCCGTCGCGCTGACCGACCACGGCGTGATGTACGGAGCGATGGAGTTCTACTACAGCGCCCGGGACGCGCGGCTGACGCCGATCATCGGATGCGAGGCCTACATCGCACCGCGGGGCCGGTTCGACCGGACCGTCCGCGAGGAGGCCCACGTAACGCTCCTGGCCGGGGACCTGATCGGCTATCGGAATCTGACGGCGCTGGTCTCCAAGGGCTTCCTGGAAGGCTACTACTACAAGCCGCGGATCGACCTCGATCTGCTCGAAAAGCATAACGACGGCCTGATCGTACTCTCGGGATGCATGTCGGGGCTCGTCTCGGCACCGCTGCTCAAGCACGACTACGCGACCGCCCTTCGCAACGCCAAGACCTACGTCGAGATCTTCGGCGACCGCTTCTACATTGAAGTGATGCGCCACGGCATGCCCGAGGAAGACGCGATCAACGAGGGGCTGGTACGCGTGGCCCGCGAGCTGTCGATTCCGATCGTCGCGACCAACGACTCACACTATCTCGATCAAAAGGACGCGCCCGCGCACGACGTGCTGCTCTGCATCGGCACCGGCAAGACCGTTGCGGACACGTCGCGGATGAAGTTTTACTCCGACCAGTTCTACGTCAAGAGCGCAGACGAGATGTACGCGCTGTGGAGCGACCTGCCCGAGGCGTGCGAGAACACCGTCAAGATCGCGGAGCGCATCGACATCCGCATTCCCGAGAAGATCTTCCACCTGCCGCAATACGATGTAAAAGGCGCTCCGCCAGCCGTGGCTGCGCGCCCCCCATGGGCGCAGCCCATGGAGCCCCCAGAAACTCTAACTCCCGAGCATTATTTGCGCTATCTCTGCGAAGCCGGATTAGTCGAGCGATACGGCGAGCAACGCGCCGCCAACGATCTGGAACTCAAGCAGCGGTTGGAGTACGAGCTTGAAGTCATCACCAAGATGGGATTCGCGTCGTATTTCCTCATCGTGTGGGACTTCATCAAGTACGCGCGGGACCACGGCATTCCGGTGGGTCCCGGACGCGGATCCGCGGTCGGATCGGTCGTTTCGTACAGCCTGCGCATCACCGACCTCGACCCGCTGCAGTTCAACTTATTCTTCGAGCGGTTCCTCAACCCGGACCGCATCTCGATGCCGGATATCGACACCGATTTCTGCGTGGAACGGCGCGACGAAGTCATCGCGTACGTCACCGAAAAGTACGGTAAGGAGCGCGTCGCACAGATCGTCACGTTCGGAACGATGGCGGCCCGCGCCGCGGTGCGCGATGCCGGCCGCGCGCTCGGGGTTCCGCTGCCCGACGTCGATCGCATCGCGAAGCTCATTCCCTCAGGCCCCGGCGGCCTTTCGATCTCCGACGCCTTGGAGCAAATTACCGAGCTGAAATCGCTGTACAACTTGCGGCCCGAGATTCGCCGGCTGCTCGACACCGCCAAAGAGATCGAAGGACTGGCGCGCAACGCCGGCACGCACGCGGCCGGTGTCGTGATCTCGGCCGGCCCGCTGATCGACTACACGCCGCTGGTGCGTTTCGGCGACGGGGGCATCAACACGCAGTTCGACATGGAGTGGGTCGAAAAAATCGGCTTGCTCAAGATGGACTTTCTCGGTCTGCGCAACTTGACCGTGATGGACAACGCGGTGAAAGAGATTCGGCGAACCGTCGATCCCGCGTTCGATTTGGCAACGATTCCGATCGACGACGCCAAAACGTACGAGATGCTGTGCCGCGGCGAGACCATGGGCGTGTTCCAGATGGAGTCCGAAGGCATGAAGCGCGTCTGCTTGGATCTTCGGCCGTCGCGATTCGACGACATCATCGCGCTCGTCGCGCTGTACCGTCCGGGTCCGATGGAACTGATTCCGCAGTACGTCAACAGCAAGCACGGACGCGTCGCGGTCAAGTATCTGCACCCCAAGCTCGAACCGATTCTGGCCGAAACGTACAGTGTCCCGGTTTACCAAGAACAAGTGATGCAAATGGCGCGCGACATCGCGGGATTTTCCATGGGCGAAGCCGACGAGCTGCGAAAGGTCATGGGCAAGAAGCAGAAAGAGAAGATCCCGATCTATCGTGAGAAGTTCGTCAAAGGCGCCGTCGAGACGTCGGGTGTGGATGCGAAGCTGGCCGAAAAGCTCTTTACCTTCATCGAGCCGTTTGCGGGCTACGGTTTCAATAAGGCCCACGCCGCCGCATACGCGTGGATCGCGTACCAGACGGCGTACCTCAAAGCCAATCATCCGCTGCCGTACCTATGCGCGCTGATGACGTCGGTGAAAGACAAAACCGACAAGCTCGTCGAGTACATCGACGAGGCCAAAAAGATTGGAATCGAGGTGTTGCCGCCGGACGTCAACGAGTCGCTGGTCGATTTTGCCGTGATCGACGGGCGCTTGCGTTTTGGGCTGGCCGCAGTTAAGGGGGTCGGCGAGGGCGCGGTGGCGAGCATTATTGCGGCGCGCGACGAGAGCGGGAGGGTCACCGATCTGTTCGACTTGGCCAAACGCGTCGACGCCAAGCAAGTCAATCGGCGCGTCTTTGAAGCGTTGATCAAGTGCGGCGCGCTCGACGGCTTGCCGGGGAACCGGGCGCAGAAGCTTGCCGCGCTCGATGCGGCGGTCGATCTCGCGGCGCGCGCGACGCGCGATGCGGAGCTCGGACAGGTATCGCTTTTTGCAGACGCCGTGGCGCAAGGGCCGGCGCTCGCGCCGAAACTTCCCTCGGTGCCGGCGCCGAGCACGCGGGAGATGTTGGCGTGGGAGCGGGAGACGCTCGGCATTTTCGTATCGGGCCATCCGCTGGCCGACGGGCAAGAGGCGCTGCTGCGCGCCGGCGCCACGCTCGTCAAAGACCTCAACCGTTTGGATGACGACGCCGCGGTGACCGTCGCCGGCATCGTCACATCGGTACGACGCACGCTCACCAAAGCCGGTCAACAGATTCTCATCGCGCAACTCGAGGACACGACGGGGAGCTGCGACGTCGTCGTGTTTTCGAAACTCTATCCCGAAGTTCACGATCGTTTCGTCGCCGATGCGATTCTGGTGGTGAAGGGACGGCTGCGCCGGCGCGAACGACCGGGCGCGGCGCCGGGCGAGGAACCGCCCGTCGAGGTATCGGTCAGCGCCAACGAGGTGACGCCGTTCGTTCCTCCGCGCGCGCGAGCCCCGCGAGCCTGGCACGTCGAAGTCACGAGCCGCGACCAGATCGACCGGCTTGCGGCGCTGATCGCGGAATGGCCCGGTGAGGTGCCGGTCATGATGCACGCCAACGGACGCTCGCAGCGCGTTGCGCGAACGATCGCGGCCGATTCGCGGACGCGTATCGAGCTCGAACGCATCTTCGGTGCGGCGGGCGTACGTGAAGGCGCGCTCGAAGAACGTTAGTGTGAACGTCATTCCCGCTTCCGATGTGGGGCGGCTATCCTCCGTGTTTTCGCGCAGCTGGGCTCCCGCTTCAGAGGTCGTTTCGACCGTCTCCGAGATCTTGGCGCGCGTTCGAACCATCGGCGACGCCGCGGTAGTCGAGTACTCCAAACGGTTCGATGAAGAGTCGTTCGATCTATCGCGACTGCGCGTTCCACTGCCGATGTACGATCAGGCGCGTTCGCTCGTGCCGAGCGAAACGGCGACCGCGTTGGAGTTGGCGCGCGACCGCATCGCCCGATTTCACGAACGCCAACGCCAAGTCGACCTTTCGTATGCCGAAGAAGACGGAACGCGGTACGGGCTGCACCGCCGTCCGCTCGAGAGCGTCGCGGTGTACTCCCCGGGAACGTCGACGCATTCGCCGCTCTCGGTTTTGATGGGAGCGATTCCGGCAAAGATCGCCGGCGTGAGCCGGACGATCGTGCTGAGCCCTCCGCGTTTCAACGGGCACGTGCATCCGACGGTCGTTTTCGCATGCGCGATGTGCGGCGTGGAAGAACTGTACGCCGTCGGCGGAGCCCACGGCATCGCGGCCGCGGCGTTCGGCACGCAATCCGTCGCGCGTGTCGACAAGATCGTCGGCCCGGGCGGGGTGTGGGTGACGGAGGCGAAACGCCAGGTCTTCGGTTATTGCGGGATCGACGCGCTGGCGGGGCCGGCCGAAGTGCTCGTCGTTGCCGACGACGGAGCCAATAGCGAGTACGTTGCGGGCGAGCTGCTCGCGCAGGCCGAGCACAGCGAATGCGGGCGTCTGGGTGTCGTTTCGGAGTCGCGACCGCTGCTCGACGCGGTCGCGCAGCTGCTCGACACGCTCGGCGTCGAGACGCTCGAGCGCGGCGATTCGATCAGCGCCGCCATCGATCGCTGCGCGCTCATGCACGCCGCGACGCGCGACGAAGTGTTCGACACGATCGACCGGTTCGCGCCGGCGTGCTTGTGCCTGCAGGTGCGCGACGCGGCGGCGTACTTGCCGCGGATACGGCGCGCCGGAACGATCTTCGTCGGCGACCTGACGCCGCTGGCGTGCGGCGACTACGTTGCGGGAACCAGTCACGTCGTCCCCACGTCGGGAACGGCGCGCTGGTCGTCGGCGCTGCGTCTGGAGGATTTTACGCGCAGCTTGACCGTGGTCGAAAATACCGCCGAGCGGATGATGAACGACGCATTGTCGGTCGCAGCGCTTGCCGAGCTGGAAGGTTTACCGCAACACGCGCAAACCGCGCGCATGCGGTATGGCGGATGATCGCCGGGTGACCCCCAAGCTCGTTGCGTTCGACGTCGACGGTACGCTCGTCGGTCCCGATCTGACCATTTCACAACGCGTGTGCGATGCGATCGCGCGCATGCAAGCCGCGGGTATCGCCGGCTGCCTGGTTACCGGGCGCATGTACCGCGCGACGTTGCCGTTCGCGCGCGAACTGCGCTTCGACGCTCCGATCGTCTGCTATCAAGGTGCCGCGGTCATCGATCCCGCGAGCGACGAGGTGCTGCACCATCTGGTGCTCGCCAACGACGTGGTCGGCGATCTGATCGCCGCTGCGGAAAACGACCGCATGCACTTACAGCTCTATCGCAACGACGAGTACTACTGCGAGGCGCGCAATCGTTTTTCCGATTTCTACGCGTCGTTGGCGATGACGCAGCCCGTGGTCGTTCCGTCGCTCCGCGAGGCGTTTGCCTACAGCGGCGCCACCAAAGCGGTGATCGTCGCGGACGCATCCGACGCCGCCGCTTACGTCGAGAAACTGCGAACCGTCTTGGGCGATCGCGCGTACGTGACGCGCAGCCTGCCGGAGTTCGTCGAAACCGTCAATCCGAAAGTCGATAAGGGAGACGCGCTGCGGCTCGTGGCCGAACGTCTGGGAGCACCGATGGAACGGGTCATCGCCATCGGCGATTCCTGGAACGACGCGCCGCTGCTGCGCGCCGCCGGCTTCGGGATCGCGATGGGATCGGCTCCCGACGAACTGCGCGCCGAGGCGGCCGCCATCGTCGCCGATGTCGCGCACGACGGCGTAGCCGAGGCGATCGAACGGTACGTGCTCGGGTGACGGCGCGGCGCAAAGGAACGCGACGTTCGAAGTCGTCGGCGGCCGCGCGCTTGCGTCCGTTCTGGGCGTTGATCGCGGTGGGCGCCCTCGTCGCCGCCGGGTCGATCGCGTTTTGCGTAACCTGGCCGGGCTTCGCGCCGAAGGCCGTCACCGTCGGCGGGAACAAAGTCGTTCCGCGCGCCGAGATCCTGCGGCGCGCGGCCGTCTCGACGCACTTGAATCTGTGGCTGCAGAATCCGCATACGATTGCGGCGCGCGTCGAAGCGATTCCTTACGTCGCGCGCGCCGGAGTGCACCGCGTTCCGCCTGCGACGATCGCGATTTGGGTGACTGAGCGAACGCCGTTTGCCGTTCTGCGGGGCGGCGGGGCAGAAGCGCTCGTCGATCGGGAGCTGCGGGTACTCGGGCCGGTTGCGCCGGGAACGTCGCTCCCGGTCTTCGATTTGGGCAGCGCCGCGCTGCCGGGCGCCGGATCGTTCGACACGTCGAAGCGCGCTAACGCGCTGCGCGACGATTACGAGGCGCTCGTGGCCGTGCACGTGATTCCGGTCGCGCTCCAATTCGATCGTTTCGGCGGTTTGGTGGCGCGGATGAGCGACGGAATCGAGATTCTCTTAGGCGACGACGACGATCTCAACTCGAAGCTGCGTCTGATCGATCCGATTCTGGCGCAGGTCGTTCACAAGACGCGGCGCGTAGCCGCAGTAGACCTGCGCGCGCCCGGCACGCCCGTACTCGTCTACACGAAATAAAAAAGGCGCCGGTTCGGCGCCTTTTCGCGAAAATATGAAACGCTAGTGGCTCGTTAAATCCGCGTAGACCATGACGCTGCCCTTGATGAGCGACAACTTCACTTGATCGTTGGACTTGCATTTCGAGAAATCGACGCTGTCGCGACCGGCCGAGAGCGTTGTTTCCGCTCCGTTGTCCATCGTGACGAGCATGTGTTTCGAGTCGATGACCCGCTCGACTTTGACCGTGTACGTACCGTCGGGAATAAGGGACGAGTCGATCGTGGCGGCCAAAGCGCTGACCGGCGCGAGCAAAACGAGAAGGAAAACGGCAACGGAAAACTTTTGACGCATGAAAACTCCAGGGTGGCTCAAAATCTGACTGGTTACTTTAACCTAACTTAAGACGATAGCGCAAGTGCCTCGGGCTCATCCAGAGCCGCGGGCTTAGAATTTCCGCCGGAGGGCGATCCCATGGCGGCCTGCTGGCCGGTCCGGAACTGGCCCACCATCTCGCGGAGATTGGTGGCCTGGTTAAAGACCTGGTCTGCCGCCTCGGCCATACCCCCGATGGCCTCGGAGTTCTTCACCCCGAGGTCGGACGAGCGTTGGACCCGGCTCCCGAGCGCTTTAATCGCGGCTTGTTGCTCGGTGGACGCCCGAGCCACCTGCGCCGTGCGGGACTCGATCTCGGAGACGTTCTCGAGGATCTGGTTGGACGTGATGGCCTGTTCGCGCATGGTCGCGGCGGCCTCGTGCGTCATCGCGCCCATCTGCTCGCTGGCCTTAGCCAGCTCTTCGGAAGCCCGTGCCTGCTCCGTCGTGGCGATGCTGATCTCGCTGACGAGCTGAGCGACTTCGGTGACGCGGGTGCTGATCGTCTCGATCATCTGCGTGACGTTGCGGGCCGACTCCGCGTTGTTCTGGACGAGATTGTTAGCCCGCGCGGTGCGTTCTAGAACCGCCGAGGTGCGGCGCTGAATGTCGGCGACCAGCGCTCCGATCTGCTTGGTCGACGAAGCCGAGTTCTCGGCGAGCTTACGAACCTCGTCGGCGACGACGGCGAAACCGCGACCGTGCTCGCCGGCGCGCGCCGCTTCGATCGCCGCGTTGAGGGCGAGAAGATTGGTCTGGTCGGCGATCTCTTCGATGAGGCCGAGGATCTCGCCGATCTGACGCGACGCGTGATCGAGGCTCTGCATTTCGGTCACGACGTCGGCGACGGTGTCGCTGATGCTGCCCATGCCCTTGGAAAGCGCGAGCACTTCGTTGCGCCCTTCGCGCACCTGCGCGTCGGTGATATTCGATTCGGAGCGAACGCGGTCGGCATTGCCCGCGACCTGAACGATCGAGGCCGACATCTCTTGCGTGTTGGCGACGGCTTGTTCGACGACGGTGGCGAGGTTGAGCAGGTTCTGATCCATCTCTTGAATGGACGCCGTCATCTCGGCGACGGCACTGGAAATGTCGGAGACGCGGCGGGCCACTGCCTCGGCGTTGTCGGCGACGGAGCCGGCCGCGGTTCCGAGATCCCCCGAGTACGAAAGCGCCTCGCCGAGCGCGGAAAGCTCTTCCTTAACGCGGCCGTCGACCTCGAGCGCGATGTGATTGCTCTGTTCGCTAGCACCTTGAACGGTGAGCGACGCTTTCTGGATCTGCGCGATGATCGCGGCTAGACGATCGCCGAGCTCGTCGATGGCGGTTCCCAAACGTCCCATGAGATCGCGCCCGCGCCACAGCATGCGCTGCGAGAGATCCCCGTTGCCCATCGCTTCGAACACCTCGACCGCGCGGCCGATGCTCGCGATCGTGGTCTTTCTGAACCAGCCCATCGCCCCGAGAATGATGATCATCGCCACCACGATGCCGCCGATGACGAAGGTCGTGGCCGCGGTGCGGGCCGTCGTCACGGCGGCGAAGGCGCGGTCGGCGTAACGGTTGAGCGAGGCCAGCATCGCTTGACCGTCGGCGCTCTGCTTCTCGTACGCGGTCGAGGAGGGTCCGTTGATCTGCACGAGGGCGTCTTTGGTCTTGCCGGACTGCAGGACGCTGACCGCCGAGAGCGCCTGGAAGTCAAACGCGCTGGCACTCGTGTTAAAAGCGTCGGCGAGCCTGGCGACCTCGACGCGATCGCCGGGTATGCTCGCCGACTTGCAATCCGGCGTACCCGACTTCGGGTCGACCGGGCAGAAGATCGCGAGCATGTTGCGGGCGTCGTCGGGGAACTGCTTCACGAGCGTCTTCGCAAGCGATAACCGCGCCGCGGCCTTGCCGGCGTCCGGATTCGAGGCCGCTTCCAGGGTCGCCGCGCGCAGGCTGTCGGCGTCGTTTGCGACTTTCGCGTACGCCAGCTGGCCGCGGATGACCGTGTCGCGCAGGGCCTGCGCCTGCGTCGTAAGGCCCGACATCGCGAACAGCGTGACCGGCAAGAACGCGATCACCACCAGAATGATGAGCGCGAACGAGATTGTAAGACCGCGCTCTAGACTCGCGTGACGGACTTCCATACTTTTACGGTTCTCGGCGCGCTTTGAGTTTACTTTAAAAGGCGCTCCGCCTCCGGCTGCGCGCCCCCCACTTCGTGGGGCCCCCGTACTATGGCGCGCGACACAACTCGGTGTGCGAAAGACTCCCCTGGGGCGCGCCAAACGAACTCTTGTGGCGCTTGCAATGGAATAGCGGGACCACGGCGGGCGATGTAGTGGGACCACGGCGGGCCATGGAGCGGGACCTCGTCGGGCTTTGCGGGTGAGCATCCACAATTGATGCACAGCATGTTCGCTGGGTTATGCTCAAGGAGTTGGGTCGCTCCTCGCTAACCTCGGCACAACTCACGTCCGCCTTGCTATAGATAGTAGGGTTTATAAGGGCTAGACACAATATATCGTGGTTAGCATGAAGCACGAGACCGTCTGCGGGCTCGACATCGGGACGACCAAGACCTGTGCGGTCGTCGCGGTCGACGGTCCCCACGGGCTCGAAATCGTCGGCGTGGGGGAAGCCCCCTCGATGGGGATGCGTAAGGGCGTCGTCGTCGATCTCGACGAGACGATCAAATCGATCGAAGCCGCCACCGAGAAGGCCGAACGCATGGCCGGCATGCATGTGGGCGACGTCTTCGTCGGCATTACCGGTGACCATATCCGCAGCACGAACAATCGCGCCGTCGTCGCTGTCTCGGGCGAGGACCGCGAGGTGTCGCACACCGACGTGCGCCGCGTCGTCGACGCGAGCAAGATCATCAATCTCCCCACCGATCGCCAAATCATTCACGCCCTGCCGCGGTATTTCACGGTCGACGGGCAAGAGGGCGTCAACGATCCGGTCGGTATGGCCGGCGGACGGCTGGAAGTCGACACGCACATCATCACCGGCGGTTCGAGTTTCATCACGAACGTGCTCAAGTGCGTGCACCGTGCCGGTTTGGAAGCGGCCGGATTGGTCTTCGAACCGCTCGCGAGCTCGGCCGCAACGTTGCTGCCCGAAGAGAAACAAGTCGGCGTGGTTTTGCTCGATATCGGCGGCGGGACGACGGATATTGCCGTGCACTCGCTGGGAAGCGCGATCTATACGGCGACGATTCCGGTGGGCGGAAACATTTTGACCAACGATATTTCCCTGGGTTTGAAAACATCGCTGGGGGAAGCCGAAGAGGTCAAGAAACGGTACGGGGCCGGTGTCGCCGGCGCCGACTCCCAGGATGAAGTCTTCTCCGTGCGTACGCTCGACGGGCGAGCGACCAAGGAGTACGCGCTGACGCAGCTGCGCGCGATCGTCGTTCCGCGAGTACTCGAAACGCTGCGCATGGCTAAACAGAAAATCGTCGAAAACGTCCCACGCGATCTCGTGCTCGGCGAAGTCGTGCTCACCGGCGGCGGTTCGCTGCTGCCCGGCATCGAGCCGGTCGCCGAAGAGATTTTTGGATTACCGGTTCGCGTCGGCATGCCGAACACGATCGGCGGATTGACCGACGCAATGGCTCAACCCCAATACGCTACTGCAATCGGTCTGGTTCTATTCGGTGCGAGCGATGAAGGCGTGCCAACCAACGGTGTGCGCCGGCGCGGCAACGGAGTCGTGAACTGGATCAAAAAGAATCTGGCCGACTTATGGAATTAAAAAAGCAAAATACGCTCTTTCCGATGGAGGAACCGCAGGCAATGGCTGACGCACGTCGTTCCGTTTCCGAGCCCGAACACGCTGCCGCGATCAAGGTGATCGGGGTCGGCGGAGGCGGCTGCAATGCCGTCAACCGCATGGTGCAAGCCGGCATCATCGGCGTCGAATTCTTCGCGGTCAACTCCGACGTGCAAGCGTTGCGTTCGGCGATGACCGAGAATACGGTGCACATCGGCGGTAGTCAAACGCGCGGTCTCGGTGCGGGCGCAAATCCGACGCTCGGCCGTGAAGCCGCGGAATCGTCGCGCGAGGATCTTGCGATGGTGCTCGACGGCGCCGACTTAGTGTTCCTGACCGCCGGAATGGGCGGCGGCACGGGAACGGGCGCCGCTCCCGTGATTGCACAGCTCGCGCGCGAATCGGGTGCACTCACGATCGCCGTCGTCACTAAGCCGTTTGCGTTTGAGGGCAAGAAGCGCATGCAGGTCGCCGAGGCCGGCATCCAAGAGCTCGAATCGAGCGTCGACACGCTGATCACGATTCCGAACGACCGCATCCTTCAAGTGATCGAGAAGAAGACGCCGTTGCGCGAAGCGTTCGCCTTTGCCGACGACGTGCTGCGCCAAGGCATCGCCGGTATCAGCGACCTGATCACGCAGCCCGGTATGATCAACTTGGACTTTGCCGACATCAAGACGATCATGACCGACGCCGGATCGGCGATGATGGGCATCGGCGTCGGTACCGGCGATCATCGCGCCGCGGACGCCGCGCAGAAGGCGATCGCGTCGCCGCTGCTCGAGACCACGATCGAAGGCGCGCGGGGCGTGATCTTCAACATCACGGGCGGTCCCGATCTCTCGATGTACGAGGTCAACGAAGCGGCCGAGATGATCAGCCGCGCGGTCGATCCCGACGCGCAAATCATCTTCGGAACGTCGGAAGACCCGGCGATGACCGGCAAGGTGCGCGTAACGGTGTTGGCCGCCGGATTCGGTGCGCCGCGTTACCGTCCGGCGCAAGGCGGGTACGCTTTTGAAAGCGGCAAGATCGACACGGTTGCGCCCGTGAACATGGACGATATCGAAGTGCCCGCGTTTCTGCGCTACCGAGGGTAATCGCCGAACGACACATGGGATACTCAGCTCGCGTACTCCTCGACTCGCAAAGTCCGGCCGGGGTTCGGCTCACCACGCTCGAGGTAACGTTTCCTCGATTCGTGCTCTCCGAGTTTAATACTCACAGAGTAATGTCTCGGAACAGCGCGAGTTCGCGCGCAATTCCAACCACGAAACTGCTCGAACGCATTGAGAACGATCCCGTCTTGCCGCTGGAGTGGGGACGCAATCAAAAGGGCATGTCGGCGAGTGACGTATTGACGGCCGAAGAAGAAGAAGCGGCAAAGCGTATCTGGCTGAGCGCGCGCGATGCCGCGGTCGAGCACGCCCGCAAGTTGATGGAACTCAAAGTCCACAAACAAGAGCTCAATCGCGTTTTAGAGCCGTTTTTGTGGCACACGGTCATCGTCACGGCGACGGAGTGGGATAACTTCTTTACCTTGCGCTGCGCACCCAATGCGCAACCGGAGATCCGGGCGGCCGCAACGCGTATGCGGGAGGCGATTGACTCGAGCACCCCGCACCCGGTCCCGTACGGGGAGTGGCACCTCCCGTTGCTTCAGGACGACGAGCGTTCGCTGCCCATCGAGTCGCAAAAGAAGATTTCGGCGGCGCGGTGCGCGCGCGTGTCGTATCTGACGCACGAAGGCAAACGCGAGGTCGACAAGGATCTGGAACTGCACGACCGGCTAAAGTCGGACCGTCACCTCAGCCCGTTCGAGCACGTTGCCACGCCGGCGCACGACGTGGCGTTTCACGCGAACTTTCGCGGCTGGATACAGATGCGCAACGAGATCGAAGCGGCAACGTGGCCGTCAGTCGCCAACCGGAGATAATCCCCGCCTCCTCGTACCGCGAGGTGCCCTGGCGTAATGGCGGCGGCGTCTCGCGCGTCATCGCCGGCAGCGACGACGAGGGCTGGCGCCTTTCCGTGACGACCATCGAGCGCGACGGCTGGTTCTCGGATTACAGCGGATGCGATCGAACGATCGTGGCTCTCGAGGGCGACGGCGTCGAGTTGACCGTCGACGGCGTCGTCAAGCGCTTGCAGCGCCGCTACGAGGCCTTCACGTTTTCAGGCGACGCAAAAACCTCGTGCCGGCTCTTAGGCGGTCCGGTGCAAGACTTCAACGTCGTGACGCAGCGCGATCGCTGGTCGCATTCGGTCAGCATCTCCCGCGTGATGGGGCCGCGGGTTCGGCTGACGATTGGGAACCTCTGTTTGGTGTACGTCTTGCGCGGTACGCTCCTGGACGCCGCGGCGGGCGATACGATTCGCATCGAGGGACCCGATGCAATCGATCTCGAGCATCCCAACGAAGACGCCTATGCGTGCGTCGTCTCGCTATTCCCAAGCGCCGCATCGCGCGGACATTAAGAAAAAATTCTCGCGCAACATATTTCGCACACGAATCGATTATGTTATAAACGTTGACTACGGGCGCTAGCTCGCTAGCGCCTGTGGATAAGAACTTCTAGTCGAAGAGGTCGGTGGTGTGACTCTTTCGCAGAAGCTTTGGGTTCCTATTGAACCCGAGGGCGAGCTTTCGTATCGTCGTGTCGAGGCCGCGCGCGTCGAGGAGACGCCGATCGTTCGTGCCGTCGACGAGATTCTGAACTCCGCGGCCGCGGCGCGCGCGAGCGACGTGCATATCGAGCCGTTCACCGGCGGCGGACGCGTGCGCGAACGCGTCGACGGTCTGCTGCGTGAGACGCGCCGGCTTTCCAGCGAGCACTTCGAACGCGTCCTCTCGCGCTTAAAGCTTTTAGCCGGCATGGACATCGCCGACCGGCGCTTACCGCAAGAGGGGCGCTATTGCACGCGACTCGGCGGGCGTTACGTGGAAGCGCGCGTTTCGTCGCTGCCGACCGTCGCGGGCGAACGGCTGGCCATTCGGATGCTCGAACCGCAAAGCGACGTTCCCCGCCTCGAAGAGCTCGGGATGCCGTTGTCGACGGCCCGCCGTTTCCGCGACTTCGTGCACGCTCCGGCGGGGTTCGTCATCGTCTGCGGGCCGACCGGCAGCGGAAAGACCACGACGCTGTACTCCGCGCTGGCCGAACGCAACGTCGTCGGACAGCAGTTGTGCAGCGTCGAGGATCCCGTTGAAGTGCGACTGCCCGGCGTCGCGCAGGTGCAAGTGAACGTTCGCGCGGGCGTGACCTTCGCCGTCGCTCTGCGGGCGTTCTTACGCCAAGATCCCGACGTCGTTATGGTCGGGGAGATGCGGGACGCCGAAACCGCAGCGGTCGCATCCTCGGCGGGACTGTGCGGGCAGCTCGTCATGACGACCTTGCACGCCAACGACGCGTTGCACGCGCTCGACCGTCTGCTCGAGCTGGGATTGAGCCCGCAGACGATCGCCGCTTCGGTATCGGCGATCGTTTCACAGCGTCTGTTGCGACAGCTCTGCATCGACTGCAAGACTTGCGTGACGGTCGGCACCGAAGGTGAATGGCTCGGTATCGAGCCCGGCACCGTTGCAAACGCTCCGGGCGGCTGCGATCGCTGCGCCGGATCGGGGTATTGGGGGCGCAGCGCAATCTTCGAACTGATCGCGCTGACGCCGGAGCTGCGCTCGGCCATCGAGAGCCGCCTCCCGGTGGAGATGCGCCGCACTGTCGCGCGCAACGGCGGATTCGAAACGATGCAGCATTGGGCGGCGCGCAGCGTCCTCGACGGCGAGACGAGCGTTGAAGAAGCCTTTCGCGTCTTGGGTGCGGGGCGATGACGGCGACGCGAGCGCCGTTCGGATTGACGGACGCCGTACGCTTTGCGCGATCGAAAAACGCGTCCGATTTGCACGTTGAAGCCGGTTCGCCGGCGGCCGTCCGCATCGACGGCGTGCTAACCCCCGTCGACGGGACACCGCTTACGGCAAGCGACGTCGAGGCGCTGGCGGCAGAGTTGTTCGGTGCGCGGCCGATGCGTGCCGATGAAGGCGACGCTTCGATCGCGTGGTGCGACGACGAGTTGGGAACGCTTCGCGGTCACGCGTTTCGTTCGTTGGCCGGAATCGCTTTGGCAGTGCGTCTGTTCCCGCGCGCGATTCCGGCGCTCGAATCGCTGGATCTGCCGCCGAGCGTAACGGCGTTCACCGAGCATCCGCGCGGATTGGTCTTGATCGCGGGTCCGACGGGCAGCGGCAAGTCGACGACGCTGGCGGCGATCGTCGATCGCATTAATGCCCGCGCGGCAAAGCGTATCGTCACGATCGAAGATCCGATCGAGTACCGCCACCACAATCGCCGTTCGTTCGTCACGCAACGCGAAATCGGTCGCGATACGCCGAGTTTGGAGGCAGCCTTGCACGGCGTGCTTCGGTGCGATCCGGACGTGATCGTCGTCGGCGAACTGCGCGACGGCGGTGCCATTCGCGCAGCGCTGACGGCGGCGGAGACGGGACACCTCGTGTTGGCCACCGTGCACACGGGCGACGCGCCGCAAACGGTCGATCGCATCGTCGACTCCTTCGAAGGCGCGGCGGCAGCACAGGTTCGCGCGCAGCTCGCGAGCGTGCTGCTCGGCGTGACGTGCCAGCGTCTCGTGCGCCGCGCGGACGGCAAGGGTCGCCGCGCGGTCGCCGAGGTCATGGTTGGGACCGAGGGCGTGAGAAACCTCATTCGCGACGGCAAGACGCATCAGCTTGGCAACGCCATCGCGACCGGCCGGCGGTACGGCATGCAGACGCTCGCACAACACATCGCAGAACTGGAACAGTCGCGCGTTATCTTGGAGGGCGTGGCGTAGTGGTGTTCTATTACCAAGCGCGACACGCCGACGGTATGCGCGTCAGCGGATCGATCGGGGCGGAAACGCGCGATGCGGCGATGGCGCATCTGCGCGCTCGCGGCTTGTTCGTTACGCTGCTCGAGACGGCGAAAACTGCGCGCGGCGCGATCGCCGGTATCGCGGCGATGCTGACGCGCTCGGCGTCATCGCGGTCGGCGTTCTTTCGTTCGTTTGCGACCTTGGTCGGCGTCGGTATACCGATCAAGCGCGCCCTGGATACGCTCGTAGCGGAATCGCGCGATCCGGCCTTTGCCGAAGCGCTTCGGTCGATCTGCGCCGACGTCGAAAGCGGAACGGCGCTGTCGGCGGCCATGGAGCGTCACGCGGCGGAGTTCTCCGCCGTGGTGGTCGCTATGGTCGGCGCGGGCGAAGTGGCCGGCAATCTTGCGGGCGCGCTGCAATCGGTGGCCGACCTGGAAGAACGAAACCGCGCACTGCGCAAGCGCGTGTTGTCGGCCCTCTCGTATCCCGCCGTCGTTGCGGTTGCCGCGGCCGGCCTAGTGCTCTTTCTCATCGCCGACACGATGCCGGCGTTCGCGGGAATGTTCGAGCAAATGCGCGTTACGGTGCCGCCGGTTACGCGCTTGCTGATAGCTGCGGGAATTGCGCTGCATAGTCCGCGGCTGTGGGCCATTGCGATCGCGATGGGAATTGCAGGCGCGGTCGCGGCGTGGCACTACGCCCGTTCGACGAACGCGTGGGCATCGGCGTTAGACCGTGCGACGTTGAGAGTACCGCTGATCGGCGACCTTCTGCGCAAGACGCTCGTGGTACGCTTCGCGCGAACGCTCGGCTCGCTGCTCTCGGCCGGAGTCGACGTCGTTGCTTCGCTGGAGTCGTCGACGCACGTCGGGGGACGGACGTTTCGGGAAGCGCTCAAGGGTGCCGTGGAGAGCCTGCGCGCGGGACATCCCTTCGCCGCGCCGTTAGAAGCGTCTGGACTCTTTGACGGCACGTTCCTATTGCTCGTGCGCGTCGGCGAGGAGAGCGGAACGCTCGATGCCATGCTGCTGCGGATTGCGTCGTACTACGAGGTCGACGTCGAAACCGGGCTCGCAACGTTGACCGGTATCGTCGAACCAGCGCTCATTTGTTTGCTCGGTGCCGCGATCGGAACGATCGTCGCATCGATTATCGTGCCACTCTATTCCATGATCGGGAGCATCAAGTGATAGACAATCGCGAACAAACGATCTGCGACCATTGGTATCTCTGCCGACGTGCTGCGCGGCGATTTCTGCGTCCTGGATTGGACCGGTGCGATCTCGAGCAAGTCGCGGCGATCGGGCTCATTAAAGCCGCGGATCGCTACGACCGGGCTCAGGCCACGCCGTTTGAAGCCTATGCCTGGGTGCTGATGCTCGGCGAGCTGATGCATTACGTCCGCGACGGCGAACGGTTGCTGCGAGCGCCGCGCCGCGTACGGGATCTCGAGAAGCGTTGGACGGCTGCCGAGCGCGAACTGCGAGCGACGCTGGGACGGGAACCGCAAAGTCACGACGTCGCGCAGTGGCTCAATGCAACGCCGGCGCAGGAGCGCGAGATTTACGAATATCGCGCGAGCGATCGCGTGCTCTCGTACGAGGCGTTGAATCCATCGGACGCGCACCCCTCGGCCCTCGTGTTCGAGCACGTGCTCGATCGCATCACCGTGGATCGTGCCCTGGCGAAACTGCCGCCGGTCGAGCGCGAAATCGTCAAGGGCATTCATCTGGAAGGCGTAACGGTCGGCGAGCTGGCGAAGCGGCTGGGTTACTCGCGCAGGCATCTCACGCGACTGCACCGCAGCGCGATGACGCGTTTGCGCAACGTCTGCTAAGATGGAGGTAGGGAGCCAAAGGGGATGAGATTTCGGGAGTTCGGACGTTCCGCAGCGGTTATTTGCGTGGTAGCGTTGCTGCTTGCCGGGTGTCGCGGCGGCGGCGCTGCGCTGCCTGCAACGCGGAACCTCGCGGAATCGCAGAACGGCGCGCGTCTTCGCTCGCCCTTTCTTGTAGTGCCGCTCACGGGCGTGAGCCGCGAGCGCCTACACGCAGAACTAGCCGCCGGCAGGACGATCGCGTTCTTCTCGGGCTCGGTGACGTCCCCCCTCGATCGTAGGAAGTACAGCTACGACATCGTTGGTGGAGATCCGCAAATCAGCAGCGGAACGACATACGTACCGTACGTGCTGATCGCGCTCGTGTATCACTTCCCCGACGGAACCGTGCTCGATCCGACCAAGCCGGCCTGCAAAGATACCGTTTCAATCGAAAAGCGCGTTCTGCGAAGTCCGAGCTTCGTTCCGGCGCGTTTGACGTCAAACGGCGTCAACGTGGGGAACGTGCAGCTCGGCGATGCGTTCCAACGAGCGGAGTTTTGGACGGTCCTCAAGAGTCGAAACTATCACGTGGTGCTTCGGGCAGCCCGGGCTCCTGTCGTAGTAGACGTGAATGCGCCCGGCGACTCATCGACGACGCGCGGCGTGTGCGCCGGTGCGAGCCACCGAGTCGGAACGATTGCCTATGGCCCGTTCTCAGGCCTCGTGCGCAGCTTGTCCAAGAAATATACGACTACGCGACAAATTCCGATTTTTCTGCTCTATAACGTCTTGGAAACGTTTGGTTCGGGCGGTCTGGCGGTAGGGGCGCACGGTGCGTTTGCGCGATCGACGGGCGTTCAGCCCTTCATCTTCGCGTCGTACAGCGACGCGCGCTCGGTGCCGTATTTCTCATCCATTACCGACGTCATGGCTTTGATGCACGAAATTGCCGAGGTCTTTAACGATCCGTTTCCGATTCGTGCGGCGGTAGACTCCCCTGGCGCCAACCTCACGCCGACTTGGGGCCACATCGGCGTTTACGCGTCGGGTTGTTCCCACTACTTTGAGGTCGGCGATCCGCTGGTCGGTGTGACCTACAAAGTGAAGCTCAACGGCTTTACGTACCATCCGCAGGACTTGGCGTTCTATTCGTGGTTTTTTCGGACGGCGGCGATCGGCACCGGAGGCCTCTATTCGTTTCGAGGAACCTTTAGAACAGTGCAGCCCCGTTGCAAAGCGCTGGATTGATGAACGACCTGGAAGACGAACGCTACCTTCGCCGTGCCATCGAACTTGCAGACGCAGCCGCCGCAGAGGGCGACGTACCGATCGGCGCGGTATTGGTTTGCGGCGACCTCGTTCTAGAAGCAAAGAACGAAAAGGAAGCGACGCCCGATGCAACCGCGCACGCGGAGATGCTGTTGCTGCGCGAAGCGGCACGGCGTCTGCAAGCGTGGCGACTGAGCGATGCGACGGTATACGTGACCAAAGAACCGTGCGTGATGTGCGCCGGCGCGATGATCGCCGCGCGAGTCAAGCGTGTCGTCTACGGCGCCCGCGATCCCAAGGGCGGAGCGGACGGCAGCGCCTTCGACATTCTGCGGTCGCCCAAGACGAACCATCGCCTCGAGGTCACCGCCGGCGTCCTCGAGGAAGAGGCCGCGGAACAGCTCCGCGCGTTCTTCAGAAATAAGCGCGAGACGGGCGCGGAAGAAGGCCCGGAGTAACGCTCGGCGTATAAGGGTCGGTCGCCGGGAGAGGTGGTCGAGTGGTTGAAGGCACCCGCCTCGAAAGCGGGCGAACGTGATGAGCGTTCCGTGAGTTCGAATCTCACCCTCTCCGCCATGTTCAGAGGGATCCGGTCTTGCGCCGGATCCCTCATTACTTTATACGCGTTGATCGCAGCACCGCTGCCGTGCGCGTCGGGTGCAATGGACGCACCCGCCTACTATCGAGTGGTGCTGGCGCGCATGCGCGACCTCAAGGAGCCCGCGTTTCTAACGTACCGAACGGTCGTGCCGGGCGGCGACGGATCGCTCGTGGTGTCGCGCGACGACAATGGCGATGCGGAGCTTGCCGTCGTGGCGGGAGCGGCATCGCCGCAAGCGTGGAACGTCGCGTACCAAACGTCGGGCGGCGTCGCGTCGATCGCGCTGCCGGACGGTACGCGCGCGCAGTCGTCGTTGGCCATTTTCGATCCGACGTGGCGTGGTGCGTACGTCTGGCTGCATCGCGGTTTGGGCGCTTCGGCCGTCGCGTCGGAACCGGGAGCGCCGTCGCCCGAGCCGGCTGCATCGGGCCCGCCGGTGCTCGCCGTCGTGACGGCGATCAACGAAGACGTCTACGACGTCAGCGACGGAGGTGCGGCCCAATGTCCTAATGGTGCCCCCGCACGCCGGTTGCTCACCCACGCTCGAAGCGACCCGCTTAGGCATCCGCTCACGCAGGCACTCGTCGACGACGACACGCTGCGATTCTGCACGATGCATTTTCGCGAGCATCTCGTCGCGCCGTCGGTGACGTTCGACTTAGACGTCGACCTGCGATTCGCAACGGTGGGTTCCTACTATCTTACGCAGGGCGGAACGATCGACGGCGTCGTACGTCCGTACCGGCGACCGGGATGGTTCCATATTGCGACGGCGTTTGCGTACGAAGCGTTTACGGTGACGACGACGGCTCCGCCGTCGGCGCGGGCGTGCCGGCTAGACGCGGATCGGGTGCTTGCGCGGGAAAGGCGATGTCGTCGAACGTGACGTCGGCGATCACTTTACTGGTGTAAACGAACGCGTGCTCCGTCGCGCTCCACGTCGCGTGCGTCATTACCCAGTGCCCGTCGACGACCTTGTAGTCGAAGCTCAGCACCTCGTCGCTAGACGAAGAGCGCATCTCGATATGCGAAGGCAGCTGCGTTTGCGGATCCTCGACGATGTCGGAAGGATAAAGCGCGTACTTATAGCCGGGTGCCGGCACGATCGTCAAGTGCAGAGCGCTTTCGGTGGAGTCGGCGGCATAGCTCACGCCCCAGTAGCTAAAATACGCGATGACTGCGTTCACGCTTGGATCGGCTTGCGGAATCTGAAAGTACCAAGGACGCCCGAGCTTAAAATTAATATCGATGCGTTTCAGATTCGCGAACCACGAGTAGTCGAACCCTGAAAATGCATCGAAGCTAGCCAGTAAGGGAAATGCTTGGCCGGTCCGCTCGCTTCCATTGGGCAAATCCTTCATCACGGCGAAATCGTCGGCAACCCGCGCGGAAACGGAGCGGTTGATGTCTTGGCTTCGTCCGGCGCCCGGTGCGGTAAGGTGCAGCCGCTCCGTGTATGTCATGTATTGAGGCTGGTGATCCGTAAAGTACTCGGCGGTGCGATTGATCAGCAGCGCGAACGCGATATCGGGTGGGAGCATCGTTGCGCAAGCTCTTCGCGAAACGGCTCGCGGAGGCTTCCCTGCCTCGCTCGCCAAGTTGCAGCCCATGGTCGTGGAACCCGAACAGTCGCTGGTCGCGCGCGTCGTGGAGCTGCGCCGCAGCATCCATCGACGCCCGGAGCTCGGCTTTGACGTACACGAAACCGCGGCGCTAGTCGAGCGCGAGCTCGATGCGCTGGGTATCGAGCACCGGCGCCTCGCGAAGACCGGCGTCGTCGGAATCGTGCGCGGTGCGCTCGAGGGGCGCGTGGCGGCGCTGCGCGCCGACATGGACGCGCTTCCGATTACCGAGCGAACGGGTCTCCCTTTTGCGTCGGAAATCGACGGAAAGATGCACGCCTGCGGCCACGACGCGCACACCGCGATGCTTCTGGGCGCTGCGTCGGTGCTTTCGAGAATGCGCGAGCGTCTGCACGGTACCGCCGTCCTGATCTTTCAACCGGCTGAAGAAGGCCCCGGCGGCGCTGAGCCGATGATTGCGGAGGGAGCGCTGGACGGCCCGCGCGTCGACGCGATCGCGATGTTGCACGTCGATCCCCGCCTCGAACCGGGAGCGCTGGGCATCACGCCTGGTCCCGTCAACGCGTCGACCGACGAACTCTATCTCACGGTGCGCGGCAGAGGCGGCCACGGTGCGTATCCGCACACGGCGGTCGATGCGATTCCCGCGACGGCGGCGATCGTGCTCGCGCTGCAGAATATCGCGGCGCGTGAAACGGATCCGCTCAAAAGCGTCGTGGTGACGATCGGGACGATCAACGGCGGCTACGCAAACAACGTTATTGCCGACGAGGTGCAGATGCACGGTACGTTGCGCGCCCTCGATCCGGAGATTCGCAACGGGCTCGAGGCACGCGTGCGGCGCATCGTCGACGGCGTCGCCTCGGCGTACGGCGCATCGGCCGAAGTGCGCATCGCACGCGGTTATCCGCCGGTGCTCAACGACGTCGCACTCGCCGAGGCGTTTGCGGCGTACATGCGCGCGAACAGTACGTTTCGAGTGGAGCGAATGCCGCCGACGATGGGCGGAGAAGATTTCGCGTACTTCGCCCAGCGGGTTCCCGGCGTGCACGTGCGCTTGGGGGTGCGCAGCGATTCCGCCGGTTCTATCCATCCGGGGCACAGCGCTCAGTTTCGTATCGACGAGGCCGCGCTTCCGGTGGGGGTGGCGACGCTCGTAGCGTTCGTGCAGGCGGTCGGCAGCGGTGGAATTGGTGTATAACCATGCACAATACGTTGTGGACGGTTGAGTCGGGAGGCCCTACAGATAGTGTCCAAGAAGCATTGGACATGGCTGTTGTCACCGGTATGCCCGAGCGGCCCGGACTGCGGTCGTTCAGCGCGAGCGTCGACGTCGAGACGTCGGCCGAAGAAGCGTTCGCGCTGCTCTGCGCGGTCGAAAAGTGGCCAGTATGGCTGTCGTTCTTGCGTAGCTCCCGCCTGGGCAATCCGGCGGCGCCCATCGAGCTGGGAAGCGAGGTGATCGTTCGGTCGTCCCTGCCCGGGGATGAGGAGCAACTCTTCGAGGTCGACGCATTCATCGCCAACTTTCATCTGTCGCTGGTCGGCGCGTATTCCGTGCGGCGCCGGCTCGATTTTCGAATCGAGCGGAAGACGACCCGAGCGAAGGTGCACGTGCGCTTTTCGTATCCGGCCTATCACGGACGGCTCGGCGCGCTGCTGGATCGCTGGCGTCACGGGCGCCGCTTCAACGCGGCCCTCAACGACGCGCTCGTTCACTTTAAAGGCCTGGTCGAGTACCGCCGGGACGAACCGGCACTCGGCGACGTCTAAGCAGACGAGCTCTAGCAGTCGTTGACCAGGACTGCTAGGAGTGGGTATACTTCCTACTGCGATGCCTCTGTACGACTATAAATGCACGAAATGCGGGACGGTTCGCGAGGTCCGTCACGGGTTTAACGAGAGCCACGACCAGCCGTGTCCGGCGTGCGGCGCGGCGATGACGCGCGTGTTCAACCCCGCGCCGATCGTGTTCAAGGGCTCGGGATTTTACGCCACGGATTCGCGGCCCAAGAGCGACACGAAGAGCGACACAAACACCGACTCCAAGAGCGACTCCAAGAGCGAAAGCAAAAGCGAAGCGAAGCCCGAGACGAAAACCGAACCGTCATCCGGCGGCGGCAAGAGCGAGTCGGCCGCGTGATTGTGGGCGCGTTCTGCGTCGCGTCGCTCGTGCTGATGCTGCTCGGGGCGCTCAATCTCATGCGCGCGCAACGCACCTTGAAGACCAAGCTCGCGCACCTCGAAGAAACGCAGCGCCGCGCGATCGATCCGCAGCGGCTTGCGGCTGTGTCGCAGCGCATTACGCGTGACGTCGAGGCGGTAGCGCCACTGATGGACCGCGCGCGTCGATCGGTGTCGACGATCGGCCTTGCGCTGCGCTACTGCGCCGTCGCGGTCCGTATCGTTAGATTGCTGACTTAAGCGCCGCCGGGTCCAAACGGCGTCTCACCCTCGTCGCCGCCTTCGGGCGGTTCCCATTGCCACGTCGAGGACGGCGGTATCCCCTGCGGCGGCGCTCCGAACGGGTCGGGAGCCGGCATGGCAAACGGCGCTCCAAAGGGGGCTTGTGGCGGCTTTGGTGCCTGTGCGGGCGGCGCGTTGCCTTCGGGGGGGCGCGGCGCGCCAAAGGGTAAGCCGGGCACGAATCCGGGCGGCGGCTCGTTCGAAGCCGGCGCGAAGGGCGCGGGCTGCGGTTGGGGCGCAGGCTGCGCTTGCGGCGCGGGCGCCTGTGGCGCCGGTGACTGCGTTGGCTGTGTTGGCTGCGACGGTACGTCGACCGGCGGAAACTCGTAACCCGCTTCGGCCGTTACCGGGCGCTCCGTCGACGGCGGCGCTTTGGGAGCGACCGCCGGCGCTGCCGGAGCCGGCAACGGTTTGGGTGCAGTTGGACGATCGCTGAAGCGCGGCACGGGAAGCTCGCCTAACGCCGCGCCGACTAAGACGAACCGCGGCGGTGGGAGCAACTGCGTGTCGGAGCGGCGCGCGATTTGACGAAGCTCGTCGATAAAGCTTTTCGGCGCGTCCTCGACCTCCATCGTCTTGAGCAGCAGATCGATCGTGTCGATCAGGTACTCGCGTGGCGGGACCTTCGCGAAGGCGAACACGTGCTGTGAAATATCCGCCTTCACCGCCTGAAGCAGCTTTTTCCAATACTCAATGGGCTGGTAATACTCGAACTGTCCGAGCTCGCGTTTGGCCTGCGAATAGAGCAAGGCGATGCGCTTTCCGAGCGCGTCGCCGGGCGGAGCGGGCTCGACGATCGCGACGCGTTTTCCAACCCGGGCGAGCTCCGACGTGACCTGGGCGTGAAAAAAGGGATCGATTTCGTGCAGGTAATGAAAGGCGATCGCTAAGTCGAAGGCGTTCTCTTTCGCCGGAATGACCGACGTGCTGCCGCGCAGCAGTTTCGCCCCCAGTTTGGCATAGCGGTGGATCGCCGTGTCGCGATGTTCGATAACCGTGACTTCGGCGCCGGAGTCCATCGCGCGGGCGATCTCGCTGCCGGCCTCCTCGCCGTAACCGCAGAAGAGCACTTTCATCCCCGGCTCGATGCCCATGGCTTCCCAGACGATCGTCTCGAGGTAGCGCGACTCGCGCTCGAACTCATCTGCGGTATAGACCGCTCTTATTTCGTTCACGCGCGCACCCCCGCAAGCGTGGTTAGGAAGTTCGGGAAGCTGACGTCGATGCTCGCGTCGCTGTCGATGGCAATCGGTCCGGCGCCGCAGGCGAGCACCGCTGCGGCCATGGCGATGCGATGATCGTCGTGCGTACTCACCGGTGCGGTGGCCGCCGATCGCGCCCCGCAGCAGACCGTTAAGCCATCGGCCCGGGCGATTGTCTCGACCCCGACGGCGGAGAGTAAGCCCTGTGTCGTCGCGATGCGATCGGACTCTTTCGTCCGCAGCTCCCGGATACCCGAAATGCTCGTTTCGCCTTCGGCGAAAGCCGCCGCGACGGCGAGCAGCGGAATCTCATCGATTGCGCGCAGCGCCAGCTCCGGACCAACCCCGATCGCGTGCAGCGGCGCGTATCGTACGGCGACGTCCGCCACCGGTTCGCCGGCGACGGTGCGTTCGTTGCGCAGCTCGATGGACGCACCCATTAAGCGCAGCGCGTCAAGCAAGCCCGTACGAGTGGGATTGACGCCAGTACCGCATACCGTGACGTCGCTCCCGGGAGCGATCGCCGCGGCGGTGATGAAGAAGGCGGCGGCCGAGAAGTCGCCGGCGACGTCGATCGGCTTGGCCGAAAGCGGCGTCGTTCCGAGGGAGACGTTGCGTCCGTCCCAGGTCACGTCGGCTCCGAGATAGTGCAGCAGACGCTCCGTATGATCGCGCGAACCGCGATCGCCGGAAATATCGATCGCGGTTTTCGCAAAGACGCCGGCAAACAGCAGTGCGGATTTCACCTGTGCCGAGGGCGAGAGCAAGATGAAGCTGCGCGTCTGGATCTGCGGCCTGCCCTGCAACTCGACCGGCATGCGGCCTTCGGTCGTCGCGATCTTCGCGCCGAAGGCGCGCAGCTGCGCGGCGACGGGCTCCATCGGGCGCCGTCGCAGCGACGAATCCCCGTCGAACCGCGCCGGGACGTTCGCGCCGGCACAGGCTCCCAGGAGCATCCGCGCGGTCGATCCGGAGTTCATGCAATCGAGGTCGGCTGCCGGCTCGCGTAAGCGAGCTCCGCTGACGACGACGTCGTCGTTGTCGCGTTCGATCCGCGTGCCCAGTGCGGCAAGCGCCTCCAGCGTCGCGCGAACGTCACGCCCGGGGTTGAGATTGGCGATGCGAACCGGCTCTGGAATCGTTGCCGCGGCGATGAGAGCGCGATGCGAAATCGACTTGTCGCCGGGAACCGAAACGGTGCCGCGCACGGGACCGGGCGCAAACGTCGCAGCGTTGAGCACGGATGCTGTGTTACCGCCCGGCAGGGTCCATCCCTCCGGTGAAATTGTCAATAAATTGGGCGAAAATTGCATCCCCACGCGTAGGAAATCGCGATTTTTAGCGGTAGACACCTCCCAATTGCTTTGCTCTTCAGACGGAAAGGGACGGATGAACAAGGTTGATTTGGTACGCTCGGCGATGGAACGCCTGGAACTGTCGCGCAAAGACGCCATGACGCTGGTGGATGGGCTCTTCGAGGACATTCAAGCTGCCTGCGTTAGCGGCGAGCCCGTGAAGATTCCGGGCTTCGGACAGTTCAAGGTTCGCGACCGCGCGGCGCGGATGGCACGCAATCCGGCGACGGGCGAGCAAGTGAAAGTTCCGGCAAAACGCGTCTTCAAATTCTTGCCTGCGAAGGCTCTCAAAGAAGCCGTGATGGCCAAGCGCGGCGGCGGAGCGCGTAAAGCGAAGAAATCGGCGCCGGCGCGTAAAGCGAAGAAGGCCGCACCCGCGCGTAAAGCCGCGGCGAAGAAGAAAGTCGCGAAGCGCCGCCGCTAAAGCGTTCGCGTTAAGACAGAAGAAATGGCGCTCGGTTCACCGGGCGCCGCTTTCTTTTTGCGGCCCTTGAGTTACTGAAGCTTTCCGATGCGGTTGCCTATATACTCGGTAAACCACAACGCGCCGTCGGGACCTTTGATGATGCCCCATGGATAGCTGCCGGTATTCGGCAGCGAAAACTCCACGAGGGTTTTGGTGTTCGGATCGAGCCGTCCGATCGCGTTGTTGCAGTATTCTGCAAACCACAACGCGCCGTCGGGTCCGGTGACGATACCAGCCGGCTCCGTAAACGTATTCGTGAACGCATATTCTTGGGTAATCGAACCGGCGGTCGTGACGCGCGCGATGCGATGCCCGGCGCTCGCACTACCGCCCCCCGGGTTTTCCTCGGTAAACCAAAGTGCGCCGTCCGGACCGGTCGCGATCTGACCGGCACCGAGGCTATTCGTCACTAGGGGTCCCATGAAATCGTTGGCGGTACCCGATGTGGTCATCGTGCCGATTTTATCGACGCCGGGTTCGGTAAACCAAAGGTTCTTGTCGGGACCGGTCGTGATCCACCCGGGGCTGGAACTAGAGGTCTTCGTTGGATACTCGTGCATGGAACCGATGCCACCGTCGATTGCGCTCGCATTGAACTTGACGACCTTGCTGTCCAACGAATACTGTTCGGTGAACCACATGTTCGAGTCTGGCCCGTACGTGATGCCGTAAGGGGCGGAGCCGGCACCCCCGGGTGACAGATATTCGTTCATCGCAGAAGCCGGCGATGACGGATCGATGTTTCCGATTTTGCCGGAGCCGCACTCAGTGAACCAAATCTTCCGATCGTCGGAGGCGTACGCCAGCGCTACGGGCTGGGCGTTTGCCGACAACCCATTAGAATAGCCGCTCGGATGCGTTCCGGAGGCAGCCGACGTACTAATCCGCCCGATGGCGCTGACGCTGTTTTCAGCGAACCAGAGTGCGTTGTCCGGGCCAACGATGATGCCTTGCGGCCCACTGCCGTAGTTAACGGGGAACTCGGCAACTACGGTCGGCTTCGAAAGCGTGAAGATTGCCGAGCCTGGGATCGCGCCGTTACTGGGCGTCGCGCCGATCGAAGAAGTAAAGCCGTTTTTCGCCTCCGTCGACGTGATCTTCGTCGAATCATAGGTCAGCTTCGAAGTCGGCGCGGCAAACGCTACGCTCGTCGCAGAAAAGGTAAACATGCCCGCGCTGCCGTTGGTCGCCGAAAGCATCATCGTGACTGCGGTTCCAGCGGCCGAGTACCAGCCGTCGTTGATGATGGTATTTCCGTCGGCATCGAGCGCGCTAAGCGTCACCGTTTGGATGTCTTTATCGATAACGGGATTGACCGGCCACGAGAGATGCACCGCCGCCTTGGCGACGACGCCGCCGACGGTGACGTTGAGCGAGTTGGATTTACCCGCGGCAATCGTCTTCGCACCGGAACCGATCGCGAGTTGTTTCGCAGCGGAGAAACCGCCGCCGGACGGCGCCGCGTCGTACGTCTTGATGACGAAGTCGTCGCTGCCGGGGGGTGCCCCCGCGGAAATCGTGCATTGCCGCCCACCGGTGACGGCCTTACATAGCGACGACCCGGCCGCAACCCCGGCGTTGGTCGTGCTGACCGGCGTCGAACTCCCGTGCACCGAGACGATCACCGCGATTCCGCGCGTGCCGTTCGCGACGAAGAACGGGCGCATCGACCGTACGTCGCGGTGACGCCAGTGTGGAATGAAGATACGCACGGCGACGCGATCTAGCTCAGCGGCTCGGAGCCCCGGGCGTCCATTCGGCGCACTCCCTTGGCGCAGCGTGGGAAGGGCTGTCGAACTGCACGCGGCCAATGCGCAAACCGCCGAAACGGCAAAGGCCGTCAGAATTAGCTGGCGATGGATCTTCATAGGTACCATCCTAACGACCGGGCGTCCAGAGAGCGTCCAACGCCGTCGGCGCAGTGCCGGTGCTAGGTGAGAACGGTAGCGGCGATGGGTGAGGGCCGCCGGTGCACCCGGCAAATGAGAGAACGACCAATACGTAAGGGAGCGGCGCCCCCGATTCGTCCACGGCCCTCAATGGCGCGTGTAGGTAAGGGGCTCCGGCGTCAAGAGGATGGGCTGCGCGGGGTTCGCCGCAAGTTGAGCGTCGACGTCTGTAACGAAGGCCGGATAGAATCCGTGTTCCTTGGCTCCGGTCCACCACGCATCCCCGAGCGGAGTCGTCAAGACGCTGCACAACAACGCTCCGCCGGTTAACTCGAAGGTACCTTTTGGAAAAACGCCGCGTTGCGTGCGGTCCCAGATGTGAAACGCCGCCAACGCAATCTCTTGCAGCATTTGCGCGAGGCGCAGTTGTTCGGTGGAATCCAACGTGCGCTCGCCGCTCAAACCGGCGGTCATCAGTTCGGCGATATCGGCGTGCTTGGCGATCGCCATTCGAACGACGGTCCATTGAGCCATCGTGGAGTTGTGTTCGTTGCGCTGGAGCTCGAGCGTGTTCCCTTTGATCTGAATGCCGACGAAAATGAGGGATGCGACCACGGCGAGCGACGCCGCAATCTGAAAGATAAGGCTGACCTGCTCGAGCGACATTGCCGCACCCCTTAGCTGGTGGGGAAGGTGGGAGTCGAACCCACATGAGTTGCCTCGGCCGCTTTTGAGGCGGCTGCGTCTGCCATTCCGCCACTTCCCCTAAAGAGACGAAACGCGCCGATTCGCCCGCCCTCGGTCGCGCACCTATCGCGGAGGCAGGTCGCCTGTGACCTCTACAGTGATGCCCGAAGGCATCGCGCCGGCGGCGAGCTGCTTCTCCCAGGCGGCTTTGTTTTTTACCGCGGCTGCATACGTTGCGGTTATCGTCAGGAGGCGCTCGACGCCGGCGAAGGTAGCGGTCTTATAGATGGGACTTACGTCGCCGTTGCGTTGATAGAGCGCGCGAACTTCAACCGTCGACGCAGCCGACATCTCGGCGAGATGCGCGAGCAGAATCTCCGACGCTTGAAGTTCAACGTCTCGGATTTTCTCGTCGTGTGAGCTCGGCGTCGCGACGAGCGCTGCAACCGACTGCGTAATATCCCAAAGGACGATTGCATTGCCTTGCGTTTTTGCGACGATGACTTCGCCCTTTATGGACGAATCCGGGGCTGCTGCGGCCGGCAGCGAAAATGCCAGGTAGAAGGCCAGTGGTAACAATTGTAGCGACCGGAGCATCGCCAGGAGCTTATCTAAGGTGGCCTCGAATCCTCGCGAGCCGATGCAGCGAAGCTCAATCGTCGCTTGCCTGACTATTCTGGCGGCGCTTTCCTCTTTGCCCGCGCGAAGCGCCGAGGTAACTACACTTGCCGGCTCGGGTCTCCCCGGCTTGGAAGACGGCCCGGCAAAGACGGCGAGTTTCCTTATGCCCGAAGGGCTCGCGCTCGCGCCGAGCGGCGATCTCTACGTTGCCGATGCCGCCGGACAACGCGTACGAAGAGTCTCCTCCAGCGGCATCGTGTCGACCGTCGCGGGCTCCGGTGGAATCGACGCTAGCGGATTATGGGTGCCGGGCGGATTCGCCGACGGCCCGGCTCAGTCTGCGCGATTCAACCAGCCCTCAGCCGTGGCCGTCACGCCGTCGGGCGCGATCGTCGTCGCGGACACCGCAAACCATTGTCTACGTTTCATTCGCGGCGGCATCGTTTCAACGTACGCGGGGCGTTGCGGCGAAGCCGGTTCGCAAGACGGAACGTTGACGGCCGCGCGCTTTGCGCAGCCCCGGGCCCTTGCGTTCGATACTCACGGCATCCTTTACGTCGGGGACACGAGCGTCGGCGTTCGGCGCGTCGCGCCGGACGGAAGCGTAACCACGCTTACCGCTGCGCCACCCGACGACAAATCGCTGCGTGACGTTACCGGCTTGAGCGTCTGCGATGCATGCACGTCCCCACAGCTCTTCGTCGCAGCGCGGGGCGGGATGCTGGTGTACGACTTGACGCGTTCGGCCGTAACCCGGTTTTATAAAACCGGTGTGTGGGACGACGATCCCAGCGGAGCGTACGTCGCTGGAACGCGAACGTTCGGATATCCATTTGCCATCGCCGCGGTCGACGACGACAAGGTCGTCTACACCGACATCGCCACCAACTCCATCCGTTTTTTCACCGGGTCGGGGGAGAACGTCGCGGCCGGCCCCGCGACCGAGAATGCCGGATTTAGCGCCGGCGAGTTCCGCGATGGCGGCAGCGACGTCGCGCGCGTCGACCAGCCGATGGGTCTAGTGCGGACGGCAAGCGGCGCGTTCGTCTTTTCGGACACCGGAAACCGCCGTATCCGCACCGTCTCCGGGATCGACTTCCGGTATCAGGTGGCGCCGTCGGAACTCGCAGCCGACACGAAATATTACCGGATTTTCTTTCTCGGAAACTCCGATACTTCGAGCAATCAGCAGTGGGATCAATCGATTTCGGGGATCGTCGAGCAAGGTTTGAGCCGGAACTGGCGCGCGCTTGGACTTCCCAAACCGCCGCGCGTTTATCCTCGGCAAGTGTTAGCCGATATGAACGGCACGCGAGACTTTATCGATCAATATCTCGCGACCGGTTTAGCCGACATGGTCATTCTGCAACTGAATACCGGACACGTTTCGATGACGATAAACCGGCCGATTACCGAAAGCGTCGATCCCTACGCGGCGCAGTGGCAACCGCAGGTCACCGACGCGTTACGAACGATCTCGACGACGTTGAGTAAGAATCGCGTTCCGTTTCTCGTGGCGCTCGATCCCCTGCCGTGGGAAGTGTCTCCCTCGGAATCCGCGTACACAGGTATTTTCCTACCCCCGGGTTATTCGCCGGCACCCGGTCCCCCAACCGAGTACGAACGCTCCGGCGAACTTCTGCGCGAAGCGGCAGCGGCCGCAGGCGTTCCCGTGGTTAACGCGTTCCCGATCTTTGCGCGCGAGGAGCTGCTTCCCACTCATCCGGCACTCTTCGGAGCGCGCGACTCGCACTTGTCGGTTCAGGGCGCCGCGGTATACGCACAAACGATTCTCAACGAGCTGCTGAAGACGAAACCCTGGAGAGAGCCCTAATGCCGATGGAAACGGACGAGATTTACCGGAGGCTGACGAAGATGCTTCGCGAGATCTTTGACGACGAAACGATCACGGCAACCCCGGAACTCATGGCCGATCAAGTCGCCGGTTGGGACAGTTTCGCACAGCTGCGGCTCATCCTGACGGTGGAGAAAACGTTCTCCGTCGATTTTGCAGCCGCGCAAATAACCTCGCTTAATAACGTGGGCGACCTAGCGGCGCTCATTCAATCGAAGCTCCAGTGAGCGTTCCGTCCCTCGAGTTTCTGGTCTTTTGCGCGTGCGTTGCAGTGCTTCTCGCCCCGTCCTTCGGACCGGCGTGGCGCCAATGCGTCCTCCTGGTCGCCAACGTGGCGTTCTTTGCCACGTTTGCGACCGGGCCGGTTTCCGTCGTTCCGTTTGCCGTCTTCTTGATCGCCGGATTCGGCGCGATGCGATTCGTCGAGCGATATAAGAACCGTTGGGTGTTTTACTCGATTCTCGTAGGATTGACGTTCGGGCTATGCTGGCTCAAGCGCTACGCCTTCGTTCCGTCCACGGCGCTTCTGGCCAACGTGTACCTGACGGTCGGGCTCTCGTACGCGTTCTTTCGCGTCGTGAGCCTCGTGGTGGATGCCTATCAGAACGCGCTGCCCGCGCGGGTGAGCCTCGTTTCGTACGCAAACTACACGCTGAACTTCACGACCTTCGTTGCGGGTCCGATTCAGCTGTATCCGCCGTTTAGGCGAGATGAGGAGCGTCCGGCGCGCTTGAGCGCCGAGGTTGCCGGCCGCGCGACCGAACGCATCGTGATGGGACTGTTCAAAGTGATGGTCGCATCGCCCGCCCTTCTGTTCGCGCACCAACACGCGCTGCAGTGGTCAGGCTCTGCATTGGCATTGCCGGCCCGCGTGCTGGACACCGGTCTGATCCTAGCAATCTATCCCGCGTACATTTACGCCAACATCTCCGGTTATACCGACGCGGTCATCGGAGCGGCCAGATTCTTGGGCATGGAACTGCCGGAGAACTTCAACGTCCCGTTTGTGGCTCGAGGATTTATCGAATTCTGGGGTCGATGGCACATGTCGCTTGCGAACTGGTTCAAGACGTACGTCTACTCGCCGATGCTGCTGGCGATGATGCGCCGGTTTCCGTCGGCTGCCGCCGCGCCGACGCTCGGGGTATTGGCGTACTTCGTCACGTTCTTCCTCGTTGGCGTTTGGCACGGGCAGACGTGGATGTTCGTCATCTTTGGCTTCGTCAACGGCGCGGGTATGAGCGGAAACAAGTTGTACCAGCTGGCGATGACCCGTTGGATGGGCCGCGTCCGCTACCAGGCGCTCTGCGCGCATCCGGCATACGCGGCCGTTTCGAGCGGCTTGACGTTTTTCTGGCTGTGCCTGGTGCTGGTGTTCTTTTGGGCGAGTTGGACGCAACTGGGCGATCTCGTTCGCGTGGCGGGAGCACCCGCGATTGGGCTTGCCGTGGCGGCGGTCATACTCGGTTTTGCGTTACTGTACTGGCCTGCGATAGCGATAGCCACCGCCGCCGGACGAATCTTGGCGAAGACGCCGGCAGGGTATCTGCGGGCGGCCGGGTACGCGGCCGTAGCGGTGGTCGTGGTAACGGTTGCGGTCATCTTTAACGCTCCGGCTCCGCAGATCGCGTATAAAGCTTTCTAAATAGCATGAAGCCGTATTCGTATAACGTCGGGCTCGAGTTTGGGGCGGTGGCCCGCGACCATGCGCGGCGCCCGGCGTTACGTTTCCCCGACGGGCGTGAGGTCTCGTACGCCGAGCTCGACGATCGGGTCAACCGCTTCGCATCGGAGCTTATCCGTCGCGGGCTTCGGCGCGGCGACGTGATGGGGATCGTGCATACCAAAACGCTGGATTGTTTCGCGGCAATGCTCGGCGCACTTAAGGTTGGCGCTGCCTACTTGAACCTCGACGACCTCAATCCCGCAGCCAGGCTCGAGCACATCTTGTCGACCGCGGCGCCGGCGTTCGTCGTTGCGCAGACCGTTCCGGACTCCGTGCGCGATGCGGCGGCCCACACCGGCATTCCCACCTTCGCGTTCGACGATCCGGCGTTTGCGCGTGCTATAGAAGCGGCACCGGCCGGCGAGCCCGCCACGTGCGCGGCGGTAACGGGCAGCGATCCGGCGTACGTCATGTTTACGTCGGGTTCGACCGGCGTGCCTAAGGGCGCAATCGTCACGCACGGCAACCTGTTGAGTTTTGCGAGTTGGTGCGGGATGCGCTTTGGATTTGCGCCCGGCGACTTTCTCACGAATCTCAATCCGCTGCATTTCGACTTTTCCGTGAGCGACGTCTACGGCGCGCTGCTCAATGGAGCCGCGGTCGTTCCAATCGCGCGCGAAACGCTCGCTAATCCCAGCCTGGTGCTCGAACAGGTGGAACGGTCGCAGTGCACCAGCTGGGGCTCGGTGCCGTCGCTGGTGATCTATTTGACGACGTTGAATCTCCTCGCGCCGGATCGGCTGCCCGCGATCCGCCAGTTCATTTTCTGCGGCGAGGTGTATCCCAAACCCGAGCTTCGCAAGTTGTTCGCGATGTTCGGTCACCGCAGCAAGTTGATCAACGCCTATGGACCGACGGAGTGCACCTGTTTCTGTTCGGCGTGGGACATCGAAGCCGGCGATTTAGAGGATCTCGAAGGGACCGTGCCGCTGGGACACATCGCCGAGAACTGTTCTGCAGTCGTGCTTGACGACGGCCGTGAAGTCGGACCCGGCGAGATCGGCGAGCTGTACGTCATGGGACCTCAAGTGGGTTTGGGATACATTAACGACTTCGCGCGAACTCAAGGAGCGTTCGTCGCCAATCCGGTCAACGCGCGCTGGCCGGAGCGCGCATATAAGACGGGTGACCTCGTCCGGTTAGGCCAAGACGGCCGCACCCTTGTTTTCGTGGGGCGCGCTGACAACCAGATCAAGCACATGGGATACCGCATCGAGCTCGAGGAGATCGAAGCGGCTATCAATCGGCTCGACGGGGTCGTGCAGTCGGCGGTCGTTCACAAAGCAGACGGCAGTGGTATGAAAATCATCGTGGCCTACGTCGCGCCCGACGATGCGCTGACGAAAGCGGAGCTTCGCGCGCGGCTGCGCGAGACGTTGCCGGCGTACATGATTCCGCAGAACTTCGAGCTTCGCAAGCACCTCCCGAAGAATGCCAACGGAAAAGTCGACCGAGTCGCTTTGGCCGCGCAATAGGCTGGCCGTTGCGGCGGTTATCGTCGCAACGATCGCGCTGCTCACCGTTGCCGAAAACGCCGCGGTTTCCGCGTACCTGTCGAGCAGCGGCCGCTTTGCATCGGATTTCTCCGCCACAGCGCTGGAGCACAAGCTCGACGCAATCGCAAAGCAGCCTCCGCAAGTCGTCTTCATGGGCGACTCGGCACTGTGGGGCTACGGCGTTCCTGCAGACGGCAATGCCGTCGCCCTATTGGCGAAGGGCGGTTGCTCGTGCGTGAACCTGTCGTTCAAGGCGGGGAGTCCGCCGAACTATTACGCGCTCACGCTGCTCTTCGCGAAGTTTCACGTCCATCCAAAGCTCGTCGTTTTGGAAATCAACCAGCCGTCGTTTAGTCCCGGCGATCAGTCGTATAAAACGCTCGCTCCCGCTCTGGCCGCGCTTGCCGGACCGTTAATGACCCCGGCGGATCGTTCGACGTTGGATGTGGCCGATGGCGGAGAAGGCGTCCTCGCGCGGTTAGGCGCTGCGATGGCTTCGGCTTGGCTCGTGTACGGTGCGCGAGCGGATCTGCGCGACGCTCTCTCGGGCGACGCCGATGCCGTTCCCAAAGAACGGCCGGTGGCCGAGGATTTTCTCGGCACATACGATTTGGCACCGCTGGACGAACGCAACGTGGGGGTGCGGTATCTCGAAGCGGTAGCCGACGCGTTGCGCGAGCAGCGGATCCCGGCGATCGCGTTTCTCACTCCTACCAATCACGCGCTGGTTCACGAGTTTATCGACGTTCCCGCCTACGCTCGCAACGCCGATTATCTGGTGAAGATTCTGGAAAGCCGCGGAATCCGCGTGGTCGATCTCGACCGGGCCTTTCCTCAAGTGGACTTTATCGACAATACTCACCTGACGCAACGAGGCCAGCAGCTCTTGGCGGCGACGCTTGCGAACGACATTCCCGCACTGCGCATCCCTTCACCGCCGGCGCGCTAATCGCGGTCGGCGACGACCTCGATGTGCGGGCTGATCCGCACGAAGATGTCTTGATTTGACGTTACGAAGTCGGCCCAACGCCGCAGTTTGTCGAGATGCTCGTCGCGACCCGGCGGCAGCGCCTGCATCCGGCGTTTCCACACCGTAGCTGTGGGCAACGTTTCGCCTCGGCGATCGGCCCAGTGCACGATGCGCCAGCCGGTGACCTCGAGCAGGTCGCGTAATTCGTCTTTCGACGGCGCCGACATTTGCAGTCCGGTCGAGGGAATTGGAAACTCGGCGCAGTTGACGCGCATGACGACGCGTTTTACGAAGGCGTGCATCGTGCGCAAGAGCTCTTCCTTGTGCGTTAGATACTCGAGCGACTCCAGAAAGACCGCGCAATCGAACGGTCCAGGCGGCATCGTGTGTTCCGCGTCGCCATAACGAACCGCTAGGCCGTGCGAAGCGATATACGCATATTGCGTTGCGCTCGGCGTTAGACCCAGAGCGCGGCAGCGGCGCTCTTTCGTCCAAATACCGAGCGGACCGCCCCATCCGCAGCCCACGTCGTACAGCGTGCTGCCCTCGGGCACGAACGGGAAGAGGTCCGTAATCGAACGCCGCAGCGCAGCCGTCATCGCCGCGTCGTCGGGGTCGGTCACGCTTGGATCGAAAATACCGAAGTGAAAGTGCAGCCCCTCGCCAAGAACCGGGCGCCACGATTCAAAGGAGGCGTCGTCGAAGGCAGCGATTTCCGGCGGCGCCGAAACGGTTTGCGGCAGCGCCGGATCGAGCGCGGGAACCTCGCGCAAGAAGCGCTCGCGCTCCACCTCGGCGCTGCGCGCGACGGCGGTCTGGAAGCCGGCGAGTTCGTTGGGAACGTGCTCTAGGGTCGCCGAAAGGCGAGTAAAGAACCGCACGTGGTCTTGAGTCAAATCGAGTTCGATGGCGGTGACGGGCGCGCTGCGCGAAAGCGAAGCCAGCGTCGTTAGCGATGCCGGATCGGGATACCAGGGAAACTCGACCGCGACGCATTCGACTCGTCCGTCGCTGCATTGGAGCCAGTACGGCGAACCCATCTGCACGAGGCGGTGCTGGAGCAATGCATCCACGATTCGGCGCGACGATCCGCGGCAGACGTCGAGCAGTTCGCTCCCGCCGTTCGGCGTCGGGAGAAAGCCGCGCCGTAGGGAGAATTGCTGCCAATGCCCGTCGCCCCATCGCCACCCGTCGTCGCCGAGAAGAAGCGCGTAGCGCAGCCCAGTGCCGCAAACGGAGACGGAAAATGCGCGCGCGGCGCTTGGATTGGCGTCGCGAACGGCTGCAGAGGCCTCGTGCGGAGCGTTGAAGTCCTCCAGCAGCGCCGCGAGCAACCCGTCGTGCGCGCGCGCGACGGTCATGGAAAATCCGGCGACGCGTTCGTCACGATCGCCCGTCACGGCGGTTACGTACTCGGCGCGAACGCCGCCGGCGGCACACAGATGCGCGCTCGTGCGCCGCAACGCGTCGTTCAGGCGGTCGCCGCTCGATTCGGTCACAACGCGGCAGTCGCTTCAAGCGGCGGGCGCCGAGTTCCCGTATGCAAAGGCGTTTCATGCGTACGGGGTGAACAAGCGCGCCGTGCGACTGGTGCCGTGCGTTCTCATCGGGATTCTGCTGGCGGCCTGCTCCGGCCAAGCGATGTCGCTGCCTTCGATTGCTCCGAACGCGTCGCCGCATCGGGCCGCCAACGCGCGGTATAGAATCGTGCACACGTTCGACGGCGCCTCCGGCGGCGCTAATCCCGAAGCCGGCCTTATCGTCTCCAATGGAACGTTCTACGGCACGACCTTTAACGGCGGCGCGCACGCCGGGGGCGTGGTCTTTGCGGTGACGCCGTCGGGGCAAGAACGAGCGCTGTATAGTTTCGCCGGAGTGGAAGACGGATTCAACCCATACACGAGTCTGACCGAGGTCGACGGCACGTTATTCGGCGACACGACGTCGGGCGGCGGGTATCCGTGCCACTTTCATTACTATGCAAGCGGATGCGGAACGATTTTCGCCGTAAGCGGTACCGGTCGCGAACGAATCCTCTATCGTTTTGAGGGCACCGCCGACGGCGCGACTCCTCAGGTCGGGCTCGTCACGCTTGGCGGGACGCTATACGGGGCCGCACAATACGGCGGCGGCGGGAAAAAAGCGTGCGGTGAAGGCGGATGCGGAACCATCTTCAGCATCACGACCTCCGGAAAGGAACGCACCGTCTTCACGTTCTCGGGTGCAAATGGTTCCTCTCCGCTGGCCAGCATGATCGTTGTGAACGGGTTACTGTACGGCACGACGTTTAGCGGCGGAGCGAACAACAAAGGCACCATCTTCGGGCTGGCACCGTCGGGAAAACAACGCGTCGTTTACAGCTTCAAGGGCGGGAAGGACGGCGCGTATCCCTGGGCACCGCTATTGGCGCAAGGCGGCTCGCTGTACGGGACGACGCTAACGGGTGGCGGGGGAAAAGGCTGCCGTCAGAATCTTGGATGCGGGACGATCTTCAAAATCGACGCATCCGGCAAGGAGACGGTGGTACACCGTTTTGGAGACGGCTCCGACGGCGGGAATCCGCAGACCGGATTAACCTACGTAAACGGCGCGTTTTACGGTGTGGCGGCGCGGGGCGGCAATACGTGCAAAGTCGGTCTGGGCTGCGGAACGCTCTTCAAGATGACCCCGTCGGGAACGTTTTCGGTTCTGCACCGCTTTAACGGCGGTGTTTCCGATGGTTCCGCTCCGCAAGGCGATTTGTTGTATTGGAATGGTTTGCTGTACGGTACGACCTTGAGCGGCGGAAGCGGCGGCTGCTACGGTTCGCTGGGTTGCGGAACGATCTTCTCCGTAAAACCGTAGATCGGCTCGCGTAACAAGCTTTCCGCCCCGGCGGCATCGGCTACCGCAACGATGGCGAGGTGAAACTCGACGTCGCGCCGCGCGCAGATTAGGGTGACGATTGCGGCACCCCGCGTCAGTCGCACGTCGACGCTTGCGACGTCACCGGGCAGCCAACGCAGCATCGCCAACCGTCCGTGGTCGAGGATCCCGACGCCGTTGGCGTCGGGCGGACGCACCACGGTATCGCCATCGGCGTAGGCGAAACCGGAGATACTCTTCAAACGTGCGGTCGATGCGGCGTCGTGAGGAGTGAACCGTTCGTTGACGACGATATCGCCGCTCGCACCGTTTCGGATCGTGCGCTCGAACAACGCTCCCCCGTTGGGAATGTCGGGTGCGTCGTAAACGCAGTGTACCGTGGTATTCGGAGATAGCGCAGCGTGCCCGCAATCGTATGGTCGATTAAACGTTCCGGCTGGGATCGGATGCGTGTAAGCGGCAATGTAGTCACGCGTCGACGGCGACGGCTCGGGATCGACGGCGTCGCGCAATAGGCCGATGCTCGTTGCGACGTCATTGTAGGGGTATGGACCGCCGAATAGCCGGCGAAAGCGCGCGCCGGCCTCCGCGGAAAAGTCGACGTATATCGGCTTCGGTGTCTTTGTAAAAGGTTCTCCGTGACCGACCCCGGATTCCCTGATAACGCACGCTGATTCGCAGCGGCTTGAAATTCCCACGGGAATAACGCGCGCAGATCGCGCTTCGAGTGCGAAAGAAGGTACCGTGATCGTACCATTTGCCAGCCTTACGCGAAGAGGCCCTATTTTGCGCGGCGATGCGCTAGCGTTAATGGTATCGACGAACGCGAACTTGGAATCGTCGGCGAGGAGCAGCGTCGATGAACTCGCGTCGAGCAACGGCCGGACGTTTGAAAGGTTCGTGAGCAGCTTCCCCGAGCGCTGTAGTGATCGGAGCCGGTGCACGGCTTGCGGCAGTAGCCGCATGGGAGGCGCACCGCTTAGGACAACCGGAAGCACGAACTTGGGATACTGATGAAGCCAAACCGCATCCGCGTATGACAGATCGACCAGCGCGCAGTTCAAACGTCGGGCGTGACAGTCGCGCTGCATTGCCAGCGTCGCGTCCCTGAATGCAGCAAAATCGGCGTTCGTCAAGGTTTTGGCTTGATAGAGACTCGGCGGCCAAATGATGGCCGCATCGAAGGCTGGATGGGTTCGGGCTAGCAGCCGGCCGTATCGACGTATGGCCCAAATGCCAAACTCGGCCGTCGGCCCGTACCGCGGCGACGTCTCCAAACCGTCGGTCAGCGCCGCGTCCCAGAAATAGTCCCAGTTCGCCCACGGCACTTCCCAGCCGGCTGGATATACCGTATCCTGCACCGGGAAGTTCACGATGCCGTGCATCCCGTCGCGCAAGAGTTCGTTGAGCGCGAGCGTTGTATTCGTTGGATCGGCGGGACGCGGTTTACCTTCGTCGGCACCCTGCAGCCAGCCGGCTTGAAACTCGGCTTGCATCAACGGCACGTGCGGCTGCGTCTGCAGCAATCCGGTGGCGAAGTCGAGCTCGGCGAGATCGTGCGCGCCAATCGAGTACGCGTCGCTCTGATACCAGTCGCCCCACGACCATGCCGGCGCGGCGGCCGGAACTTTCATCTCGAACGTATTGAGAAACAGGGGAACGCGGTCACCCACGATGCTCTGGACGGCCAAGCGGAGAAAATCGACGTACTCGTGCCAGTGCGGCGCGGGATAAGTGTCGTTGTCGATGTAGGCGCCCTGATCGTCGTCGAGTGCGATCGCGATGACGTCGTGGCTGTAGGGCGCAACCGCCGTTAAGACGTCGCGCAGCCACTGCGATGCATAGCGAAGATGCGTCGAGTTCGCCAGCCATTCCGACGCGGCAGCATCGGCGTGAGCGTTCTGAAGCGTCGCGGTAGCCGGATAACGCCCCTCGAGAATGTCGTGGAGCGGCATGTTGTACTCCGGCCGCCTCAGCAGCCAATCCGGATATCCGCCGTTGCGCCACTCGTTGCGGATCACGGGACCCGGACGCAAGATCACTTTGAGTCCGCGTTGGTGGATCAGCCGAAGCAACGCTTTGAGGTCGCGCCTGGGATCCGTTGCACCGCTAAAATCGGGAAGCACTGCTGCCGACGGCTGATGCCAGTTCCAGATAACGTAGAGATCGATCGTATTGATGCCCATCGCTCGATAGGCGTCGAGCGATGCTTCCCAGCGGTCGCGCGGAATGCGCTCGTAGAAGAAGGCGGCACCGTAAACGAAAAACGGTTGACGGTCGACGGTGAAGACGGGATAACCGTGGTCTTGCACGATCGCCGAGGTATGCCACGTGTTCCATGCCAAGAGCGCGGCGATCAGAAGATGCATCGTCAGCGACGTTCGCGAACCCATCGCCAATGCTTGCCAAGCTCCTCGGCCTTCGCGGCGACCTGCGTATCGATTTCATTCAAAGCACGGCGCTCGCAGGAAACCCGTTGGGCGATCCGAGCGAACGGCCTCTGGCAGTGTACGTGCCGCCCGGCTACGACGAGGAAGCGTCGCGGCGCTATCCGGTGCTCTACGTGCTGCACGGCTACACCGGCAACGTCGCGGCCCTGCTCGGCTCGCGGCCGTGGGAGACCAACGTGTTTCAGTGGGTCGATAGGCTCGTTACCGAACGCCGAATGCCGCCCTCGATCCTCGTCGCGGTCGACGGCTTTACGCGACTGGGCGGCTCGCAATACGTCGACTCGATCCACAACGGCAACTACGCGACGTACGTCGTCGACGAGATCGTCGGATACGTGGACAAACGCTACCGTACCATTGCGCGTGAAGGCGGTCGCGCCGTGCTTGGCAAGTCGTCGGGCGGTTTTGGTGCGATGCACTTGGTTCTCGAGCATCCAGGCACGTTTTGCGCGTTTGCGTCGCATAGCGGCGATTCGTATTTCCGCTACGCGCATCCGATGGCGTTTCCCGACGTGCACCGCACGCTCGAGAGGTATCAGTTCGATATTGGCGCCTTCGTCGACGCGTTCGAGCGCAAGCATAAGCGCGCCGGCCCGGAGTATTCCACGATGGAAATGTTGGGCTACGCGGCGGCGTATTCGCCCGCCTCGAGCCGTGCCTTCGACCTCGACCTGCCCTTTGAGAAGAAGACGGGCGAGCTGCGCGAGGATGTCTTTGCCCGTTGGCTGTCGTTCGACCCGGCCGAGCGAGTCGCCGGCGCTCGCGACCGTTTGGAACGGCTGCGCTTGCGCTACTTGGACTGCGGCCGGCGCGACGAGTACGGTCTGGACATCGGGGCGCGAGTGGTGACCCAGCGCATTCGCGACCTCGGCCTCGAGGTGCGGCACGAGGAATTCGACGACGACCATCGCAATGTCGGCTACCGCTACGAAGTCTCTCTGCCGGCCCTCACCGCCGTTTTGGATACCAAGGAATGAAACGATTTAAGGAAGCAGCGCTGCTGCTCGTAACGACGCTCGTTCTCGCCTTGGGAACGACCGCCGCTCCGCGCGCGCAAGTCGCCGAGCCAACGCCGACGCCCGATCCGCATACGTATTCCGACGCCGGGATGAACTTCACGGCGCCGCCCGAGGCGTACTTATTAGGGCGCCGCGAGGTCGACGTGCAGCAACTCGGCCAGGATCTCCAGCCCGTCGCTCGCTGGATCATTCGGCCGGGAAAAGAGAACGCGGTCGTTATCGATCTCTCGATGGAGTCGTACGAAGGCGCACCCGAGCAGTGGGAAGGCCAGTTCGAGAGCCAGATGCACGGCGCCGCGGACGGCGTGCTCATCAAGAACAAGACGCCGATCTCGCTGCTCAACGGCATGCCGGCGCAGTTCGTCGAGATAACGATGGGCAGCGGCTTTGACTCGCGCAAAGAGTTCGCCGTGGTGTGGGGAGACGGAACGCGCGGCGTCGTGCTATCGGTTGCCGGCACGCTGGGCGCCGTTAGCAGCGAACAGGCGCGGACGATGCTGCGGAACGTTACCGCCGTGCGCTATCCGACCGGCCGCGGCGACTAAACGGCGGTGACCGGCGCGACCGCGGCGAGCGCCTGAGTCAGATCGTCGATCAAATCGTCCTCGTCTTCGATGCCGACCGATAGGCGAAGCAGTCCGTCGGTGACGCCGCGGCGTTCGCGATCCTCCTTCGGAATCGAACCGTGGGTCATCCGCGCGGGATGACAGATCAGCGATTCGACGCCGCCGAGGCTTTCTGCCAAGCTGAAGTACTTCAATCGATGCGCGAAATCGAGTCCGCGCTCCGGTGGCCCCGTCAAGACGAAAGATACCATTCCGCCGAAGCCGCTCATTTGGCGCTTCGCAAGCGCGTGCTGCGGATGCGACGGAAGACCCGGATAGTAGACGCGTGCGACCTCGTCGTGCGACTCCAGGAACTCGGCCACGGCTTGCGCGTTGTGCGCGTGCTCGCGCATCCGTAACGCGAGCGTCTTGGCGCCGCGCATCGTCAGCCAGGCATCGTGCGGTCCCGGCACGCCGCCGACGGCGTTCTGATGGAACTTGATAGTCTCGTGAAGGTCCTTGTCGTTGGTGATCGCGACGCCGCCGACGACGTCGCTATGGCCGCCGATGTATTTCGTCGTCGAGTGAACGACGACGTCCGCACCGAGCGTCAGCGGTTGCTGGAAATAGGGCGTTGCGAAGGTGTTGTCGACGGCGACGATTTGCCCGGGCTTGCGCATCGCGACGACGGCTCGAATGTCGACGAGCTTGAGCAGCGGGTTGGTCGGCGTTTCGAGCCAGAAGAGCTTGGTCGCCGGCTCGATCGCGGCGCGGACGGCTTCGAGGTCGGTCATGTCGACGTACGTGAAATGCAACCCGTAGCGTGCGAGGACGCGTGAGAAGAGGCGGTAGGTTCCGCCGTAGAGATCGTCGCTGACGACGGCGTGGTCGCCGGCCGAGAGCAGGTTGAGCACGGCCGCCGTCGCGGCCATACCGCTGGCAAACGCGCTGCCGTAACTGCCGTCCTCCAGCGCTGCCAGCTGCTTTTCTAACGCGACGCGGGTAGGGTTGACCGTACGGCTATAGTCGAAGCCCTTGTGCTCGCCGACACGATCTTGCGTGTAGGTCGACGTCTGGTAGATCGGAACGATGGTGGCGCCCGTCGTGGGATCTGCATCCTGCCCGACGTGAATTGCTCTGGTTGAAAATTTCATTCCTTACTCTGTCATCCTAAGCGAAGTCGAAGGGTCATGCTTTCCTAACGACTTCCGAGCTTGTCGACAAGAACGTGATGATGTCTTGCCGCGTCACCACGCCGATCGGGTCGCCGTCGTCGGTGACGACGATGGCCGGGTTGGCCAGCGTGAGCAGCTTGTAGGCACGCTCGATTTCCTCGGACTGCTCGAGCACCGGGAACGCGCGTCCCATGACCTCGCTGATGGGCTCGTGCACGATGTCGGCGTGATCGAAGACGGCCTGCATAACGCCGATGTCGTTGACGCTGCCGACGTGTTCGCTGCCGTTCATGACGGGCAACTGCGAGATCTCGTACTTGCGCAGCAGATCGAGGGCGGTCTTGACCGTGTCGTCTTGCTGGACGGTGATGAGCTGCGGAATCGGCGTCTTTCCCCGCAACACGTCGCCGACGGTCGCGCGCCGCTTTGCGTCGGGAAGGAACCCGTTGGCGATCATCCAGTCGTCGTTGAAGATCTTCGACATGTAGCCGCGCCCCGAATCCGGGAAGACGACGACGACGATCGCCTCTTTGGGCAGCGTCTTGGCGAGCCTGACGGCGGCAACCGCGGCCGTTCCCGACGAACCGCCGACGAGCAAGCCTTCTTCGCGCGTAATTCGGCGCGCCATGAGGAACGAGTCGCGGTCCGAAACGCGGACGACTTCGTCGATCACGCGCAGATCGACGGTTTCGGGCAGATAGTTCATGCCGATACCCTCGACCGCAAACGACCGCGGAATATCGCCCGAATAGATCGAGCCTTCTGGATCGGCGCCGACGACGTGGATGTTTGGATTTTGTTCCTTCAAATAGCGAGCCGTTCCGGAAATCGTCCCGCCCGTCCCAACGCCGGCGACGAAGTGCGTGATCGTTCCGTGCGTCTGCTGCCAAATCTCCGGACCCGTCGAGTGGTAATGCGCGTCGGGATTGAAATGGTTGTGAAATTGGTTAGGCTGAAACGCCCCCGGGATCTCGGCGGCGAGGCGGTTGGCCACGCCGTAGTACGATTCCGGAGAGTCGGCCGGAACGTTGGTCGGCGTGACGACGACGTCGGCGCCGTAGGCGCGCAGCAGATCGATCTTTTCGCGCGACATCTTATCGGGCATCACCAGGATGCAGCGATAGCCGCGGATCGCGGCAGCCATGGCCAAACCGGTTCCGGTGTTGCCGCTGGTGGGTTCGACGATCGTTCCACCGGGCTTGAGTTGACCTTGTTTCTCGGCGGCGTCGAGCATGGCGATTGCCGGGCGGTCTTTTACGCTGCCGCCGGGATTGACGTATTCGACTTTCGCCAAAACGAGACACGCAGCGCCGTCGGTCACCTTATTGAGCTTGACGAGCGGTGTGTTTCCGATCGCTTCGAGCGCGTTATTACAGTATGTAGGACCGGTTGCCCGGTCCGAGGGAACGGTGGTGGCCATAGGACCGGCGGCTTCCGCGCGGCGAACACCTTCACCTATGAAATTGCTGCCCGTTGCGCTCCTTGCCGCCATTGCGCTCGCGGCGTGCAATACCGACGCGCTTCCGCCCGCCGCCGGCTTCACCACGATCAGCGGAACGGTGCTCGATGCCGGTTCGAAAACGCCGGTTGCGGGTGCCGTGGTCACGATCGATACCGTGCTGACGGCGACGACCGATGCGAGCGGGAAGTTTACGGTGGAAAAGGTGCCCAGCGGCATCGTCGATTACACCGTGCAAGCTAAAGGCTACAAGGTGTTATCTTCAACGGCGCAGGTCGAGCCGTCGAAACCTTACGAGCTCGATCTCAGTCTCGCGGCCGCCTCACCCTGACGGTAGGCGCTCGCGGGTTTCATGAGCGTCGCCCGATCGGCGACGACGCGATCGATCACGGAAATCACGACCGCCGCTAACTTATCGGGATCGTGCCGAACGGTTTCGGTTTCGCTGATGATGCTCGCGCACACGGGCTCGACGCCCAGCGCGGCGATGCGCTCCGTATCCGGCGCGACGGGAAGCTGACCTTCCTCTGCGTACAGCGCCGCCAATCGCGAAGGCGGTTCGTCGTTGACCAGAACGTAGTCGAACACGCGCGCGGCGGAGTTGCGCAGCAGCGCTTCTACGTGATCGGCGGCCGACATGCCGTCGGTTTCGCCGGGCTGCGTCATGACGTTGCAGACGTACATCTTCACGGCATGCGCGTTGGCGACTTCGCGAGCGATCCGGTCGACCAAGAAGTTGGGCAGAATCGACGTAAACAGCGAGCCGGGGCCAAGAACGATCGCATCCGCGCCGCGGATGGCATTGATGACTTCGTCGAGCGGCTCGGCGCGCGGCGGATCGAAAAAGACCCGCTTGATCGGCCGGCTCGCCTGCGAGATGTTCGACTCACCTTCGACGACCGTTCCGTCGTCGAGCTCGGCGCACAGGCGCGCGACGCTCAAAGTCGCCGGCAGCACGCGCCCGACGATGTTGAGCACGCGGCTCGACTCTTTGATCGCGGTGTCGAAATTTCCGGTGACGCCGCTCATCGCGGCCAAAAACAAATTGCCGAACGAGTGGCCGGTCAAACCTTCGCCTTCGGTAAACCGGTAGCGAAAGAGGTCGGTCACCAACGCTTCGTCGTCAGCAAGCGCCACCAAACAGTTGCGCACGTCGCCGGGCGGCAGAACGCCGAGTTCTTTTTGCAGCCGTCCCGACGATCCGCCGTCGTCGCTCACGGTAACGATCGCCGTCAGGTTACTCGTGCGCCGTTTGAGTCCGCGCAGCAGCGTGGAGAGTCCGGTGCCGCCGCCGATGGCGACGACCTTGTACCCTTGCTGCAAGCGCAGCCCGGTTAACGCGTCGCGGAAGCCTTGTGGACTGCGTCCGGGCGGAGTGCGCGTGACCGAGCGCGACCACATTCGAAATCCCAGCGCGGTGAAGAAGACGCCCAACACCGCGAGCACGGCCGTAAGGTATGCGGGAGAGAAATAATCGTCGACGATCGAGTCGAGGATCTCGTTGATGTCGATGCCGCTGCCTTCGGCGATCAGCCATCGCGCCACCGCGTCGAAGATCAGCAGAACACCGAAAATGGCTACGAGCGCCCAGCGCTTGATTCCCAGCCCCGGCACCAGCCATTGCAACGAAGAACTCAGGCGGCGTTTCACGGTCGGTTCTATCGTCTCACGTCGCGGGCCTCAAAGGCTACTTCGAGGCGCCCGTCGGCCTGTAAGCGTTCGAGCATCCGCCGCCCGACGTACACCGAACGATGCCGGCCGCCGGTGCAGCCGACGCCGATGGTAAGCTGGGTCTTGCCCTCTTCGAGATAGCGCGGCAGGAGAAAGTCGATGAGGTCGCTTGCCTTGCCCAAAAACGGTTCGAGCGACGGATCACTCTCGATAAATGCTGCAACGGCGGCGTTCTCACCCGTCAACGGGGCGAGCGTCTCCTCATAGTTCGGGTTTCGCAGGAAGCGCACGTCGAACAGGAGATCTAAGTCGGTCGGCAGCCCGTATTTGAAACCGAACGCTACGATGGTGACGCCCAAACGCGTCGGGCGATCCGGCAAAAACGCGGTCGCGATACGCTGCTTCAGCCCGGCGTGCGTGAGGTTCGACGTATCGATAACCACGCTCGCGCGTTCGCGCAGCGGCGCGAGCAGGCGGCGATCGGCCTGTATCGCCTCGACCAGCGAACCGGCTTGTCGCAAAGGATGGCGTCGCCGCGTTTGACTAAAGCGGCGCACGAGCTGCTCGTCGTGCGCGTCGAGAAAGAGCAGCCGCGCATCGTGGGTACGTATCATATCGTCGACGGCGGCGCAGGGATCGCCGAGCGAATCATCGCCGCGGACGTCGAGCGCGATCGCGGCATTCTCGATCCCGGCCAGCGCGAGTGCCGCAACGGTGGCAGCAAGCGCGACGGGAGGAAGGTGCTCGACGCAGTAAAAGCCCAGATCCTCGAAGGATTTAATAGCCTGACTTTGTCCGGCGCCGGAAAGACCAGTGACGAAGACGAGACGCAGCAAACTCATATGAAACCATTTTCGCCCGAACGGGCCAACGCTTTACTGCCAAAACTAACGCCGCTCGTCGACGAGCTCCTGGCGAAACGCCGCGATTTGGCCATTAAGCTGCTGGAGTCCGACCCGGCGTTGCACCACGTCGAGCAGCCGCACGCGCGGCTAGCCGCGGCCCGGTCGCCGTTTCCGCCGCCACGGTTCGGCGATCTGAAGTTGGAGATCCACCGGCTGATCCACCGGATCGAGTCCTTCGGCTGCATCGTCAAAGACATCGATCTGGGGCTGATCGATTTCCCGGCGATTCGCGCCGGAGAGGCGATGTATCTCTGCTGGAAAGCGGGCGAACCGGCCGTGCAAAGCTGGCACGGCTGCGACGAAGGCTTTTCCTCGCGGAAACCGCTTTAGCCGGCAGTCGCGCTAGCTTCGACCGGAAGAAAATCCTCGGCCAAGCCCTGCAACCGCACGTCGCCGAACTCCGCGGTGTACGCGCCGCTTTCGAGACCGGTGATCGTACCGGTTTCGGGCACGTTGGCCAACTGCGGAATCTTCGAACGAATATCGTCGGGAATGCGGACTTTGTCGCCGACGGCGAAGCTGCCCTGATCGAAGAGTGCGTTGAGACTCTCGAGCAACATCGGAAGCGGGATTCCATAATCTTCGCTAATTGCGCCGATCGTGTGCGATTCGCTAATCGCGCAGTTCGAGCAGCCTCCCAAATGGAAGCGCGCAAACACGCGACGCGCGCCGGCGTGCAGCCGGAAGGCGTCGTCAACGGTCATGTCGGGGGTGAAACTGCGGTCGGTCACGATGTGCTCTTCAACTCCTTGGATCGTCGATATAGTTTCGCGAAGTGCGCCTGTAAGCCGGATTCTGTCTCCCGCGGCGAGCCGCCGGAGGATGACCATCTCTCTGGGATGCGCGTTGCCGCGCACCTCGGTGCGACGTGGCTCGCCGGGACGGGCCGTCCCCCTCTTTCGAGGTCGCCGAGCGGTCTTGCTTCAGGTGGGGTTTACCCGAGCGCGCGTCACCGCGTCGCTCCGGGAGCTCTTACCTCCCGATTTCACCCTTACCCGCCAAGCGGCAGGCGGTATGTTTCTGTGGCACTTTCCTTCGAGTTGCCCCGACAGGACGTTATCCTGCACCCTGCCCTGTGAAGCCCGGACTTTCCTCACCCCCGGCCTAGCCGGGTAGCGCGATCATCCAGCGTACTTCGCGGACCTACTATAACATAGGTAGCAAAGCAAGGCGCCCGAACGGGCGCCTTGCATGAACTGGTGGAGGCAAGGAGACTCGAACTCCTGACCCTTACGCTGCCAGCGTAATGCTCTACCAACTGAGCTATGCCCCCGGCGCGGTCGGCTCTCTTCACGCCCAGCGTCGCGAACCCTTGCAGGGCGCTCGCCTTCGCTGTCGCAGTGATTGCAGCGGTTTGGGGGCCCCACGTGAGTGGGGGGCGCGAAGCGCGAAGCGCGGAGTGCCTGTTACAAGCGCAAGGGGCCCCCAAAAAATGCGCAGCATTTTTTGGGGATGTAGCTCAGTTGGTAGAGCAACGCCTTTGCAAGGCGAAGGTCAGGGGTTCGAGTCCCCTCATCTCCACCACGTCGTTTTGGGAGCGATCGAGTTACCGATGAAGCGTCACGCGTTGTTCGGTTTGGTTTTGGCGGCCCTCGCCGGCTGTGGGGGATCTTCGGGTATGCCGCTTCCGCCGCACCCGAACGCGACGCACGTCAATCGGTCCACCGCTTCGCCAATCCAGCACGTCGTGATTCTCATTCAAGAGAATCGCAGCTTCGACAACCTCTTTGCGACGTATCCGGGCGCGGACGGCGCGACGCACGGGAAGATGAAGACTGCTAGCGGCGTCGTTACGGTTCCCTTGACCAAGGGCCCGTTGGTGTCGCGCGACGTCAACCACCTTCACGCTGCCTTCCTGACCGAATATGACGGCAAGAAGATGGACGGCTTTGGCCTGGTAAACTTTGCCTGCATCGGCTGCGGAAAGACCGGAACGAACGCATATACGTACGTGGATCCAAGCCAAATCAAGCCGTATTGGACGCTGGCGCAGCAATACGTGCTGGCCGATCATTTATTTCAAACGCAGAGCAGCGGAAGCTTCACGGCGCACCAGGATCTGATTCGAGGCAACACCCACCTCAATGCCAGTGCCGCCGTCATCGATCTCACGTCGTCGGATCCCGCAGGCTGCGACGCGAAGGACCCGGCTACCACAACAGCGTTGATTTACAAGAAGACGAAAAACGTCGTTACGAAAGTTGGACCGTTCCCGTGCTTCACCTGGCCCACGCTTCGAGATTTGCTCGATGCTAAAAGCGTGTCGTGGAAGTACTACGTCGAGCCGATCTGCTGCGACGGCGGCCCAATCTGGAATGCCTTCGAGGCCATTCATGCGGTTCGGTACGGCCCGGAATGGGGCACCAACGTTTCGATGCCGGAAACCAACGTGTTCTCCGACATAACGAAGGGGCAGCTGCCGGCCGTATCGTGGGTCATTCCTAAGGTGGGCAACTCGGATCACCCCGGCTCACCGCCAGATCACGGACCCGCATGGGTTGCCCAAGTCGCCAACGCGATCGGGCATTCGCCGTACTGGAAATCCACGGCGATAATCGTCGTCTGGGATGATTGGGGCGGCCAGTTCGATCACGTCCCTCCACCGCAAAAGTACTACGACGGTTTGGGCTTCAGGGTTCCGATGCTGGTGATCTCGCCTTACGCGCGTAAGAGCTACGTCTCGCACACGCAGTACGAGTTCGGAAGCATCCTACGGTTCGTCGAGGACAACTGGGGCTTGGGACATCTCAACACGACCGATGTCGGCGTCAGCAGCATCGACGACGTCTTCAACTTCTCGCAAAAGCCGCGCGCCTTCAAGACGATTCCGGCTCCGCAGTCGCTCGAGTTCTTTCTGCACGAACCGATTTCGACCGAGCCCGTCGACACAGAGTAACCGGCCGCACGCTTCGCGAAACCCCTTCCATGACCCAGCAACTTCGCGTCGCCCTCCTCGCGCTGTTCCTCGGCGCCACGGCGCTGGTCGGCTTTAACTACGTCGCGCAGCGCGATCGGGTCAACCAAAGCAACGTGCCGGGAATCGACCCCGGCAACCCCTTGGCGCAGTTCGGCATCGAGAGCGCCGAGCACAAGGCCTACGTTGCGGCGCGCATTCGCAACGTGGAGTATCAAACCGTGATGCTCGAAACCGGCGTTCTGACCGTCATGGTGTTTCTGTGGCTGCTGATGCCGGTGTTTACGCGCGAGGCGCGGGAGAGCAAGTAGGCCGGCGAAAGGGCGCGAAGCGCCAGCTTCGTATATCGTGATGGTGAAAACGCTGGCTAGCTCACTCGCCGTCTGCGCCGCACTGATCGTTGCCGGCTGCGCGCGCTCGGTGACCGGGACAAACGCGGACGGACCGGTGCTTCCCACGGTCGCAAGCCCAAATCCGTCGCCGATCAAGCATATCGTGATTCTGATCCAAGAGAATCGCAGCTTCGACGACTTCTTCGCGACGTTTCGGGGTGCCGACGGCGCCACGCACGGGAAGATGAAGACCGCCACGGGCGTGGTTACGGTGCCACTGGTCAAAGGCGATTTACTCACCCGTGATGTGGCTCACGTCCACGCGACATTCGTCAAAGAGTACGACGGCGGCAAAATGGACGGTTTCGCGAATGCCAACGCGGGCAGCAATCGTGGCCAGATCGGCCAATACGTCTATCGATACGTCGACCCCGAGCAGATACAGCCGTATTGGGCGATGGCCAAACAATACGTGCTGGCCGATCACATGTTCCAGACGCAGTCCAGCGGCAGTTTCACGGCCCATCAGGACCTCGTTGCCGGGGGAACGGCGATCGGCAAGTGGGCAAGCGTGATCGACGATCCGATTCCCTCGAACCCTCCATGGGGTTGCGACGCCTCCGCGCACACGGCAACGAATCTCATTAACGTCAAGCGTGAGGTCGAACGGGGCGCCGGGCCATTCCCGTGCTTCAAGTGGAAGACGCTGGCGAATCTCATCGACCGCGCGGGACTGACGTGGAGATATTACACGCCGAACGTTTGCTGTGCGGGAGGCGCGCTTTGGAATGCGTTCGACGCGATCGATGCCGTACGGTATTCAGACGAATGGAAAGACAACGTCATCTCGCCGCCGAGCGGCGTCTTCGCGGTTGCGCGCCGCGGCATGCTGCCGTCGGTCACGTGGGTCGTTCCGCAAGTGCACGACTCCGATCACCCTGGCGGAGGTCCCGATACCGGCCCGCAGTGGGTCGCCCGCGTCGTCGACGCCATCGGTGAAGGTCCGCATTGGAACTCAACGGCGATTATCGTCGTATGGGACGATTGGGGCGGACTGTTCGACCACGTCCCGCCGCCGCAGCTCGATTATCAAGGGTTAGGGTTTCGCGTGCCGATGCTCGTCATCTCGCCGTATGCGAAGAAAGGCTACGTCTCGCACACGCAGTACGAGTTCGGGAGTATCTTGAGGTTCGTCGAGAACACGTTTTCGCTCGGCTCGTTGTACGCGACCGACGCGCGCGCTACGAGCATTGCGGATTGCTTCGACTTTCATCAAGCTCCCCGTAAGTTCGTTCCGATCGCGGCCAAGCTTCCGCAGGCGTATTTTGAACGCGAACCGATATCAAACGAGCCCGTCGACGATCAATAGGCGGGGGAGGCGTGCCGAGTGCATGTGGCGATGGGGCGACGGGGACATTTCTAGCCTGAGGCCGTAGTATCGGGCACGATGAGACGCTTGCTTGCAGTCGCGGGGCTAATGCTATCGAGCTGCTCGGGCAGTTTCGGACCCGCGCCGCTGCGCGGCGTCGCCGACGCGTCGCATGCGACGAGCTATAAGCGGGTGCATGCCTTTGCCGCCCCGCCCGATGGCTCGCAGCCGTTAGCCGGACTCACGACGCTTAACGGAAGACTTTACGGCACTACCTCGCACGGGGGCTACAACTATGGCGTGGCCTTCGCAATCGACGGAAATGGAACGCACGAAAGCATCGTGCACAAGTTCGGATCGGTGTACGACGGCGCGGCGCCCGAAGCTGCTCTCGTTGTATACAAAGGGGCGCTGTATGGCACGACGGCGGCGGGCGGCGCCAACGGGAAAGGATCCGTCTTTGCCATCGATTCGACTGGAGCAGAGCATGTCGTGTACAGCTTTAAGGGTGGAAAAGACGGATACGATCCACTTGGCCGCCTGACGGTCTATGGTGGCGAATTGTACGGCACGACGTATTTCGGCGGCGCAAAGAATAAGGGAACCGTTTTTAGCGTGACCTTGGGCGGCACGGAACGCGTGCGCCATAGCTTCACCGGAGCGCCCGATGGCGCAAATCCCAAAGCCGGGCTAATCGTCGTTAAAGGCCTACTCTACGGCACGACGCAAGGCGGTGGTAACCAAACGCGTGGCTTCGGAACCGTCTTCAGCATCACGAGCGGTGGGAAAGAGCGCGTCGTCTACGCGTTCAAACCGATTTACGACGGCGGAGATCCTATCGGCGATCTCATTTATGTCGACGCTGCTTTTTACGGTACGACCTATAACGGTGGAATGAACAACGACGGAACCATTTACCGCTTGACACCTTCGGGGAAGGAAAGCCTACTTTACAAGTTCGCAAGCGGTAAGGACGGAGCCAATCCGGCCGCGGGCCTCGTCAACGTCCACGGCGTGTTGTATGGCACAACCGTCAACGGCGGTGCGCATCAACAGGGTATCGTGTTCAAAGTCACGCTAAAAGGAAACGAAGCAGTCGTCCACGCTTTTGCAGGTGGAACCGACGGAGCGTGGCCCTTTTCCACGTTAACGCTGTTAAGCGGCAAACTCTACGGCACCACGCAGAACGGCGGCGGATGCAGCGCGTACGGCAACGGCTGCGGAACGATCTTTTCTCTCGCGCCCTAGTGTAGGACGCGCACGGCCGCCGGAGTCACCGCCCCTGAATCGCGACACGCCTCCAACGTAGCATCGAAGATCACGCCGATGCCGCAGCGCGACGTGAACATTCCACGGTTGTCGTGGTGAACGTGGGGAACGAACGCATACTCCTGGTTCGTGCCCTCGGGATGACGCCCAGCGATATACTTGATAAAGTATTTCGCGCGGGCGAACCGATACGGACCTTGCGCCTCGCCGCCGCAGCTTCGATCTAGATCGTCTTCGTGCGGGTTGGTATCGGCTTCGCCCATCAAGTACGTGACGCTGCGTTTGACGTAGCGCGCCTCGAGTTGTGCCGGCGTTCCGGTGACGTAACGGGGTGCGCCCCGCAAGCCGTAACGCCACTGGTCGAAATCGGCGCAGTTGTGCGGCGGGAACGGTCTCCAATCCGTAAAGTACAAATACGACGATGGGTTCGAGATAATGAGTCGCACCGGTACGCGCGAGCCGGGGTCGAGTTGCGGAGCTTTACCGACGATTGCGTATCGTTGGACGATCTGTCCGCCGGCCGAATGGCCCGCGATGACGATGTCGCGCATGTGTGGAAAGCGCCGGCTGTCGGACAAACGAGCGACGATCGCATCGAAGACGTCGTACGTACTGATGGGCGCCGGCGCGATCGCGTCAGAACCACCCGGCCACCGGCCGCTCCAGCGCAGCGTGTTCGCCGGAAGCGGACGCCCAGCGATATCCTTTGGTTCGACAAACTGCGGTGCGATGACGAGCGTGCGATCGAGCCGGTGTGCGGCCGCGGCGGCGATGATACCGGTATCGTAGTAGTAGTCGGCGTCGCGCAGTACGCCATGCACGATGATCAGCGCGCGCGTGGCGCCGGCGCTGCCGTCGAGCGAGCCGTTGCTAAAATACAGCGCGTAGCCGCTCCCTTGCGGCGTTCGCACGAGAAACTGCCGGTTCGCCAGTTTTCCGTAGTGATCGGGCTGCGGCGTCGTGGAGACCGGCACCGGGACGACGAGCGAGCTTGCGAGTAGGGCTACGAGCACGCGTGTGAACATCGAGCTTAATAACACCCGTTGATGCCGGCTTTATAGAAACGCACGAGTTCCTTTGGATGAGATCTCGCGCAATACCCCTTGAAGCCGTCGACGGCGAGTTGGGTCTTGTGGGGTGCGGTAAAGGTCCACTCGATTTCCTCGACGAGGTTACCGGAATGCAGCTCGTAGTAGTCCGTAGCGAAGTTGGCGATGTGCTTGCACGCCTGCGAGCCCCCTTTCGTCGCGATGCCCGCGATCAGCGTTCCTCCGGCGCCTAAGAAACCTTGAAGCTTCGTGCTCGTGCAGTAGGACCAGACCGTCTTGCCGACGAGATCGATGCCGGTCCGGTTGTCGATGCGAAGGGTGAACGTCTGAGGTCCTTGCGACTTCGCAATCGTTCCGCCACCACCACCGCAGCCACTCGTGGAGATATAAAGGACGGCCGCCTCGGGGTCGACATTGGTGCAGACGCCCGTGTAGGGGACCGAGGTCGATCGGACCTTCGCTTGCGAGAAGATCCCGCCCGTCGTCTCGTAGTTCGCCGAAAAGTAGATGGATTTGCCGGCTGCGACATCGCGCAGCCGGACGTCGAAGGCCGCCAGAGTCAGACAGCCCGACGCGACACCGACAATTTCAATCGTCGTGCCCGGCTTGACGTCTCGAGCGGCCATTGTTGGAACGCAATAGCCGCCGAGCTCGCCCTGTTGGAACGTCTTCGCTGTGGAGTTGTAAACCCAGAACCGAACGCTCGACTCTGGGGTGCGCTGCGTCCGGTCGACTGACGGCACCGCGAACGAGGGGGTTTCATGTGCGGCTGGGCCGCTGCAAGCTGACGGCGCGGCTAGGATAACGAGTACAAAAAAGCGACCGAGGTTCAAACGCATGCGATGCCTCCTCGCCGGAACGTCGACGGATTGCGCTTTGTTGCGGCGGTTGAGTTGGCCTGCGATGTTGTCGTTTGGTCGGCGTGTCAGTCGGCAGGCAAGCATGCTCGCTCGCCAATTGGGAAGCGGTGGATGCAACCAGGGGATGGCTCGGTGGCGACGGAACTTTGAAGGTCATAGCCGGGAGTTTTATTGGAGGGACATATTGGACCGCCGCCGTTTTATCATTACGGGATTTTCTGCTGCCGCGATCGCGGCGTGTTCGTCCACCGCCGGACGTTTCGGGCCATCGCTCATTACGCAGGGCGAAGAGATACTACTCCCCAACGGAAAGAAATCGTTTCTGCTCAACGTGGAGTACGTCACGACAACGTTCTCCGGCGGCTACAAGCTGCGTGGGCGCACCTATGGCGACATGGCCAATCCCAACACGACGGTTGGGCCGTCCTGGACGGTGAAGCCGGGCGACACGCTTAACGTTCGTATGGTCAACAAACTTCCGCCGAATCCAAAGGTTACGCAAGGCCCCCCGCAACTCGTTCCGCAGCCGCAGAACATGATGGAGGCCATGGACCCCGACTTTCACGGGCCGCATCGGCCCGCGACTGCGCTCAACGCGATGAACAATCCTCACGATTTCAATACGACAAACCTGCACGTTCACGGACTTCAGACGGTCCCGCACCTTTTCGAACCGCTTGGGACGAGCAACCCAAACGCCGAGATGATCGCGATCGAGCCGGGCCAAACTTACGACTACAGCTTCCCGATCCCCAAGGATCACCCGAGCGGCCTGCACTGGTATCATCCGCATCACCACGGATCGACCGACGTGCAAGTGAGCAACGGAATGGCCGGGCTGATTTACGTTCGCGGGCCAATCGATGAGGTACCGGAGATTGCGGCCGCACGCGACATCACGCTCGTCGTGCAAACGCTGGACGTCAACCCCGTGAGGGGGAAGCGCAAGACGTATTCTCGCGATTACATCGCCTATCGAGCCCCGAAAAACGGCGGTTACTTCCTGTCGACGAAATTTACGATGATGACCGTTACCGCGCTCGAAAGGAATCGGTCAACGGGTAACATCGAGGTCATTCAAGCGGGCGGCAACGCGGGGCGATACTGGGTCGATAACCGCGCTAAGGGAGGCGCCACGTACACGCCGGTGGACCCAGCTCCCACGTTTTACGTTTCGCCGGGCGAGGTAGTCCGGTTGCGCTTTCTCAACGGAACAAACTATCTGACCCTGCCCTTGATCTTGCCCGGTTTCGAAAGCTGGCTTATTGGGTTCGACGGCGTCAATCTTCTAAAGCCCCAAAGTAAAGACATGAGCGGCAAGGGCACGACGGTGGTTACCCACGAGAATCTCCTGACCGCCCCGATGATGATCGCGAGCTCGGGCAACCGTGTCGAGTTTCTGTTCAAGGCGCCTGCCGACCCCGGAACGTACACGTTTGCGTCGATGGCGAACGAGGGTCTCTATTTTAGGTTAATCCCCAAGCTGAACTTCGCACGTTTCGTGGTTCGAGGGAACGCCGTAGATATGAGCATCCCGAAGAAGCTCCCGAAGCCGTCGCGCGAGTATCCCCTCATTCCCCAGAGCCGCGTTCGCGAGTATCGCAAGTTCGTCTTTGCAGAGCAGCTCAATCGAACCGATCTGCTCTTCGGCGTGGCGTTCACGATTAACGGAAAACTCTACGATGAGATGGACATCGAAAGCGCGCCGAAGGTCGGAAGTTGCGAGCAGTGGCGCATCGAGAACGCGCACGACGAAATCCACCCGTTCCACTTGCACGAAAACTCGTTTCAAGTGATCGCGATCAACGATCAGCCCGTCGATCCCCCGGAGATCTGGGATACGTTCATGGTGCCGCCCGCAAACGGCGGCGTTAACGGGAGTATTACAATTCGCGTTCGATTCAAACAGTGGTACGGCAAGACCGTCTGGCACTGCCACGTGCTGCCCCACGAAGACACGGGCATGATGCAGAACATCTTGATGGTCTAGCGATCGAATCCGGTAAAAAAAAGAGCCTTGCCAAGCAAGGTTCTTTTAATGGTGGGCCATCCTGGGTTCGAACCAGGACCTCATGCTTATCAAGCACGACGGTACGCGATTTCGGCCCTTATTTTGCAGGGGTTTTCTTGCGAGCAGTCCAGTCTGACCCCTCATTTGACCCCTCAAGCGACTGAGGACGCCGTCTTTGGGAGGGCTGGACTACGGCGTGACTGACCCGCCGCAAAGAGGAACCGAGGTCGCTACAGCCGCACGCCTCCGCCAATGGAGTTAGACCAGGGTGTTATCGTTGGTGGCTTTGCCCACGCTTACGAGGCGAGAATCATCCCCCATTCGGGAACGTCTGTAGTTCGTACGATTGAAGCCGCGACGGGAGTAGACCCGGACGCCGTCGTTCAAGTGGAAGTTACGACTGACGATGGCAAAGCCTGGAAGCGTGGATTTACCGGGCGTTGGAGCACGGGGGCGCCTTGCATTTTTACTACGCCGAATCGCCACGTCATGGGCGTCAGGGTTCGCGGTGTAGGCTACGTGCTCGACGTTCGTAATCCTGAGGACGTGTCGGAGTTGCCGGCGTTGCCGCTAACTTGTGCAGCGTCCGACGTTGTCGGTGGCAAAATGTTTCTCGCCGACGAAACGGACGTGTGTGCCTTCGACGGCACCAATATCCTTTGGATCTCCGATCGCGTTTCGTTAGACGGCATTCGCGATCTCAGCTACTCGAACGGGATCGTTCGTGGAATGGCCTGGGTTCCCAAAGGCGGCAGCCACGAGGAGTTGGGTCCTAATACTCCGTTTGAAATTGACGCGACGACGGGGGAGGCGAAGGGCGGCCTCATCGGGTTCTTCCGCCCGGCGTGAGTCCACGAGCGCCTAAATGCAATCCGAGATATTCGATCAGATGATGGACGAGCGCAGCGAGAATATGCGCGGGGTCGATACGCAGCGCAACGTCGATACGGCGCTGCGAAAAGCCGACAGTTCCATCACCAAGATGGTCTGTCGCGGACATGCGGCTTTCTGACGAAGTTTTGACCCCGCGTTTGACCCCTGAGCGGGTCAAGAATGAGAAAACCTCCGAGCACGCCGGAGGTTTGTTTTTCATCAAATGGTGGGCCATCCTGGGTTCGAACCAGGGACCTCATGCTTATCAAGCATGCGCTCTAACCAACTGAGCTAATGGCCCGGGGCGCGGAACGAAGGCTGGATTATAGCATATTCGCGGGGCGGAGTCCTCTTGGCCGCCTCAGATGAGCGCGATCCACTTTTTCATGATCTCGTCTTCGTTCTTGAGCTGCTCCATCATGAGGGCTTGGAGCGCCTCATGCTCGCGCAGCATCTCGGCCGACTCCGCCGCCTGGAAGTCGAAGGCGGCGTGCTGCGCGGCGACTTGCGCCTGCTGCTCGGCGGTGAGGTCAGAAGGCGGCGCGCCGGCCGCCGGACGCGCCGCCGCGGCGCGCACCGCTGTGGTGCGATCGCCGCGCGGCGGAAGAAGCGGCGCGCTCATTCGGTGATGCTCTGAATGAACTTCTTGGTGATCGAGTCGTCGGCTTTGCGTTGGGCCATGTCGACGTTGCGAAGCGTGTCGACCTCACGCATGTTTTCGCTGCGCTCGTCCATCATCTGATCGAAGACCTCCGACTGCATCTGCAGTTGCTCTTGATTCTGGATCTCGGACGCGTAGATCCCGAGCTGGAAGCTCTCGTCCTGTGAGTTCAGCGCGTTCATTGCGCCGTTTTCGGCCGCGCCGCCGGCACCGCCGAAGAGTCCGCCGACGGCGTTGCCGAGCAGCCCGGCGCCCGCGCCTTCGAGGATCGGAAGCAAAAATGCCATGGTCTGCCCTCCTATACGGTGGTGGAATCGTCGGAATCGAAGAGGCCGGTGTAGTCGGTCTCCTGACGGTGGTAGCTTTGCGGCTGTGACGGCGCCGGCAACTGCGGCATGGCCGGGGACTGAGATGCTAATGCCTCGGCGGTCTCGGGCAGCTGCGCAGGCGCGGGCCCGGCCGGCGGCGGCACATCCCCGGAGATTTCGTCGTAGTGGCGCATCACGGAATCGGCGTAGCCCAAACGCTGCCCGTCAGGCCATTGCGTCTGCGTGCCCGTCGCAGCCGGACTCCCGGCGTTGTAGGCGCTTAGGGCCTGGCGCACGTTGCCATAGCGGCCGATGAGCTCTTGGAGCATCCCGGCCGCGTAATCGGCATTTGAGGACGGGTCCATGGCCTGGGGCGTCGAGGCGAAGGCGTGCCACCGGTCGTCGATCTGAAACAGCCCGTGACCGTGGCCGCCGTCGCCCACCACGTTCCGGCCGGCATTAGCGCCCGGGCCGCCCGTCTCTTGAGCCGCCACGGCGGCGAGCAAGTCCGGATCGAGTCCGTGCCGCGCCGCGGCGGTGGCGATTTGGGGAGCGTAGGCAACGCCCGCTGCGGCGAGCTGTCCAGCGGTGAGATCGACGTTCATACGCCGCTCTATCCCTCCGACTGCCGTGTTTGACAAGGCCAACGCACGGGCTCTAGAATGTCGGGGTCGTAGTTGAGGGCCCCGCCTCGAGGTGGGGCCCTCATCCTGCGACCGCATTGGTATCATGGACCGCAGTCATAAAGTGGATATCGGCGGGCTTCTCGGGGGCGGGCGCCAGCTTATGGCGATCGACGACGAGGTGCCGATCGAGCCGTTCGAGGGGACCAGCTTTCCCGAACCCGCCCGGGTTCATCTCGAGCTTCGATATGCCGACCGTATTGTGACGATCGAGGGGACGGTCGACGCGGCGGCCCGTGGTCAGTGCGTGTCGTGTCTGGAAGACACGAGCCGGGACGTGCACGTCGACGTCGACGAGCGTCTCGACCCGGTGGCCGGACGCGACGGAGATCCTTTCGGCGAGGGCAACGTCTTGGCCGGTGACCGGCTCGACGTTGCAGACTTGGCGCAGCAAAACGTGCTCAGCGTGCTGCCCATGGGTTTGCGGTGTTCGGAAGAATGCCGCGGTCTGTGCGGGACGTGCGGAGCAAACCTCAACGCGGGCAACTGCCCGTGTATCAACGGAGACTCACGTGGCAAATCTAAAATGGAAGACGCCGCGCAGTAAAACGCGCAGCCGCCGCGCGGCGAACTGGAAGCTCGAACCGGTCACCACGGTCGAATGCCCACAGTGTCATCAACCCAAGCGTCCGCACTTCGCTTGCGAGTCGTGCGGAACGTATGACGGCCGCCAGGTCGTCGAGGTTCGTAACGAGCACGCAGGCCACGACCACGACTAGCGCGCGATGACCCTAACCGGCGTGAAGATCGTCGGCGTCGGACATCACGCGCCGGCCCGCGTCGTGACAAACGAAGATTTGGAACGGTGGCTCGAAACGTCCGACGAGTGGATTACGACTCGCACCGGAATGAAGCGCCGCCATTGGGCGTCCGATCGGGAAGCGACGAGCGATCTCGCGGTCGTCGCCGCGCGCAACGCGCTGGAATACGCCGGGCTCACGCCTCGCGACATCGACTGCTTCATCGTCTGCTCGGTTACGCCGGATTTCTACTTTCCGGCGACCGCGTGCCTGGTCGCCGCGCGATTGGGATCGCGGGACAAACCCGCCTTCGACATTTCGATCGCCTGCAGCGGCTTCATCTACGGCCTGACCGTCGCGTCGGGCCTGATCTGTTCGGGCATCTACCGCCGCGTGATGCTCATCGGTGCCGAAACGCTTTCGAAGATTCTCAATAAGGAAGATCGCTCGACGGCCATCCTGTTCGGTGACGGTGCCGGCGCCGTCGTCCTCGAGCGCTCCGAGGAGAACTCGTTTCTGGCCTCCGAACTCGGCGCCGATGCCACCAAGCCCGACCTGCTCTACGTCGAGGCAAGCGGTTCGCGACATCCGATCGACGGCGCGGCAATCGAAGAGAAACGCAATCTCATTGCCATGCAGGGCCGCGAAGTGTTCAAGGTCGCCGTCAATAAAATGATCGAAGCGACCGGTACCGCGCTGGCTAAAGCCCAGATCACCAAATCCGACGTTGCCTATCTGATCCCGCATCAAGCCAATAAGCGCATTATCGACGCCGCCGCCCACTACTTGCAAATGCCCGAAGAGAAAGTCGTGACGAACATCGCCGAATACGGCAACACGTCGGCTGCGTCGATTCCGATCGCGCTTTCGGAGTTCGTGCGGGCCGGAAAGCTGCGCGACGGCGACGTGATCGTTTTCGTGGCATTCGGCGGCGGGCTTTCGTGGGGTGCCGTCGCGTGGAAATGGCAGGCGGCCGCGTGAACCCTTCGACTTCGCTCGCTACGCTCAGGATGACAAGATGCGAATAGGCGCATTGTTTCCTGGCCAGGGTTCGCAGGTCGTCGGGATGGGCGTCGATGTTGCCGCGCACAATCCGGACTCGCGTGAAGTATTCGAGCGCGCGTCGGGCGTGCTTGGTTACGACGTGCTGAAACTGCAGCGCGAGGGGCCCGAAGAAAAGCTCCGTGAAACGCAATACAGCCAACCCGCGATCTTTACGACCAACGTGGCGCTCTATGCGGCGCTCGGCAACAGCCTGCAGCCGGTCGTCAGCGCCGGACACTCGTTCGGCGAGTTCTGCAGTTTGGTCGCCGCGCGCTCGCTGGAGTTCGAGGACGCGCTCCGCATAGTCGACGAGCGGGGCAAGGCCATGCAAGCCGCAGCGGAACGCGCTCGCGGCGGCATGACCGCCGTTTTGGGATTAGAAGCGCCGGCCGTTCGCGAGATCGTCGAGCAGTCGCGCGGTAAGTCCGGCGGCAGAGTGCAGCTCGCAAACTTCAACTCGCCGACGCAGATCGTCATCAGCGGCGATCTCGATGCGGTGACGGCGGCGTCCGAGGCGATGCTCGCCGGGGGCGCCAAGCGCGTCGTCCCGCTCAACGTCTCCGGGGCTTGGCACAGCGAGCTGATGCAGCCCGCGGTCGAACGCTTCGCCGCCGCGGTTGACGCGGGCACTTTCGCGCTGCCGGAGTTCGACGTCGTTTCCAACGTCGACGCGCACGTGTATCGCGACGTCGAAACGATAAAGGTCAATCTCGTGCGTTCGATCGTTCAAGAAGTGCGTTGGCACGAGACGGCCGAGCGCGTGGTTTCGTACGGTCTCGATCTCATCGTCGAATTCGGTGCGTCCGGTGTGCTCGGTCCATTGATGCGCCGCATGGAGGGCGCTCCCAAAGCTATGGTCGTCAGCGACTTCGCCGGTGTCGAAAAGTTACGCGACGCGATGGGGGCCAAGGTATGAGATTCGAGGGAAAGAGCGCGCTGGTTACCGGAGCGAGCCGCGGAATCGGACGCGCGATCGCCGTGGAGTTCGCGCGGCGCGGGGCCGACGTCGCCCTCGTCGGACGCGACTCGGCCGCGCTGGAAGAAACTGCCGCTCAATGCGCGGCCGAACGCCCGGGAGCAGTGGCGCACATCTTCACCGGCAACGTCACCAACCAGGCGTCCGTCGAGCGCGCGGTTGCTGAGACCCTCGAGCGCTTCGGCCGAGTCGACTTCGCGATCGCCAATGCCGGGCAATCGGTCGACGCATTGTTGCTGCGCCTCAAAGCCGAGACGATCGACCAAATGCTCGACGTCAACTTGAAATCGGCGTTTTATCTTTGCGGCGCGGTCGCAAAACCGATGATGAAGCAGCGCTCGGGGGCGATCGTGCTCGTGACCAGCATCGTCGGAATCATGGGTAATGCCGGACAAGCCGCGTACGCGGCGTCGAAAGCCGGGCTCATCGGCCTCTGCAAGTCCGTCGCAAAGGAGTTGGGTTCGAGGAATATAAGAGTCAACGCCGTTGCACCGGGCCTCATCGAGACCGCTATGACCGAAAAAATGCCCGACGCCGCAAGGGAGTTCTTGATCAAAAATGCCGCTCTCGGCCGGCCGGGAAGACCGGAGGACGTCAGCGGGGCAGTCGCCTTCCTTTGCTCCGATGCCGCAAGCTATATTACGGGGCAGACGCTCGTCGTTGACGGCGGCGTACTGATGTAAACCAGACAAGGAGACGTAATGTCAACCACGTTAGATAAAGTCAAGAAGATCATCGTCGAGCAGCTCGGCGTGGACGAATCCGAGGTAACGCCCGAAGCGTCGATCACCGACGACCTCGGGGCGGATTCGCTCGACCAGGTGGAGCTCGTCATGGCGTTCGAGACCGAGTTCAACATCGATATTCCCGACGAAGAAGCCGAGAAGATCAAAACGGTCGGGGATGCCGTCAAGCGTATCGACGAAGCGACGGCCGGATCGTCGGCGAACGCGTAATTGTTCGATCAGCTCACCGAGCGTTTAGGCGCGATCTTTTCGCGCCTGAGCGGACGAGGAAAGCTTAGCGAAGGCGACGTCAACGAGGCGCTGCGCGAAGTTCGCGTTGCCTTATTGGAGGCGGACGTCTCGCTTGGCGCTGCCAAGTCGTTCGTCGCTCGCGTCAAAGAGAAGGCCATCGGCGCCAACGTTCTGGAGTCGCTGACGCCGGCGCAGACGATCGTCAAGATCGTTCACGAAGAGCTCGTGGATCTGCTCGGCGGAGCCGAGGCGCGGCTGCACTTCTCCGACGCGCCGCCGTCGGTGATCATGCTCGTCGGTTTGCAAGGCTCCGGGAAGACCACGCAGGCTGCCAAGCTCGCGCTGCGTCTGAAAGAGCAGGGACGGCGTACGTTGCTCGTCGCGGCCGACGTCTACCGCCCGGCCGCTATCGACCAGCTGGTGACGCTGGGCAAACAAATCGACCTCCCGGTCTACGAACGCGGGAACCAAGACCCCGTCAAGACGGCACGCGAAGCCGTCGCCGAGGCGCGCCGGCTCGGGCTTTCCACGGTGATCGTCGACACGGCCGGCAGGCTCCACATCGACGACGCGCTCATGGAAGAGCTCGAGCGCATCAAAGCAGCGGTAACGCCGAAGGAAATTCTCCTCGTTGCCGACGCAATGACCGGTCAAGAAGCGACCAACGTCGCCAAAGGCTTCCACGACCGGTTGGGAATCACGGGCGTGATCCTCACCAAGATGGACGGCGACACTCGCGGCGGTGCCGCGCTATCGATTCATGCCGTTACGGGGGCGCCGATCAAGTTCGTCGGCGTCGGTGAAAAGGTCGCGGCGCTCGAGCCGTTCTACCCGGACCGGCTTGCGTCGCGCATTCTCGGTATGGGCGACGTTCTGACGCTCATCGAGAAGACGCAGGGACTCTATTCGGAGGAGCAGGCAAAGCAGCTCGAAGAGAAGCTCCTCAAGCAAAGTTTTACGCTCGACGATTTTCTCGATCAGATGCGGCAGATGCGCAAGCTCGGGTCGATGACCGACGTCTTGAAGATGGTGCCCGGTCTCTCGCGGGCGCTTCCCAAAGACTTCGAGATCCCCGAGAAAGACATCAAGAGGATCGAAGCGATCATTTGCTCGATGACGCGGCGCGAACGCCGCCATCCCGACATGCTCAACGGTTCGCGCCGCAAGCGCATTGCGTTGGGCTCGGGTACGCAAGTTTCCGACGTGAACCGGCTCGTCAAACAGTTCGAGCAGTCACGTCAGTTAATGAAGCAGCTCGGGGGCGGCAAGAAAAAACGTTTCTTGCCCAAACTGCCCGCCGGAATGCTTCGGCCATAATCACCCAACACCAGAAAGTACATCATGGTTAAGATCAGACTGCGCCGCATGGGCGCAAAGAAACAACCGACGTACCGCTTCGTCGTTGCCGACGCACGTGCACCGCGCGACGGACGGTTCATCGAAATTCTCGGACACTACAACCCGCGCACCGAGCCCAAGACGATCGTCGTCGATGAGGGCAAAGCCAAAGAATGGCTCTCCAAGGGCGCGCAGCCGTCGACGACGGTTCGCCGGCTTTTCGCTGAAAAAGGCATCATGGACCGCGGTCCGATTTCCACGGCCAAGCGCAAGCCTAAGAGCGAAAAGGCGGGTTCGTAATGAGCGCGTTCGACGACGAATTCGGCCTCTTCGGGGAAGGCTCGGACGAGTTCGAGCGTCGACCGACGTTAGGCGCTCGCAAGATCGCTTCGGGCGAAACCGTCATCGACGACGTCGAACCGGAAGACGAACAGCCGCGCCGTCAGCCGCGAGGCGATCGGCCGCAGCAGCGCGGACGCGAATACGGCCCCCGCACCAGACCCAAAACCGCTTCGGACGATCCCTGGGCGGGGCATCGCCGCGCGTCCGACTTGCTCGGTTTCGTGGCGCGCAAACTCGTCGCCAAACCCGACGAGATCGCGGTCGAGCTTTTCATGGATGAAGAAAGCAAACCGGTCATCGAACTCGTCGTCGATCCGGAGGATCTCGGCAAGGTCATCGGGCGTAACGGACGCGTCGCGCACGCACTGCGCACGATCGTCCGCGCGACCGCAGAAGGTCGCGTCTCGATCGATATTTTGGACACCGAAGAAGCCGCCGACGGTACGCAGGAGCAAGAAGAAGACGAGCAATGAGCTGCCGGTAGGACGCATTGCCGGCGCGTTCGGTATTGCGGGCGAGCTCAAATGCGATCCGAGCAATGCGGGTCGCATCGTCTTTTCGGCGGGTACGGAGCTGCGGTGCGAGATCGGCGGCGAATCGCGCGTCGTGCGTCTTCGCACGGTTCGCGCGCATAAGGGGCGGCTGCTCGTCACTTTCGAGGGCGTGGCCGATGCCGACGCGGCGGAACGCCTTTCCGGCGCGGTGCTCTACGCTCCGCGCGAGCGCATTCCGCTGGCCGATGGTGAGTATTTCGACGCCGATCTCGTCGGATGCACCGTCGTGGGCGCCGGCGGTCAGACGTACGGCGACGTCGAGCGCGTCGAGCACTATCCGGCTAGCGACATGCTGGTCGTGGGCGGACGCCTGGTCCCAATGGTCGCGGCAATCGTTCGGACGATTGACACGCAAGCACGGCGCATTGTCGTCGATGCGCCGGCCGGACTGCTCGACTAACTAGCTATTGTCGGGGTGAGCGGTAGTGTACGCGGTGACGGCCTTGTCGATCGCCGCTTTGATGTTGTCACCCTTTCCGATCTGGGTATCGAGCACCGCGCCGAAGCACGTGTACACCGAGAGCGTGAAGACGACTTCATGCCCGTGTTTTTGAATGTTTTCTGCTAGGGTACCGCCGGCGATCGTATTGTTGCGACGCGTCCCGCAGATCGAATCAGCCGACGTCGCGACGCTGCTCTTTACCGGGGTGATCGACGCGTTGAAACGGCGCGACATGGCGAAATACAGCTCGTTGGTCGCGTTGGTGAGGTCCGCGGCCGGAACGTTCCCGTTCGGCGCAAGCGGCGCGATGATGACGCCCCGGGCTGGTTTGGCTGAGGCCGGGATCGGGGTCGGCGTGGCGGCACCGCGGCGATGGAAGACCGAATCGACGATCGCACTGATGCCGCCGAGCTTAACCTGAGCGCCGTTGGTGACGGCGGGAGCGGGCGTGTTCGCAGTCGTCGACGCAATGTTCTGCGTGTTGCGGTTCGCATAGGCGATAATGAACGAGCGCGCCTGCAGCGACTGCGAGGCGACGTCGGCCACACTGTTGACCTGCGCGGTTTGGGAGAAGAGCACGATGCCGTCGTTGACGCCGACCAGCTGCTCGACCACCGATGCGGTTTCACCGATTGGGGTCACGTAGCCGCTGATGTAAAACTCCGCGTGCTGCTCACGCGCGTACGTTTGGTAGTCGGCGCGCGCTACGTTCTGCGGAATCGGCAGGACGGTGAGGCCGCCGGCCTGCGCCATGCCCTGCGAGAGAATCTGCGAGATCGCGGCGCCGATCTTTGGATCGGCTCCCGATTGCGTCTCGAACGGGAAGACGAGTACGGTGGGCGTCTGCCCGAAGCCGGGCTTGGGCGCCGCAGAGGCCGCAGGCGACGGTGTGGGACTGGGTTTCGGGGACGGAGCCGCGGCCATCAGCACGAGCGAAGCAACGACGAATAACATCGGGAGAAACCGGCGCACGAGGGTCCTTTCAACGAGGGAGGAGTCGTTCTTCGAACGCTCGCAGCGCGGCGTTCGTTTCCTCCGGCCGCTCGATCATGGCGAAGTGGCCGGCGTCGGCCAGTATTCGCGCTTGCGCACCCGGTACCCGGTCGGCGAACCATTGCGCGAATTTGGGCGGCGTGAGCACGTCGCGGTCGCCCGTCAACGCGAGCAGGGGAACGCGCAGGTCTGCAATGCGCTCGCTCGCGTCAAACGCGTCGCAAGCGCGAAAGTCGCGTGTGGTTTGCGTCTGCCCGACGCGCAACATCGTAGCGACCGACGCGTCGACGAGCTCGGGACTCGGCCGAGCGAAGAACATTGCGGCCAACTCGCGCGCCGCCGCGGGGAAGTCGGACTCGAGCCGTTCGAAAATTGCCGGTGCGACGCGCAGCCGCACGCCCGATCCGATCAGGACCACCGCGCGCACGGCGGCCACGTTCCGAAGCGCAAGCTCCAATGCGATCGCACCGCCCAGAGAGTTCCCGCAAACGACGACCTCGGCGATCTCTCGTTCGCGCAGTTCGGCGTCCACGGCGTCGGCAAACGCGGCGACCGTATCGGGACCTTCGCGGCCGTCGGCATGGCCGGGAAGCGTCGGCGCGAGAGCATTCTGGAAAGCCGCGAGTTGCGCGGCGAAGACGTCGCCGGTGCATCCCGATCCGTGAAGAAACACAAAGCGCACTATCGAGCCTCCGCCGGAATCGCCGGTACGTGGTCCTTGCCGCGCATTGCCGACATCGCCGCGCTATACTCGGCTCCGTACAGAAAGATGCAGCCGATCAGATAAAACCAGAGGAGCAAAACCAGCGGCGCGGAGAGCGCGCCGTAAATATGCGTGAAATCCACGTGCGTCGTGTACTGCGCGAAGGCGAGCTGCACGACCGGCCACGCGATTGCAACGACCGTCGCGCCGCGAAACGCAAAACCCCATGAGACGCCGCGATTGGGAAGCCAGCGGTAGAGCGCGACCGTGACGATGAAAACGAGCGCGATCGATATGAGATATGCGAGAACGTGCGTGAGCCGCGCGGGATCGTTGACGCCGCTTGCGGCAAACAGGATTGCGATAATGACGGGAAGCGATATTGCGGCGATCAGCAACAGTCCCACGAGAGGCAGCATCACGAACGACAGCGCGATGTTGTGCACGAGCGGACGCCCCTTCGGCACGCCGAGCGCGCGGTCGAGGGCGTAGGCAAGTCCCATGAAAAGATTCTTGCCCGACCATAAGAGTACGATCGCCGCGATCGCGCTCGTAATCCCGCGGCTGTAGATATACGAACTGAGATTGGCGGCGACGTAGTCGTGCAGCGCCGGTGCCAGGGTGTCGAAAAATGCCAAGGTGCGATGCTGTGCCGATGGTAAAACCAGCGTCGCGGCGCTCAGCGACAGCACGGTAAGCGGAAACAGCGCGAACAGTGCGTTGAACGCGAGCGCTTGCGCGAGAAAGGCGCAGCCATCGCGGGAAAAACGTATGCCGCCTTCGCGCAACGCGGAAATGAATCGCGCCATTCGATGCGGTATATCGCGCAATGGTGCCGGTATTCCCACCGCCCGCTCCGGTCACGATGCTCGTCGATGGGCGTCCACTACCGGCGTACTTTCGCGCATACGTCGTCGAAGGACGCGTCTTCGCTCCGCTGGAGCCCGTTTTGCTACGGCTGGCCGACCGTGCTTGGATCGAAGGCTCGACGTTAGTGATCGAGCGCGACGGGCGCAGCGTCCGCGTGCTCTTGCCGGGCGGCAAACGCAGTGAGGGCGCGTACGTGGCGGTCGGCCCCCTGGTTCGGCGCCTCGGCGAGGCGGTCGCCTACGACGGTCACCGGCGGGTTCTCGAGGTTTGGACCGAGGCGCCGATGGTCACCGCGCCGACGCCGTTCGACGCAACCACCCCCACGGTTCCCCCGCGCCCGGTCTTTACCCCGCAGCCCGAGGCCACGCCGCGACCGGTCTGGAGCGGGCCGCCGCTCCCCCGCCGAACGCCGCTTCCCGTGGGTAAGAGCCCACCGGCATGTTCGACCACCGCACGATCGTTGCATTAGGAATCATCGCGGTAGACGCCCTCATCGGCCTTGGGGCCGAGTATCTCGTTCGGCGCTTTCGCGCGCTGGCGCCGCTGCGATTCGTCGCATTCGCGTTCGTCTTCGCGATCGGATTGTACGCTGCGTCGTTGACCTTGCAGGACCACCACGTCAATCCGATCACCCACCGCGCATTCGTCGCGCTGCTGATTGCGCTCGCCACGGTGGTCGCGGCGCGAATCGCGGCAAACCTGGTCACTCGGCACAGCCAACGCGCCGCGGGCGCCATCGGCTCGATCACACTCTTCGTCAGCGTCACGGAAACGCTCGTCGCGATCGTCGGGGGCCTCGTCGTCCTGCAGTATCTCGGCATCTCGGTCGCGCCGATCCTCACGGCCTTCGGCATCGGCGGTCTTGCGGTGGCGCTCGCGCTGCAGGATACGCTGGCCAACTTCTTTTCAGGCATTCAGATTGCCGCGTCGCGACAAGTACACGCCGGGGATTTCGTTCGTATCGACGCCGATAACACCGGTACGGTCGTCGATATCAACTGGCGTACCACGGTGCTGCGCGACGCCGACGGCAATCGAATTATCGTTCCGAACCAGAAGCTGGCGCAAGCGATCTTTACCGCCTACCGCTTGCCGTTGCGCGTCCCCATTACCGTTACCCTCGATCGTTCGGCCGACTTCGGGCGCATGAGCGATGCCGCGCGAGAGACGGCGCGCGGCGTCTCGCACGCATCGCCGGAGAAAGAGATCGACGTGCGCTTCAACAAAATCGCGGACGGCGCGATCGACATGGTGGTGACGGTGCCGGCGAGCGACGCGGCGGATCGGCGCCGCATCGGCAGCGAGTTCGCAGAAGCGTTCCTCAAGCGCGTTGCCGGCGACGATCCGAAGGGAGAAAAAGTCAAGGCGGTGGCTACGTAGCCGCCGAAGAGGGGATATCCCTAGGATCCCCGCGCCCCGCCTTTTTTATTAACGTCATGCCGCTAAGCCGGTCATCCGAACTCGAGCAGGTCTCTGAGGAGACGCTGCAAGCGGGATTATGCCCGCGCTTTCACCGTGCGGTGGAGCTCATCGGACGACGTTGGACGGGCGCGGTCATTCGACTGCTCTTGCCGGGGCCCAAGCGCTTCAACGAGTTGCTCAGCGGTATACCGGGGATTTCGGACCGGCTGCTGACCGAGCGGCTGCGCGAGCTCGAAGCCACGCAGATCATCCGGCGCGAGGTGCAATCGGGAGCGCCTATCCGCGTGCTCTACCAGCTGACGCAGCGCGGACGGGAGCTGCAAGAAGCGCTCGACGCGTTAGGGCGCTGGGCGGAACGCTGGATCGAAAGCGACGCTAGCGAGGATCGCTAGAAACCAGGTCCCTCGCTAAGACGAACTCGATACCCGATGCCTGCAGCTGCGGGATCATATCGCGCACCGCTTGCAGCGTCGTCGGACGCGGATGTCCGATCGCGATGGCGCTGCCGTTCTTGCGTGCGATTGCCGCCGCTTCTTTGAGTTGTGCGACCGTGTAGTCGACCGACGCCTGATTATCGAGAAAGACGTCGCGAGACGCCGTTGGAACGCCGCGGCTCTCCGCAACGCGTTCGCCGACCGAGGCCGCGTTCGTGCGCGAGTCAATGAAGAAGAGATGGCCGTGCTTGGCTAAGACGTCGACGACGTCATCCATGACCCGCTCGTCCGCCGACGCTTTACTCCCCTCGTGGTTATTGACGCCGGCTGCAAGCGGAATTTGCGCGAGGTCCGCCTCGACTTGTTGCGCGATTTGCGAGTCGGACATCTCGGTCGTGACTTTTCCGGGTCCCGGATTGAGGCCCGATAACGTCTCCATCGGCAAATGCAGCATAACGCCCTTGCCGGCGCCCGCGGCTTCGGTTGCGATCGTCGACGTGTAATGCACGTCCGGCAGCACCGACATCGTCAGCGGAATGGACAATGCGAGAAAGCCGCGCTCGGTATCGATCCATTGTCCGCAGTCGTCGACGATAAGCGCCAATCTGGGTGCGCCGGCGACCGCATGCGGCGTCGTCGTTGGAAGCGGGGACGGCATCAACGTCGCCGGGGCGCTCGTCGGAACGGTCGTCGCCGGAACGGCCGGCGCGCTTGTCGCCTGCGGGAGCGACGGGGCGGGCGTTACGACCGAGACGCTCTTCGGGTGATGCGCGCGTCGTGGAGCGAGCAGCCACCACCCAAGCGCGATGGCGGCAAGCAAGACAATTGCGAGCGCAATGTAATCGACGCGCTTTTCATCGCGGGCGTTTCTCTTGGGCACGCGGGTGCTTTCTGCACGCGCGCGCAAGAGTCCTGAAATGAATGACGGATCGAACGCGCCGCTCCAAGGGGTCCGCGTCGTCGCCGCGACGACGAACGTGCCCGGACCGATTGCCGCCGCACGTTTGGCCGAGCTGGGCGCGACGGTGTGGAAGGTTGAGCCGATGCGCGGCGATCCGTTGGAGACGGCGGCACCGCAATGGTACGCGCGCCTGCGCGAGCACGTCGACGTCGCGAGGCTGGATCTTTCCGCGTCGCGCGATCGGGACGCGCTGCACGAGCGAATCGCTGCCGCCGACGTGCTGCTTACCGCAATGCGCGCGCGCGCGCTCGAGCGAGCCGGTATAGCAAATGAAACGCTTGCCGGCCGCTATCCCGCGTTGGTGCAGGTCGCCGTCGTCGGCGAAGCCGCACCGCACCGCGACCGCGCCGGACACGATTTGACGTATCAGGCCCGCGCGGGACTCCTGTCGCCGCCCTCGATGCCGCGGACGCTCATCGGCGATTTGGCCGCGGCGGAGCGCGCCGTGTCGGCGACCTTGGCAGCGTTGATCGCGCGCGCCCGCGACGGTCACGGCCGGTATGTCGAAATCGCTATCGTCGATGCGGCCGAGGAGTTTGCCGCGCCGTTGCGCTACGGATTGACGACGGCCGACGGTGCGCTTGGAGGAAGTCTCGCGACGTATCGCGTGTATCGCGCGAGCGACGGCTGGGTGGCCGTGGCGGCGCTCGAGCCGCATTTTATCGAAGGGCTGCGCGAGATACTCGAGATCGACGGGGTCGATGCGGATTCGATCGCGGCGGCAATCGCGCGCCGTCCGGCAAAAGAGTGGGCGCAGTTGGCGCAGGCGCGCGACGTGCCGCTAGCCGAAATTAACGATAGAAGGGAATCGTCAGCGTGAATCTATCCGAAAAAGTGTTTTTGGTCACCGGGGGGAGCTCGGGATTGGGCGCTGCGTGCGTGCGCGAGTTTTCGTCGGCAGGCGCGCGCGTCGTGATCTGCGACGTCAGCGACCGCGGCGAGACCCTGGCAAAGGAACTCGGCAGCTCGGTGCGTTTCGCGCGAACCGACGTGACCGACGAATCCCAAGTCAATGGCGCGATTGCGCTTGCCTTGCGGGAGTTCGGTGGCGTTCACGGAGCGATTAACTGCGCCGGCATCGCGACGGCCGAACGTGCCGTGGGACGCGACGGGCCCCAACCGCTGGATCACTTCACGAAGGTGGTCATGGTGAACTTGATCGGAACGTTCAACGTCGTCCGCCTAGTAGCGGCGGAGATGATGAAGCGTTCGGTCGAGCCGGGTGAGGATCGCGGCGTGATCGTGTGCACCGCGTCGGTGGCGGCATTCGACGGACAGATCGGCCAAGTTGCGTATGCGGCATCGAAGGGCGGAGTGGTCGGCCTGACCTTACCGCTCGCGCGCGAGTTTGCGCAGCAGCAGATCCGAGTCGTCAGCATCGCCCCGGGAATTTTCGACACGCCCATGCTCGCCGGTTTGCCCGAGGCGGCTCGCGAGTCTCTCGGAAAACAGAATCCGTTCCCGTCGCGCTTGGGCAAACCGGCCGAATACGCGGCACTCGCGCGTCACATCGCGGAAAATCAAATGCTCAACGGCGAGGTGATCCGGCTCGACGGCGCCCTGCGCATGGCCCCGAAATAACTCTTTTAAATCTGAGGGTTTCCTAAGAATGCGCGATAGGAGCATGATGGAGGGCGTGCTTAAGAAGAAGCGTGTGAGAACGCTTTTCGGGTTGGCTCTTGCTTTGCTGGTCTGGTTGGCCATAACCCCGCCGTCGCACGCGGTCGCGGCCAAGCCGATGCCGGCCGCGACTCCCATCGCGTTGCCGTCACCGGAGCGCCTGCTGTTTCTGATTCGGCGGCAGTTTCGCTCGCATCGCCCGCCGCCGCCGTACGAGACCTACACGCTGGTTCGCAAACAGACCCTCGACGACGGCTACCCCGATCTGGTCAATAGCTACACGTACCACATCTGGTGCCGTACGAGCGATCGCGCGGCGCTGGGCCGCCGAGTGTATCGCGGATCCGCGCGCGGCCAGCTCGAGTTTTTACGGCCGTCGTTCAACGAGCCGTGGGATCCGGGGCCGCCGACCGCCGATCTGTTAGAGCCGGCGCCGGTTCATCCGCACACCAACCCCGAAACGTTCGTTCCAACTCCCGAGCCGAGCGGGTCGCTGCCTCCCACCATCGCGGTGGTGACGGCGCTCGGCGAGTTCGACTACAAAGTCACGAAGGTAGCGACCGAAGGGAATCTCCTGCACGTGAGTCTGCAGGCACGGCGCGATCCCGATCGCAACCGGTTGCGCGAGCTCTACGTCGATGCGAAGACGCTCGAGCTCCAAGAGGTCGTTGCGACCGACAAGCTCTACGACGAAGGTGAGGGTCACGTCTACGCGATGCTCTTCACAGTGACGCTCGGGTGGATGAACAACATGCCGGTGGTAACGCACATTCACGGTACGCCGACATACGCGCAGGACGCGCAGTATCTGGGCGTGGACGCTACGGTCGACTACGATTTCAACGACATCACGTTTCCCGCGTCGCTTCCGGACTGGTACTTCGACAAGCATTCCTACGCCCAGCACGTCAACGAAGCCCCGAGCTAACGACCGCGCCTTAACTACATCTTGGATATTAGGGGCGCGTTCGGCTTGACGAGGGCCGGATAGGTGTCTTTGAGCTTGTGCAGCTTGGGCAGATCGTTGATTACGATATACTCGTTGTCGGGGTTGTGAACGGCGAAGTCTTGATGATAGCCTTCCGCTGCGTAGAAGCCGGGTAACGCTTCGAGCTTCGTGACGATGGGAGCGTTATAAACGTGTTTGCTTCCGAGCGCTGCGATGTACGACGCCGCTTGCGCGTGCTGCGCCGGCGTGGTGTAGAAAATCTCGGATCGGTATTGCGTGCCTTCGTCTGGTCCTTGCCGGTTGAGCTCGGTGGGATCGTGTGCGACGAGAAAGTAGACGTCGAGCAGTTGTTTGAACGAGATTTGCTTGGGGTCGTAGGTCACTTCAACCGACTCGGCTTGACCCGTCATTCCCGTGCTCACGATCTCGTAGTGCGCGGTGGCAGCGTTGCCGCCCGCATATCCGGCAACGGCCGACGTGACGCCGCGTAAGGACTCGAAGACGGCCTGCATTCCCCAGAAGCACCCGCCCGCCAGGACGACGCGCTGCTCATTGGCGGCACGGGCAGGGGCCGCGGCGGTCGCCGCGAGCAGGCAGGCAAGGAGAAGGGCGATTGGCGATTTCATATCTCAATAACGACCGGAGGGCATCGACCGGATGAGATACGTCCTTCTCTGTTTTCTCGCGGTATGCATTGCAGGCGCCCCGGCGGCGGCGCGCGAGCTTCGCACCTCCGACGTGCGGCGGATCGCGGACGTGGAGCAGCCGGCGATATCGCCCGACGGCTCACGCGTCGCCGCGATCGTCGTGCGCCCCGACTTCGCGCAGAATACGTACCTGCGCGAGCTGCACGTTATCGACACGTCGAACGGAGACGACCGCATTCTCGTCGGCGATGCGGACGTCGCTCTGCCGCGCTGGTCGCCCGACGGCCGGCGCTTGGCATACTTGGACCGCAGCGGCGGACGGATCGCGGTGATGCAGTACGGAACGCCGCCGCGACTACTCGCCCGCGCCGGGGGCGACGCGACCGACTTTGCGTGGCGTCCCGACGGCGGCGCTATCGCCTTTTCCGCATCGGACCAACCGTCGACGCGCGATTACTTCGAACCGGGCGACAACGACTATACGCTATCGGCGCTCGTCCCACCGGTGCACCTGTGGCTCGAGGAAGGCGGCGCGGTGAGGCGGCTCACGCACGGAAGTTGGACGCTCACGCCGACCGATTCGGGAGGAATCTTCACGCCGGCGTTCACGTGGTCGCACGACGGGCGCACGATCGTCTTGGCGCGTCTGCCGAACACATTTAGCGGCGACGACGAGCGCTCGACGCTCTACACGCTCGACGTCGCCTCGGGCCGGCTCTCGAAGCTGACGTCGCATCCCGCGGTGGAGATGGCGCCGCAGTTTTCACCCGACGGCAGGCATCTGACGTACTCGTATCCGCGCGGCGGTAATTTCTTGGCGCTCAATACCGTTCGCATACGCGATGGCGCCGCGGACGTCGACGCGACGCGGGGTTTCGATCGCGACATTGGTGGAACGGTCTGGATGCCCGACGGGCACTCCCTGCTCGCGTGCGGCAACGACGAAACGCACTCGCGCATGTATCACTTCGTGATGGGCGCGACTCCCGCGCGCGTCGACCTGGGGGATCTCGAGCTCACGTGTGACGCGTATCAGAGCAGCACCTTCGATGCGGGAATCGCGGCCACCGTTTCCAAGCGGGGAGCGGTCGCCTTCGTCGCGACGACGGCGCGCAGCTTACGCGAACTCTACTACCTGCCGTCGCTGGGCGCGCGTCCGCGGCGTTTGACGAACTACAACGCGTTTTTCGAACGCTTGACCTTGGGGCGCATTCAAAGCGTAACGTGGACCTCGTCGGATGGATACCAAGAGTTCGGCGTCGTCCATTTTCCGCCAAACGCCGTGGCGGGGCGAAAGTATCCGGTCGTCATCGACATTCACGGTGGTCCCGGCCTCGCGGAAATCCAGAGCGCGGCGGGCAAATCGTACGGCGGCGATTGGCCGATCGAGCAGCTCATCGCGGCTCGCGGATACGTGGTCTTCGCGCCGAACTATCGCGGCAGCGACGATACCGGAAATGCCTTTTTGCTGGCGATCGTCGGCGATTCCGTGCGCGGGCCGGCGGCGGACATTCTCACCGGGCTGGCCGCCGTCAACGCACTGCCGCAGGCGGACACCTCGCGCGTCGGCGTGAGCGGATGGTCCTACGGCGGATTGCTCACTTCGTGGCTCATCACGCACGACCGGCGGTGGAAGGCAGCCGTCTCCGGGGCGGCGGTAAACGTCGAGGCGCAAGAGTACGATCTTTCGGTCTCCAACGTGCAAGATCGATATTACCAAAACGGCGTCTCACCGTATGTCGGCGACGGCATGAAGCAGTACGTCGACGTTTCGCCGTTGACGTACGCGCAAGACGTTACGACGCCTACGTTGATTTGGGGAACGACGGGTGACCCCGTGGTGCCCGTCACGCAGTCGTACGCGTTCTATCACGCTCTGCACGACAATCGCGTCCCGGTGAAGTTCGTCGTGTTCGACGCCCCCACGCACGGCCCGAACGCGCCCCGGACTACCGAGGAACTCACCAACCTCTGGCTCGACTGGCTGGACCGCTACTTGCACGGCACTAACGAAAGGTAGCCGGGCAGGCGAGAGGAAGCTTAGAGCGTGCAAACGGCGCGTGTTCTATGCGTCGGGGGTAACGACGCCGACTTCGAGGTCTTGGCCCATGCGCTGCGCGGCGCGGGCAATACCGAGGTCCGCAAAGGTGCGCCCGACGAAGCGCTGGCGGCAATCGCCGCGCGCACTATCGAGCTGATTCTGCTGGACCTGTCGCTTCCCAGCGCCGACGTCGTGCGGGTGCTGCAGTCGGCTGCGCCCGGCGGCGGAGCCCGCAGCCGCGTGCCGGCGATCGTTATGGCGCCCGCTGGGATGGAACAGCGTATCGAGACCTGTCTCCAGCACGGTGCGGAAGACTTTTTGACGACACCTCTGGACGCCGCTCGCAGCTTGCAGATCACGCGCCGCATATCGCTGTGCTTGCAGCGGCGCTGGCTGCGCGAGGCCACGGTCCGCATGCAAACGCGCGGACCCGCACGGCTCGACGAAACGGCGGTGATCGAACTCTACACCAACGCGTCGAGCCGGTTCGTTCCGCGGGAGTTTCTGGAGCATCTCGGGCGCAAGGCGATCACCGACGTGCGGCTGGGCGATCACGTCGAGCGCGAGATGACGATCCTTTTTACCGACATCCGCGACTTCACGGCCTTATCCGAGACGCTGACGCCGCAGCAAAACTTCGACTTCCTCAACTCGTATCTGCGTCACGTGACCCCGATCGTGCGCGCGCGCCACGGTTTCGTCGATAAGTACATCGGCGATGCGATCATGGCGCTCTTTCCCCGCAGTCCCGCCGACGCTCTGCAGGCAGCCGTCGAACTGCAGCGCCAGGTCGAGCTGTATAACTTAGGGCGGCGCAGCGCCGGATACGCGCCGATCGAGATCGGCATCGGCGTGCACCGCGGAACGCTAATCCTGGGGACGGTCGGTGAAGAAGAGCGTATGCAAACGACGGTGATCTCCGACGCGGTCAACGTCGCGTCGCGAATCGAAGGACTCACCAAAGCATACGGCGTTTCGCTGCTCGTCAGCGGACCCGTCATCGAAGGCATCGAGCCGGAGCAACGCCGCGGACATCGCTTACGCAATCTCGGCGAAGTCAAAGCCAAGGGGAAGACGCGCAGCGTCGAGATCTTCGAATGCTACGACAACGACCAGGAGTCGCTACGCGCGCACAAAGATCGAACGGCCGAGGCATTCGCGGCCGGCATGATCGAGTTTCGCCGCGGCATGTTCCTCACCGCAGGCAAGATCTTTGCGCGCATCGCGCAGCTCGATCCATCCGATAACGTCGCGGCCCACTTCCGGGACAGCTGCGCGCTCACGGAGATGCGCAAACTGCCCCCGGGCCACTTCGACGGCGCCGAACGGATCGTGGTAACCTAACCCTCAGGTCGGGCGCGAGCTTCCGCGCAACCCGATCAGACCGATCAATCCCAGCAGGCCGAGAAGCCCCCAGGAGCCGCCGCCGCCGCCACCGCCCGTCGCCGTGCTGGAAGTCGACGTTTCCAGCGGAGTTGCGGTGGCCGTGGCGAGCGGGTTGACGGTTTCCGTGGGATTGGCGTTTCCCATCGAGCCGGCCGTCGACGTCGCCATCGGGTTGACCGTCGCGGTATCCATCGGATTCGCGCTGGGCGTCGTCGTCGCATACGGCGGCATCGTTGCGGCCTGCGCTCCCACTTGTTGTGGAAGAAGGGCAAGGGAGATTGCAAAGGCAGCCACCGCGGCACACGGTACCAACAACGTCAGACGCGTCATGCCACGCTTTCTTCCCTGAGGAGGGGCGAATTAATCGGATCGCCTGCTTCCTTGAAGGAATGCCCGTTTGCTTTCCGGCAAGACAGCGCGCGTGTCCGGACCAGCGAAAGTCGTCGCCGCAGCTACCGGTGTATATGCCGTGGTGTTTTCGGTGTTGGCGGCGGACCGCTACGCAACGTACCACGCGGGCGCGGACCTGGGGTTGTTCGCACAGTCGATCGACACCGCGTTCCACGGCTTCCACAATACGTTCGAAAACGGGAGCCATTTCGCGTACCATTTCTCGCCGATTTTATATCTGTGCGCACCGCTGTTATGGGCGGCGCGCTCCGCGGTCGTTCTCGGAGTTCTACAGGCCGTGGCGACGTCGCTCGTTGCCCCGGCGCTCTACCTGATCGCGCGCCGCCGCACCAGCGAGCGTAATGCCGCGGGCCTGGCGTGCATCGCGCTCATCTACCCGCCGCTCCAGGGCGTCACGTTCACCGACTTCCACGAGGTTGCGTTCGCGCCGGCGGCAATTGCGTGGCTGCTGTGGGCGCTCGACGCGCGACGCTTTTCCTTGGCGTACGTCTTTCTGGCCGTCGTTCTATCGATCAAAGAAGATCAGCCGCCGGCGATGGCCTTTCTCGGGATCGCGGCCATCGCGTACTTCTGGAAACCCCGCGAACGCGCGGGCGTCGCTTTCGGGATCGTCGCGATCGCCGCATCGACGGCGTGTTTCGCCGCATATTTCTTTCTCGTGCGACCATTGGCCGGGGCGACGACCGCGTGGCATCCGCAGCATTTTTACGACTGGATCGGTTACTCGCAAGCGTTACCGCTCGACCGGCAGATCGCGGGACGGCTCACGTACCTGCTCGAAGCGTTCGTGCCGCTGGCGTTGCTCCCGTTTCGTTCCCGAGTCCTCATCTTGTCAGTGCCGGGGTTTGTCGAAGTCTTTGCTTCGCGAGAACCGTTAACGTACACCATGGGGCAGCACTACGCTGCCGTGTGGGTTCCCTACGTGCTAGCGGCGTTCGTCATCGCGGGCGCACGCGTGCTCGCGCCGGGGGGTAAGGGTATCGCGTGGGTGCGCAGCAGCGCGGTTTTATGTGCTATCGTTTCGGTGTTTTTCAGCCCGCTGCATCTGGGTCACTTCTTGCGGATGCCGCAGCCGCAGGACGCGGCCACCAACGCACTCATCGGGCGGCTTCCCCGCGACGCAGCAGTTGGAACGTACGACGAGATCTACGCACATCTCGGACTCTTTCCGAGCGCTCGCGTCGGTATCGCCGGGACGCCCGAGTACGTTCTCATGGATAGCCGGTACGTATCGGCCGCGTGGAACGGCAGCTGGCTGCCGCTGCTGCAGCGCGAGGTTCGCGCCGGCGTCTACGCGCCCGTCGTCATCGACGACGGCGTTATTCTGTACCGGCGGACACGGTCGACGTAAAGGCGTCGTACACCAGCTTGGCCGTAGCGATGTCTTCGACCGCTAGGCCCATCGACTTGAAAACCGTCGTCGCCGATGGCGGCGGCAGGGCGATCGTGCCGGCGAAGAGTTCGCCGGCTTCGGCGTAAATCTGCGCCTTGGATCCGATAACGTCGCCCGATTCTTGCAACGCTGCTTCGCGCGAGTCGACGACGATCGTGTTGCACATCACTGCATCGTCGAGCTCGCGCCAGTTAAAGCGGTTTGCACCGACGGAGTTCACGTGCGCACCGGGCTTGAGCCACGAACCCTCGAGCACCGGCTCGCGGGCGCTGGTCGCGACGACGACGACGTCGGCGCCCGTGACCGCGTTTTGCGCGCTGGTTGCTCGCGCGCCGTGCTGGGTCGCGAAACGCTCGGCGTGTTCGGCGTTGCGGCTCCAAACACGAATCTCGTCAAATTCTGCGACGCGCGACAACGCTTCGACGTGCGACTGAGCCTGGACGCCGCTGCCGAGCAGACCCAGAACGCGCGATCCGGGCGGCATCAGACGTTTGGTGACGGCGGCCGAGACCGCAGCGGTGCGCATCTCGGTGATGAGCCGGGCGTCCATCGCCACGAGCGGTCTTCCGGTGCGCGTGTCGAGAAGCAGAATCGATCCGTCGTGCGTGGGGTATTCGGTGCCTTCGTTGGCGGGATAGAAGGCGACGATCTTCGCACCCATGACGTCGGGCGTCGCCGCCGGCATGACGCCGAGAAAACGGGCGTTCTCTTCGATCGTCAAAACGCTTCGAACCGGCTGCACGACGCGTCCGGCGGAAAACGCTGCGAGGGCGGGCTCCATCGCCGCAATGAGATCGTCCCAGCGCAAGAGCTCGCGGACGCGGTGTTCTTCGAGATACATCATGGCGATACGTCCCACCGTGCGTTGTTGCCGTATTGGAAGAGCATGTTCGGCGCCAAGCCGGTAACGCCGTCGCGGTACGCGGTGTAGAGCGAGCTGTAGACGAGAAAAATCGAGGAGCCTCCGCCGGCGACCGCGCGCTGCATCGCCGAAAAGATCGCCGCCCGTCGTCGAGAGTCGAGCGTTTCGGCTTGACGGGCGTAGAGCGCATCGTAACCCGGATCGCACCAGCGCGCCGTGTTGGGGCCATTGGGAGCTCGGTTGTCGCAGCTGAAGATCTCCGACGCTTCCGGGTCCGCGCCGCCGAACCAATCCGTATACGCGAGGTCGAAGCGACCACCGCGTTCGATACCGCCTGACGCCGCCGACCCGAAGAACATCGTTGAGGGGTAACCCTTGACGGTCGTTTCGATACCGACGCGCGACAGGTCGTCCTGCACCACGGTCGCGAGGCGCCGTGCCGGTATCGACGTGCTGACGTAGGCGAAGAGCAACGTCAAGGGCCGGCCGTTCTTCGTGCGTACGCCGTTTTCGACATGCCAGCCAGCGCGATCCAAATCGGCCGCGGCCTGCTGCGGATCGTATGCGGGCTGGCTTACGTTCGGATCGTGCGCGGCGAAGATCGTCGGAATCTCGGTGGTCGCAAGTTGCTGAAGATTCAAGAAGATGCTCGTGCGAATGCGTTCGCGGTCGATCGCTTCGACGATTGCGCGCCGAACGAGCGCATCGTCTACCGGGAAGCGCTGCGTTTGAAACTCCATGTAGACCGTATGGTTCTGCGGCGTCGCGATCGTGCGAATGCCCCGCAGCCTGCGCGCTTGGGCGATCTGATCCTCGGTAAGGGCCGCGGCGTCGACGCTGCCCGTCTGCAGCGCGACGAACAGCGTCGTCTGGTCCGGCAGAATCCGAAACGTCAGGCGGCGCAGCCGCGGGCGGTTCCACGCATACGGATTCGGAACGAAGACAATGCCGTCGCCGTGATTCCAGCGGTCGACGCGAAACGGCCCGCTTCCGAAAGGCCGCTCGTTCCAGGGTGCGCGGGAGATGTCGGTGCTCGAGAACGCGTGCGCGGGCAAGATGCCGTAGATGAAGTCGGAGACGGCGAACAACTCGGAGACCGCCGCGGCCCAAGGAGACTTCAGCCGAACGATCACCGTGTGGGCGTCGGGTGTCGACAAGGACGCAATACGGCGATACGGCTCCGTATCGGTCACCGGATTGCGCGGATCGAGGATCGCGCGATACGTAAACGCCACGTCGTTGGACGTGACAGCAACCCCGTCGGCGAAACGCGCCTCGCGCCGGAGGTGATAGACGATCGTTTTTCCATCGGCCGAGATACCGCCGTTGGCGCGGCTGGGAACCGGATCGGCGAGCTGCGGCACGAGCTTATTGTCCCGCGACAATCCGACGAGCGTATCGGTCGTGAGCTGGGCGAGATCGACGTCGGTCTGCGCCGTGACGAATAACGGATTGAGCGAACGCGGATCGCTGACGATGCCGACGCGCATCTCGTGCGGCGCACGATGCGACGACCCGGCGGGCGCGCAGGCGGCGAGCGTCCACGCAAACGCCAGCGCAGCGCACGTTAGACCAAGGTGAAACCGCACGCGCTGAGCTTCAACGCGGTCACACGCGCACCTCGCCTCCTCGGCGCCGGGTTAGAGCGTAAAGGAAACGACGTACCCCGCTTCGCGATCGGCCGTGTACCACACCGAGCCGTCGTACGCGAGGGACCTCGCGCCGAACTCGATCGGAGCGAGTGCGTTCATCTTCCCCGCAAAATCCAGCGTGGCGAGTTCGAGGTTGTCGAACTCCTCATCGGCCGAGATCATATACAGCATGCCGTCCGGCCCGAAGCCGAAGCCGCCGCAGCGGGTGGGCAACGGAATCTCTCGCGTGATGCGCGTCTGTGCGTCGAGCGTGACGATCCGCCGGTTATGCATCTGTCCGAGGAAAAGTTCTTTACCGTCGGACGCCAGGTGCGAGCCTGTCATGTCGGGGCACGGCGTCTGACTGTTCGCATCGAAGCCGCGTCCCGGCGTGAAGCGGAAGAGGTAGCGATCGTCGTCGTCGCCGCCGAGCGATACGACGACGTGCAAGACGTCGTCGAGGGGGGCGATTCCGTACGGTTGACCGGGTGCGGCGACGTCTTCTTTAACCGTCCAGCTTTTCGGGTCGACGCCGTAGATGTGATTGGTCTCCCAGGAGCCCATCCAAAGCAGGCCCTCGTGGAGAGCGATCGGTTGTATGCGGGGCGCCGGCGACGGGCGGCGCGTGACTTCGTGAATGCGTTGCGTTGCGTGTTGCATGGAGCGCAAGACGCGCGCAGACCGGCGAGGGTTGCGCCTAATCGTGACTGTTGCGAATGTCGTCGAGCGGAAGCGCGTAGACGGCGCCGGTCCGGCTGCCGATGATGAGCGTTTTCCCGACGACGATCGGCGATCCGACGTTGAAGCCGCTGCCCATCTTCTTGTCGCCGAGCACTTTGCCGGTACTTGGATCGAGGGCCCACAGATAGCCTCCGAGGTCTCCGAAGTACAGCACGCCCTCGACCAGGACGGCGCCGCTCTTGACGACGCCGTGGACGTGCGTCTCCCAAAGCAGATGGCCGGTCGCGGGGTCGAGCGCGTGCATGTAGGCGACGACGCAGCTTCCCAGATACAACCGTCCGTCGTAGAGTAATGGGATCGCGGCTTCGTTGCGCGGCGGAAGAACGGCCGTCTCGAGCGGAACGTCCCAGAGTAACTGCCCCGTTTTGAGGTCGAGCGCATAGGCGCGTTCCTGGGCCTTGTTTCCGGCGATGGTGTACGTTTGGCCGGGCGCCGGCGACATATAGTCGCAGTACACTCGGGTGCCGTCGGTCACCGGCGGACAATCGCCGTGTCCGGATGCCTCGGGGGAGAAGGCCGTGCGCCAAACGGTGGATCCGTCGGACGCTTTGAGTTTCCATACCGCGTTGTCGAGCACGCCGGTCGTGATGAAGAATCCGCCGTCGAGCGGTAAAATCGCGGTCATTGAAGCGAGCGAACGCAGGTTGCGCGCGTACCTGACTCGGCCCGACGCGGGATCGAGCGCGGTGATCCAACCGGCGCCATTGTGGTTGAGCAGCGTGCCGTTAACGATCGCTGAGGTCGTCATCGCCGAACCGGCGACGGCGGTGTGCCATTTGAACGTACCGGTGCGCGCTTCGAACGCGTCGATCGCACTGGGGCCCGTTCCGACGAAGACGGCTCCGGGTCCGGAACCGTTGCTGCTTTCGTCGCCGATGCCGACGTAGACCATGCCGTCGTACAGCAACGCCGCGCTCATGACCGCATTGCGCAAATGTCTCGTCCAGACCACGTTTCCGGTTTGCAGGTCGATCGCGTTGAGATAACCCGCATTGTTCCCGACGTAGAGCAACGTGCCGTCGGTGGTGGGGCTCGCCGAAATGGGTGCGCCCGTGACCGTCTTCCACGTCGCCTGCAACGGCGGATCGGTCACGAGGGCATTGTTCTCCGGTCCGAGACGAAACGTGAGCCAGTTCGCTGCCAAGACAAACACTACGACGATATGCGCGCACAACGGCATAAATCGGTTATTCCCGCGGTAGCGCCGTCAACCCGCCGCGCCGGCTAAGAACATAGCTGGGAAAACTCTGAGAAAATCGGGCCGGCGCGGTCGCCTTGCGGAAGCCGCCGCCGGTCACGACGGGGAAGCGAAAGTGGCGGTAACCGGTAAGCTCCGTCGATCGCAATGCTCGCTAAATCGCATTCTGCGTTTCGGTCGTCATCGTGTTGCGCGCGCGGGCCTATAAAGGTTTGTCCGGTAGGAGAGACAACATGCTTCGAAATCGGAGGTGTAGTGTATATCTCTCGACGCGACCTCATGCTTGGCGCCGGAGCCTTTGGAGTCACCGCTCTTGCGGCGTGCTCGGGTGCCTCCAGTTCCATTCCCGCGCCGCATCCGACGGCCCAGCCCAACCCAGTCGATGTCGTGATCGTCGGCTGCGGCGTCGCCGGCATCGGCGCTGCGCGAACGCTGATTTCGTATGGTAAATCGGTACTGCTCCTGGAGGCGAAGGATCGCGTCGGCGGTCGTGCCTATACCGACAACACGACCTTTCCGCAGACGCCGTTCGATCTGGGTGCGCAGCTTTTTCAGCAAGTGCTATCGGGCAACATCCTCTACCAGATCGCTCGCGCACGCAAGCTGACGGGGCTTCACAACTTTACGCAATACCCCAACGTTTTCTACGACGGAACGCAAACAGCGAGCGATGCGGAAGTCGCCGCCTTCGTCAACACGACCAGCTCGATGCTGGCTGCGATTCTCGCGGCCGGGGCCACGATATCTTCCCCGTCACAAGATGCTCCCGTTTCGGTCGTTACCGATGCCTTCCGGAAGAAACCGTATTACGATAACGCGCTATCGATCAACGTGCTCGGGATTAGCGGCGTCGAGCCGTCGCAGTCATCGCTGCTCGATCTGTACAATTTTCTCGTCGTTTCGCCCGCGCCGTTCGTAGTACCGGGTGACAGCTACTTCGTTCAGAGCGGCGTCGGCAATTTCATCACGAGTCTTGCCTCCGGACTTCCGATTCGTCTGGCGAGCCCGGTGGAGCGAGTCGTCCGCGACGGGTCGGGTGTCACCGCATACTGGCACGGCGGCAGCGTGCGGGCCGGGAGCGCTATCGTTACGGCGCCAACCAGCGTCCTGGCGGCTGGCGGAATTACATTTGCTCCGGCGCTTCCCGCCGATGTCGCGCACGCCATCGCGGAGATTCCGCTCGGTCACATTTATAAAGCCGCTCTGGGATTTAAGGCCGACATCGTCCCCCAGTTCAAAGGCATGACGCTACCGATTGCATTGTCTAATGTTCCCGGCACAAACTTCTTCTTGAAATACTTCGGTGCAAATATCGTCGAGTTTCTGGCCGATGCCGACCTTGCGATAACACTTGAAGCAATGAATAAACCGCAACAGGCGAAGTTTCTCTTGGGCCAACTGGAATTAAATCTTCCGGGTGTCGCGGCAGCTTACGACGGCAGGATTACGTCGAGTTCCTGGTCCTCCGATCCGTACGCGATGGGAGCCTACAGTTACGCCAAGGTCGGCGGCGTCGCAGCACGCACGACCCTACGCAAGGGTGTCGACGGCAAACTGTTCTTCGCGGGCGAATCGCTCGCTTTGGGCGGACTGCACAGTTCGCTCCACGGCGCATACACGTCCGGGATTTCAGCAGCCAACGCTTTGCTCAAAGCGAATGGAAATGCAGTACGATCGAGTTAGACCCCGATCATAGACGAGTCCGACCTTCCGATCCACGATCCAGTCGCTTGAAACAAGCCTTGATCGAAGCACGTACCCAAGGCGGAGGGACGCATGACGGACAAGAGCGCATACCGCCTCGACTTCTACGTCATCGCATTCGCGGTGTTTTTTGCGAGCGCGTATCTCGCCTGGCAAGCGACGCACGGCGGGGTGGTTAGTCATCACCTGCTCGACCAACGCGACCTGCCGGCTTTCTCCAATTGGTGGGGCCTCGCCATTATTCCGTTGACCGGCGGTCTTGCAGCGTGGTCGGTGCGACGCCGCGCTGCCGTCAAGCCAGATGCGCTAAGCAGTGCGATGGCAGCCGCTTTTTTCGCACTCCTCGCCGGAGTGATACTATCGGTGGCTTTCATGGTCGACGAAGGCGGGAGCGCTCCACTCTTCGTATTGCTGGCAGTCCTCGCGTCGGGATGCATATGGCCGACCTATCGTGGAGAATATGTCTTCGGTTTTGTTGTCGGGATGTCGTTTACTTTCGGCCTCGTGTTGCCGGCTATCATCGCGCTCCTTGCAGCCGCAATCTCGGCAGCCTTGTATTTTCTGGTACGACCGGCATTGGTCTGGGCGCTCCGGCGAGCGCGCACCTAGCCAGCCCTAAAAATGCTGCGGGCCTTGTGAGGCCCCCCGTATTCGCTTTTATCCGTGAGCTTTATGTTCCTAGATGACGCTCGATCCGCCGAACCAGCATGAGTAGTTCACGTGATGAAACGTTCTGAGGATAGCCCTGGTTGGATGACGAAGTTCAGCCCATGAGCCGGGCGGTACTTCTCAGCCTGGGTGCGCTAGGTCTTGTCGTAATGTTCGCCAATCTAGCCGACGTATTCGGTCTAGGCGGGCAGCCCTGGTACGGATATTGGGACGCGAACGTCGCGATGACCGAGCAACCGTTTACGGTCTCTGTAGTCGAGCCGGTACCGGGTGGTGCTGCCGATCGCGCAGGGTTACGCAACGGAGACCGCATCGACCTTCGACTACAGAGCCTGGAAGGACGGACGCGGATCAGCACCCAGCCGGTTGGAGCGCAACCGACATTGCTGATAGTCACGCGTGGCGCGAGAACGTTTGCCGCTCGCGTTGCCGGCAGCACGCTATGGGATGGTCAGACGGCGTGGAAGACCCTCAACGCAACGCTAGGCTCAATCGGCGGCTTTTGGTTTCTAGCATGCGCGTTTCTGATCGCTACGCGGCCGCAAGTGTCGCGAGACGCACGAATGCTGACCTTGATTCTCATCTTGCCTAGTTTTTTCGGACTCGGGCCCGGGGCTTTCGTCGTTCCCGACGCCCGGCTGAATCAAGGCTTGAGTCTTATCGCGTGCATCTGCGGTGCGACCGCCAGCGTATTGCTTATCGTTCTGACGTCGCGCTTTGGACGTCGCAGCCTCTGGCGCGGAGTATTGGAGTGGAGCGCGTACGGAGCCAACGCACTCAGCCTTGCCGGGTGCTTTGCCATGGTCATTGGGATCCTGACGCTCTGGTTCGATCCGCTGCCGTATCTCCTGGGTGGGCTTGGGCGCATCATTTTTGTCGTCACAAACGTAGCGGTCGCTGCGTGTGCGATTGCAGCGGTGGCAACCACGCCCATCGCCGAGCGGCCGCGTGTTGGGTGGCTGCTCGTGCCTCTACCGCTCGCGTCGGCGGTTGCGACCGCGTTCGGCAGTCTGTACGGGCTTATCCCCGACTGGTACCTCGCACTTGCCGTTACGGCGGTTTCACAGACGTTTACGCTCCTGGGTGCCTTGGCCGTCACCTACGCTTTGCTGAAGCGTCGGGTTCTCGATTTAGGCTTCGTTGTGAGCCGAACGATCGTCGTGGCGATCGTTTCGCTCATAGTATTGGCTGCCTTCGTGATTCTCGAATCGTTATTGAACACGGTGTTGGCTGGACTAAGTCACCCAACCGGCGTCGTCGCAAACGTGGCGCTTGCGCTCGTGCTCGGTGTATCGCTGAGCTACATCCACAAACGCGTCGATCGATTCGTCGAGACGATCTTTTTCCGTAAGCGTCACGACGACGAGCGTGCGTTGATCGATTTCTCAAAGGAAGCCGCGTACGTGACGGATTCGGCGGCACTGCTCGATCAAGCGATTGGGCGCATCCGAACACATACAGACGCTCGGAACGCAACGATATTCGTTGAAGATCGCGGCTCGTATGCGGTGGCACGCTGGTACGGTGACGGCTCCCCCGGGGCAATCGGAGAGAACGACGGTGCGATTCTTGCGTTGAAAACCTGGCACAAACCGCTCGATCCGCATCATTGCGACACGGCTGTACCGGGAGCACTTGCGCTCCCGATGCTCGCGACAGGCCGGTTATTTGGGGTCGTCGTTCTCGGCGAACGTGCGGGTGGAGAGGCCTACGCACCCGACGAGGTCGCGGCGCTCGCGCAGTTCGCACACGGCGTCGGCACCGCACTCGATTCGCTCGCTTCCCGTGACGCGGGCTCCATGGAGGCGTGGCGAGAGACCGTTAGCGATGCGTTGGTATCGCTAAACGACGCCGTGCGCGCGCTTCCGGACGCGATCGCAGCGCGGCTGCGCGACGGCCTCCCGTCTGGATAAAGAGTATCTGAATGAAGAAGCGGCACCACGCGGCGCCGCTTCTCGACCTTGGAGCCGCTGATTTAGCTATCTAGCTGTTTTCAGCTACTCACGAGCTCACGAGTTTACTGGCAAGGCGTACTTATTCCAATTGCCCTGTATTCTGGAGCATCTAGCGGTTTTTCACGCGCCCTAAGCCGGCGTTGGCTCGGGGCTCGGAAACGGACAGTTGCCGGCGGGTGCCGTGCCACTGCATCCAGGCAATGACTCTTGCGCCTGGTAGAAGGGCATGATACCTTCGACGGCGCTCGTTTCACCGGTCTCACCGTAGAGGGTCCCCCCAGCCGACTTAAAGACCGAAGGAGCGAAGATGAGCGCTGCAGCGACGAATATGAAGGTGATTGGTGTCGACAGGGGCGTTTGGGTCTTGTTTTCGTGCGCGAGGATGGCCGCAACAGCGAACGTCAAACCCGCGACATAATTTCCCGCCATAATTAATTGCGAGAGACTGCATAGCTTCGCGGCAACTTCCGGAGACAACGTACACGTTGCTGCACTGTAGGCGGCCTGGACCGCATCCGCGTTGCGTAAGCTACACGTGCCGCCTGCGTTTGCGGTTTGCGTTAGCGGTGTGGCGTCATCGAGCGCGATGCTCGAGACCGGAGAAAACTGGGGATCGCAGAGCGTGATAGCCGTCCGCTGCGGTGAATCGTGCACGATCGCCAGCGAATAGCCGCTGGCGTCGTCGCGAAAGAGAACCGGTTGCATCTGGCTATCGAAGAAGATGTGGGCGCTCAGACCGTCGTTGCCGCCGAAAACCTGCGCCTCGGTCAGGGCCGCAAAATCTCCCTTCGCGTCGCGCGTTCCCCACAGCACAATCCCGAACGTCCCTTGGTTTGTTTCAATGTTGGGAAGCTCGGCGAAGACCCGAACCGGCTTCGCCGCGTAGTACGCAAGCACCGGTGCCCGAGTGAGCTCGTTCACGCTTTGCAACGGCGCAGTCACTTCGACCTGAGGAAGCGTGCCCTGCTGCGTCGCGGGAGGCTGAGCCACCGAAGTGCTACACCCCCCAACCGCCAATGCCAGAATTAACGCCAGCAGCGGCCTCATGTATCGAACGCTCACTTACGGACTGGTCTTGGCGAATTCCGGCCTCGGAGCCTTTCTACCCAGGCAAGCGTAAGCCGGATTTCAACACGTCCCTCTCGCGAGCTACTCAGCGCTCTCCGATGCCTGTTTAGCGAATCATATTTGAGCACGATAAACGCGCATCGAGCACGATGACGCGATAGTGCGGTGAAAGCGCCGGAACGAGATAAGCGAAGTCGTGAATCGTGTCGCCTCCGCCTTCAAGTAGTACGACCGGGATACCCGTTTTGCCGTATCGCGCATAGAATAGCCACACGTCATTTACGGCAACGTATCCGTGCGCCGATGGAACGCCAGTGGCACCGGTATCGGAGGGACGGCGCGCACGGCTGTCAGGCCGAGCATGGCGAGCGCAGCGACGAACAATCCAAGTCGCGATTTCATCTTCGGAGGAGCTCCACGAAACGGAAGAGGAACGGGCTTGTATTCGGCCCGTTCCTCATTTACGGTTTGCTCGGTGAAAAGTCTCCGTTTTTAGCTATTTAGCTACAGCCACTCGTCGAACCGCAAGAATCACACTTCTCGCAGGCGCCGTTGCGGACCATGGTGAGCTGACCGCATTCGGAGCATGCGTTGCCCGTGTAGCCCTTGGCCTTAGATGCGTTGATCGCTTCGGTCTTCGATAACGTGGCCGTTGCGGTACCACTGGACGATCCGTAGGAGACGGGCGCTGCCGGCGCATCCGCGGTGGCACTTCCCATCGGCTGCGCTACCGCCGGCGACGTTTGACCAGGATGTAAGTGCGTGCTGACGGGATGGAGTTTCTCGACGACGCCAGCGGGACGCACGTTTACGCCACCCTCTTCCTCGGCAATGTACTCTTCTTGCGCTTCGGGTCCCATAGCGTCCATCTGCATTGAGGGCTGAACGTGAGCGAGATCGTAGCGCCCGAGATAGCTCACGGCGAGTTCGCGGAAAATGTAGTCGAGGATGGAGGTCGCCATTTTGATGTGATCGTGGCCGACGACCGGACCGTTGGGCTCGAAGCGCGTGAAGGTAAATGCCTCAACGAACTCCTCGAGCGGCACGCCGTGCTGTAATCCCAGCGAGATCGCGATCGCGAAATTGTTCATCAAGGAGCGGAAGGCCGCGCCCTCTTTGTGCATGTCGATGAAGATCTCACCGAGCTGGCCGCCTTCGTATTCGCCGGTGCGCAGGTAGACTTTGTGTCCGGAAATTGTCGCTTTTTGCGTGTATCCGCTGCGACGCTGCGGCATCGAGCGTCGCTTTGCGATGTAGCGGTAGACGATCTTTTCGGCAACCTGCATCGGCGTAATGAACGGCTGCTGTTGTGTTACCGTTGCGCCCTCTTCCTCGCGCGCGTCGCTACCGAGGTCGTAGCTTGCCGCCAGCGGTTGCGAGAGCTTCGATCCGTCGCGGTACAGTGCGACCGCCTTGATCATGCGCTCCCACGAATACCGGTAGGCCTCCTTGACGTCCGCGATCGTGGCCGTTTGCGGAAGGTTGATCGTTTTTGAAATAGCACCGCTCACGAACGGCTGCGCCGCCGCCATCATGTCGACGTGAGCGAGCGGACGGATATAACGTGTCCCGTACCGTCCGCACGGCGTCGCACAGTCGAACACCGCGAGGTGCTCGTCTTTCAGATATGGGGCGCCTTCAACCGTCATGCGGCCGCAGATGTGCGCCGACGCCTCTTCGATCTGCAGCGTCGTGAACCCGAGCCCGTCGCGCAGAATCGAGAAGTTCCAATCGTTGAGCTGCTCCTCGGTGAGCCCGAGCTGGGTTTTGCAGAACTCTTCGCCCAGCACGAACTTGTTGAAGACGAAGGGCAGCTCGAAAGCCCCGGGCAGGACCGCTTCCACCTTCGAGATTGCGTCCTCGTCGAAGCCTTTGGCTTTTAGTGTCGCTCGGTTGATATGCGGCGCTTCGAGTAACGTGCCGGTGCCTTTGGCATAGGTTTCGATCGCGTCGATTTGATCTTGCGAGTAGCCGAGCTTATGCAGGGCGGCATCGACCGACTGATTGACGATCTTGAAGTATCCGCCGCCGGCGAGCTTCTTGAATTTCACGAGTGCGAAGTCGGGTTCGATACCGGTCGTGTCACAGTCCATCACAAGGCCAATGGTTCCCGTAGGTGCGATCACGACGGTTTGCGCATTTCGGAAACCGGCCACCTCGCCGATGGACAATGCATCATCCCACATGCGGCGCGCCAGCGCCCACGTCTCCTGAGTGAAGAGATTGGGTGTGTGCGTGACCGGCTTTACCGAGAGGCCTTCGTAATCGTTCGGATCAGCAGCGTATGCCGCGCGCCGATGATTACGAATTACGCGCAACATCGGTTCGCGATTGGCTTCAAAGCGCGCGAACGGTCCAAGTTGCTGCGCCATTTCGGCCGAAGTGCGATAGGCCGTCCCCGTCATCAGCGCGTTGATCGCGGCGCACCAGCCGTAGCCTTCCTCTGAGTCGTACGGCAGGCCCAAGCGCATCAATAGCGTGCCGAGATTCGCATAACCTAACCCGAGCGTGCGATAGCCGTGATTCTTCTCGGCGATGGTCTTAGACGGCATCTGCCCCATCGTGACAGAAATCTCGAGAGTCGTCGTCCAGATCCGCGAGGATTCGGCGAAGCGCTTCGCATCGAAGTTTCCGTCATCGTTAAGGAATTTGACCAAATTCATGCTGGCCAAATTGCATGCAGTATCATCTATGAATACATACTCTGAGCAGTTGTGAACCACGATGCCATTGGCAACGAAATGGTGCGTGTCATTTTCAGTTAGATCGTAGACCTGTGCCTCACCGATGGGCTCAAGTGAAACCAGCCGCTCTTTCCTCGATCCCGCGCCGGGGCCGTTGCCGGCAATTGCCAATGGCGAAAAAGCGGGCATCGTGATGATGTCGTCGTCTGGCGTAAGCTGCGAAACCGGCACGTCGCCTCTGTTTGCCGTTAATATGCGATGATCGGCTGTGACTTCAACACGGTATCCATTAGTAAGCTCTAACGCGTAGACCGGCTTTACGCCAGTGGGGAAGATTTTGTTGACGAAGTGCGGCTTTCCGTCGCCGCCAATGACAAACGCAGCTTTGCCGACGAGTTCCGCGATGCGCTTCGGCCCATCGGCCGTAGCGACCAGTGTGTCTCCGGTAACGCACGGGTTAGTAGCGTTGATACGATCGTCGGCAGCGCACGTGTGCCACTCTTGAATCGTATCGTCGAACTGGAGGCCTGGATCGGCCGATTGCCACGCAGCCAGACCGATCTGTTCCCAGAGGTCGCGCGCTTTAATGATCTTGGCAGTGCCGCCATTGGTCCGCCATTTCAGCTCCCAATCTGCATCGCGATCGACCGATTCGAAGAAGCTGTTCGTCAGACGCACCGAGTTGTTCGAGTTCTGGCCCGATACCGTAATGTAGGCTTCTGAATCCCACGCCGTATCATACTTCTCGACCTCGAGGTGCGTGTAGCCCTGGCGAGCATAATCGAGTGCGCTTTGCGTCGCACCAGTCGGAATGCCAAGGGCAATCGCTTCGCGAATTGCGTTTCGCAACGACGCGTTCAAAGCGGGATCCAGGCGCGCGTGTTCTGGTATGCGCGTGTCGTGAGCGGCCGAAATAATCGCGTTTAAGTGCTTCTCGAAAATGCGCGAACCGACGACTAAATCGGCAACTTTCCGCTCTTCGCGAACCTTCCATGTAACGAATTCTTCAATGTCGGGATGATCCGCGTTGAGTACCACCATCTTGGCCGCGCGGCGCGTCGTGCCGCCTGATTTAATAGCACCTGCAGCTCGATCGAACACCTTGAGGAACGACATCAGGCCACTCGACGTACCGCCGCCCGTGAGTTTTTCACCGGCTGCGCGGAGTTTCGAGAAGTTTGCACCGGATCCCGAACCGCCTTTAAATATGCGCGCTTCGCGCATTACGCCATCGAAGATGCCGCCTTCATTGACGAGATCGTCCTCAATACCGAGGATGAAACACGCCGAGACTTGCGGATGTTCGAAGGTGTTGGCTGACGGCTTAGCTACGGCTGCGGCCGGGTCGACAAAATAGTGCCCCTGCGCCGGCCCCGAAATACCGTACGCCCAATGCAATCCGGTATTAAACCATTGGGGTGAATTGGGGGCGCCGACTTGGCGCGCGAGCATCGAGCACATCTCGTCGAAATAGATCCGCGCATCGTTCTCGGAGTCGAAATAGCCGTATTTCCAGCCCCAATAGGTCCAGCAGCCGGCCATGCGATTGAAGACCTGGCGGGCGTCGCGCTCGGCTCCAAACTGCTCGTTGCGCGGCAGGTCGTTGAGCGCAGTGTCGTCCGCCGCCGAGCGCCACAGCCACTCGGGCACGCCGTCTTCCTCGACCCGTTTCGTAGCCTTCGGAACGCCGGCTTTGCGGCAATATTTCTGGGCCAGCACGTCGACGGCGACCTGGCTCCAACTGGTCGGCACCATGACGTCCTTAGCCTCGAAGATCACCGAACCGTCGGGATTGACGATACGGGACGTCCGGGGCTCGAAGGTGAGTCCGGCGTAGGGATCCTGGGCGGTGGAATACACGCGGTGAAATTTCATGCGCAGCTGCTCCTTGCCAAGCGCGGTCGAGTGCCGGTTTGGGGACCCGAAATCTTCGGTGTTCTCTATGCGAACACCTGTTCGATAGACGGCGATGCCGACGCCGGCGTTAACACCTATTGTGCCACTCGGCGGCGTTGGACACAATATGTTGGGGTAGCTAAAGTGGAGTCCTTGTGGTCGACCTGTGAGTATCGCGAGATTTTTGGGGATTCTCGGCCCAGGCCGCAGGAAGCGAGTGGAGGCCGTGTGGAGAGCTCCGAGGATACCGGGGATAACCCGTGGGAACGGACTCTCCTATGATGGGTCCCGATCGTTACGCTCCGCGCCTTCACGACGTCCCTCACGAGGAGCTCGAGGCCGCCGGCATCCGGGGGCTGATCGTCGACCTCGATAACACCTTGCTCGGCTTTCGAGAGACCGAGCTCGGGGAAGAACATGTGGCATGGGTCGAGCGTGCGCACGAGCGCGGCTTTCGAATGGTCATGCTCTCGAATAACTTTTCCCAGCGCGTCCGGACGCTTGCGGCACAACTCAACGTGCCGTGCATCCCCAACGCGCTCAAACCGCTGCCGTTTGGTTTCTTGCGGGCCAAACAGCGTTTGCAGCTGCGCCGCAAAGAGATCGCCGTTGTCGGAGATCAACTCTTTACTGACGTACTCGGCGGTAAGATGTGCGGGCTTTACACGATTCTCACCGAGCCGATCGAAGCTAAAGACTTTGCGATCACGCGCGTTTTCCGGTTTTTTGAGCGCATCATGCTGCCCGAGCGGCGCACGCCGTGAAACTCGCCGTCGTCGGCGATCCCGTGGCGCACAGCCGTAGTCCCGCGCTCCATCGCGCGTTTCTCAGCGATGCCGAAATTGACGGCAGTTACGTTTCGATCCGCGTTCCGAGCGGGAACGCCGTTTCGGTGCTGCGTCGCATGCGACTGGACGGCTACACCGGTTGCAACGTCACGTTTCCCTTGAAAGAAGAAGCGCTGCAAGCGTGCGACGTGCTGACGACGGAAGCCGAAGAGTCGCAGGCGGTCAATACTATTTTTTTCGGACGCGACATTATCGGCACGAACACCGACGGCATCGGTGCGCGCACCGCCGTCGAGGCGCTTATCGACGAACCGATTGCGCTCAAGCGCATCGGCGTGCTCGGCTATGGTGCCAGCGCGCGCGCGATTCTCGCGGAGTTGCACGACAAGGACGCCTACGCTTTCGTTTGGGGGCGTGATCCCAAGCGCGTGCGCAAGGCCTGCGAGCGTTTCGAAGCTGAGGTGTGGCCGGGGGCAAATATCCCGGAGATCGTGATCAGCACGCTGCCTCCCGACGTGCGCCTGCCCAACGAGCTGCTCGCGGATCTGCAGGCACCCGATCTCGTGATGGACGTCAACTACGGTGAACGCGCCACGTTATCGCGTCAGCTGGATCGCGAGGTGGTCGCAGGCGACGCGATGCTAGAAGCGCAAGCGCGCGCGAGCTTCGATTTTTGGCTCGCGCACATCGATGCGATCGTAGAAGAGGTCACCGAGTGACTTAATTCCCGGTCGTCGACGGTCGATAATCCTTATGGAGCAATTCGCAAGCGACGCGCATATGAGCGTCGCGGGTTTCGCGTTGTCCTACCAGCGGTTTTTCGATAGGGAGAAAACGTGATCAAACGATCGGCACCCGCTGCCGCTCTAACACTTGCCGCAATCCTATTGCCGGCCTGCAGCGTCTCCACCGCTCACATCGGCAGCCTGCAAATGGCCAAGGACAAAGACATGTCCGCGCCCACCACGAGCTTTGGCGTCCATGACGCCGTATACGCAAAAGCGTCCGCGGACAACCTGCCCGGTAAAGTTTCGCTGAACTGGCAACTCATCGCTGAGAAGGTGGCCGGCCAAAAACCGAACACGGCGATTCCGCAGCTCGACAAGTCCTACAATCTCGATTCCGACGGCACCACGACGTACGATTTGACGCCTCCCGACGCCGGCTGGCCGGTAGGAACGTACAAGATCGTCGTTACGATGACGGACAACGGAACACAGCGAGATACGAAAAGCACAGAATTTACGATCGCCCAATAACGCTACTCGGAGAAAGGGACTCGACTATGAACATCCGGCTTGGAAAGTCGCTGGCGGTTGCCGTTGCAGCGACCCTTTTATTCGCGATTCCGGCTGTCGCCGGCGATCAGGACTTCACTCTGCACAACAATACGAGCAAGACGTTGAAGGAGCTGTACGTCTCGCCCCATTCCAGTGACGACTGGGGTGACGATATTTTGGGAGAGGACACCCTGGAGTCGGGCAAGAGCGTCGACGTGAAGTTTCCGCGCGCGGAAGACAAGTGCCATTGGGACGTCAAGGGTGAGTTCGAGGGCGGCGGCACGGCGGAAGTCGACGACGTGGATTTCTGCAGCGTGAGCGAAGTGAATTTCCACGACTAAAGCGTCCTAGCAGTCCAACAAAAGGAGGCTTCGCACGTGCGAAGCCTCCTTGTCTTTAAGGTCCGGAGAGGGAGGGATTCGAACCCTCGAGACGCTTATCACGTCTGCTCGCTTTCCAAGCGAGTGCCTTCAACCGCTCGACCACCTCTCCCGGCGGGGGCTATCTTACGATGCGGTACGTTCGGCGGCCCGCTGGTCGGCCAGAAGCTCCTCAAATTCGTCGCCCGGAAGGGCGCGGCCGAAAAGGTATCCCTGCGCGTACTCGCAGCCGCAGTCTCGCAGGAACTCCATCTGCGCCTCGGTCTCGACGCCTTCGGCCTGGACTTTCAAGCCGAGCGCGTGCGCCATGGCGATGATAGCGGAGACGATCGCCAGATCGTTGGCATCGTCGGGAATGTCGCGCACGAAGGTGCGGTCGATCTTGAGTTTGTCGATCGGAAAGCGCTTGAGATACGCGAGCGACGAGTAGCCGGTTCCGAAATCGTCGAGCGCGAGCGCGATGCCGATGCTCTTGAGCTGGCGCATGATGCCGATCGAATCCTCGGCATTGTGCATCGCCACGCTTTCGGTGATTTCGAACTCGAGCGTCTTGGGATGGTACTGCACTTGGCGCATCGCGTCTTCGATCGACTTGATGAGGTTGTAATGCAGAAACTGCCGCCCCGACAGATTGACCGCGAGCAACAAATCGATGCCGAACCGCGTCTGCCAGCGGCGCACTTGTTCGACCGCCGTGCGCAGCACCCAATCGCCGAGCTGCACGATGAAACCCGACGTTTCGGCTTGCGAAATGAACGTCTCGGGCGGGGCCCACGTATCGTCCCGTTGGGGCCAGCGGCATAGCGCCTCGAGCCCGACGACTTTGGTCGTCTGGAGGTCGACGACCGGCTGATAGAAGATGCGGAACTCGCCATAGCTAAGCGCGTTCGCCATCCTCTGATGCATGGGCAGCCGGTAACTCACAACGGACCCCCGTCTTCGCTGGTGTGAATGTTCTTCCCGCTAGTAAGCGCCTGTAAACTTGCCCGCTTTTCCAATGCGGGCGAAGTACGCGACGCGCGCCCCCTCTTCAGCTTGATCGACCAGCACGAACGCATTTTCCAGCTCTGGGCCGATCGCCGAGAGGCCGTGCCGCTCCATTAATACGACGTCGATGCCGCGTGCGAATGCATCGCCGCACAAATCCGCCAGTTCTTGCGAGCCGGGCGGCTGAAACGCGGTCCAAGCAACCGCGCCGAGCGTCTCGCGCGCGCCGACCGTCTCTTGCGGAAAAACTTCGCCCAAGAGCGACCACACCACGCAAAACGTCGGGTGTACGTGCACGACGCAGCGCGCGTCGGCGCGCCGGCGATAGGCGACGAGATGCAGCGGCAGTTCGCTCGTCGGACGCCCGGTAGCATCGCGCGGTGTTCCGTCGGCGGCGACGCGAACGACGTCGTGCGGCTGCAATCCGCCCAGACATCGGCTTGCCGGCGTCGCCAAGACGTCGCCGTCGTCGAGCCGTACGCTGACGTTGCCGCTCGTGCCGCTGACGAGGCGGCGATCCCATAAACGTTGCGCGTACGCCGTAATTTGCGCGCGCGCTTCCTCCTCGGTCATCGGCCTGCGACGTACGACGCAAGGGCCGTTGCGCCCTCGGGCGAAGCTGGCCGGAATGGTAAGCCTGCCCAAGCTCGGACGCGTCGTCGTTGCCGAGCCGTTCGACGAGCGCGGCCTCGCGGTCTTGTCGCGCGCGGGCATTGAGATCGTTTCGTGCGTGGGTTCGTCTCGCGACGCGCTGCACAGCGCGCTGGGCGACGCTCGCGGTTTGATCGTCCGCTCCGAGACCCGCGTCGACGGCGAGCTCCTTTCGCGTGCGCCGCAGTTGGAAGTCGTCGCGCGAGCCGGCGTCGGTGTCGATGCGATCGACGTCGATGCCGCGACCGCGGCCGGGATCGTCGTCGTGAACACGCCGAGCGCGAACACCATCGCCGCGACCGAGCACACGTTCGCGGTTTTGTTAGCAACCTTTCGGCACGTGCCGCAGGCGCATGCGTCCCTTCGCGAATCGCGTTGGGAACGCAAGCCGTTCGTCGGCAACGAGCTCTACGGGAAAACGCTCGGTATCGTTGGCCTGGGCCGTATCGGCAGTAACGTCGCCTCGCGCGCGGCGGCGTTCGGCATGCACGTCATCGCTCACGACCCGTACGTGCCGGCTTCGCGCGCCAGCGCACTCGGCGTCGAACTCGTCGAACTCGAGCGCCTGCTTGCATCCGCGGACGTTATCACGCTGCACGTACCCTTGACGCCGCAAACGCGCGGCCTCGTCGATGCGCACGCACTATCGCTCGTCAAACCCAGCGCCATGCTCGTGAACTGCGCGCGCGGCGCGGTCGTCGACGTCCCGGCGCTCATCGACGCGCTCGACGGCGGGCGCCTTCAGGCAGCGGCCATCGACGTGGTTCCCGACGAGCCGCCCACGGAAGGATCGCCGTCGGCCCGAATACTGAGGCATCCGCGCGTCGTCGCGACGCCGCATTTGGGCGGCTCCACATACGAAGCGCTCGAGCGCATCGCGCTCGAACTTGCCGAAGACGTCGTGCGCGTTTTAGGCGGAAGGCCGGCAACCGGCGCCGTCAACGCGCCCACGCTGGCAGGCGGCGCGCAAGCCGCCGGCGGTTTCGTCGATCTCGCGTTTCGGATGGGCGCGATGCTCCCGCAGCTTTTCGACGACGCGCTGCGGCGCGAGATCGCGCTCGTGCTTCACGGCGACATCGCCGAGCTCGACGCCGAACCGTTCGTTGCCGCCGCGTTGGCCGGAGCGCTCCCGTTCATGAGCGATCGTCGCGTCTCCATCGTCAACGCGACGGCGATCGCGCGCGACGTCGGCGTGCGTACGATGGTTCTGCGCGAAGGACCCCACGGTCCGTTTCGAGCCTCACTCTCGATCGCGGTGGAAGAGCATCGCTTGGTGGGAACCGTGTTGCCGAACGGCCCGCGCATCGTGGAGATCGACGGCTTCGAGGTCGATGCCGTCGCGGACGGCACGATGCTCGTGACGCGTCACCGTGACGTTCCCGGCATGGTCGGCCGCATCGGAACGATTCTCGGCGACGCAAAAATCAATATTTCGACGATGCAGGTCGCGCGCTCGCTGCGGGGCGGCGGTGCGATGATGGTTCTCGACGTCGACCGCGAGGTCGAACGCCAAGCCCTGGCGGCAATCGCGGCCGCCGACGGCATCGAATCGGTTCGTTTGGTCCGAGTGTAGCGATGCGTCTCTACGTCGCGCGTCACGGCGAGACGGACTGGAACTTCGCGGGACGCTACCAGGGACAGCGCGAGTCAACGCTCACCGAACTCGGGATGCAACAGGCGCGCGCGTTGGCGGGCGACCTGTCCCAATCCGGGGCTCGCCGCGTGATCGCTAGCCCGCTGCAGCGCTGCGTCGAGACGGCGCGCCCGCTCGCCGAGTCTCTTGAGTGCCCAATCGACACCGACGCTCGTCTCTTGGAAATCGCGCACGGCACCTGGGAAGGCCGGCTGCGCGAGGAGATCGAGCGTGCCGACGGCGAGCGCATGCGTGCCTGGCGCACGGCTCCTCATACCGTGACCTTCGCCGGCGGCGAATCGCTAGCCGACGTGGATCGCCGCTGGCGCGCGTTTGCCGGCTCGTTGCCGGGGGAAAATGACGTCGTAGTCGTGACGCACGACGTGCTCGTGCGGCTCGCGATCCTCGCCGCAACGCACCGGCCGCCGTCGCAACTGTGGCGGCCGCGCGTACGCAACGGGGGATATGCTCTTTTCGAGAAGACGTCCGGCGGCTGGGACCTTGTAGAAGAGTGTCACGACAGTCACCTCGACGGTTTCCTGGCCGACACGAGCCGCCAAGCGTTATGAAACCTCGCCACGAGGAAGGAAAGACCGTGACAACTGCAACGAAACCGTTTTTGAGCGACGTCACCGAGCTGCGCCGGCGCGCGCGCGAGAATATCGACCGCGGTGCGATCACCGATAGCTACGGGCTCGACACGGAGCAGGCGTGCGATATTCTCAACGCAGCGCTGGCAACCGAGATCGTTTGCGTCTTGCGCTATAAACGCCACTACTACATGGCGACCGGGCTGAACAAAGACGCGGTCGCCGCCGAGTTTCTCGAGCACGCAAACGAGGAACAGGGTCACGCCGATCGCATCGCCGAGCGCATCACGCAGCTCGGCGGCGCACCGAACCTCAACCCCGAGGGGCTCGCCACGCGCAGCCATTCCGAATATAAGGAAGGCACGTCGCTGGTGGACATGATCAAGGAAGACCTGATCGCCGAGCGGATCGCCATCGAGTCGTATACGGAGATCGTACGTTTCTTCGGCGAGCGAGACGTCACGTCGCGGCGCCTGATGGAAGAGATCCTGGCCGTCGAAGAAGAACACGCCAACGACATGCGCGATCTGCTGGAGAAGGTCAAGTAGAGCTGACGCTGGTCCGGCACGGATCGACCGCGCTCAACGCGCAGCGCCGCTTTCAAGGCCAGACCGACGTTCCACTCTCCGACGAAGGCCATCTGCAAGCCGCGCGGTTGTCCGCGCGGCTGTGCGACGAGCGCTTCGAGCGCATCTACACGAGCGATTTATTACGCGCCCAAGAGACGGCGCGCGCGATTGCCGAACCGCACGGACTCCAACCGATCGCCGATGCGCGATTGCGTGAGTTTGCGTTCGGTGCCTGGGAGGGACTGACGTGGGCGGAGATTCTCGCCGCACGTCCACACCTCAACGAGGCCAACTGGCATCACGCACGCCTGTACGCGCCCGAGGACGGAGAGAACTTCGACGCCGTCTGCGCGCGGGTACGCTCCTTTTGCGACGACCTCGCGGCACGCAACGTCGGCACCGCGCTGGCCGTGACGCACGCCGGCACGCTTCACGCGCTGCTGAGCGTGCTCGACTTGCCCGAATCGAGGCAAGCAATACCCGTGAACTTTTTTCCGGCCAGTATCACGCGCGTCGTCGGCGACGGCGGCACCTGGCGTCTTAGAGATGGCCCAACAGTTCCGCCATAATGCGCGCCGAGTCGAACAGACGCGGTCCGGGCCGATTGACGTACGCGTTTCCGTCCATCAGCAGTACGCGAGCCTCGCGCCGCGCGCGCAGCTCGCGCCACTGTGGTATCGCTTCGAGTTCCGCCGTCGCGGTGTGCGTCTTCTCGAGATCGAATCCGCACGGCACCACGATCACCGCGTCGGGATCGGCTCCTGCGATCGCGTCCCATTCCAGCGTCTGCGAGTTTGCGTGTGGGTGTGCGAGGATCGGCCTGGCGCCGGCGTGCTCGACCAGCTCGGGCGTCCAATGGCCGCCGCTCATGGGCGGATCGGTCCACTCCAGCACGAGCACGCGCGGCGGTTCTGCCCGTTGCGTACGCCGGTGCAAGGTCGCGAAGCTTGCGCGCAAGGTTTGCTCGACATGCCGCGCCTCGTCGCGATGGCCCGTCACCTCGCCGAGAAACCCGATCGTCGCAAAGACGTCGTCGAGCGACGACGGTTCGAGCGAGACGATGCGTGGATCGCCGCGCAGCCGTTTGGCGGCCCGGTCGACGATGTCGTACGACACGGCGCAGACGGCGCAGAGCTCTTGCGTGACGATGAGATCGGGTGCCAGACGTTCCAACAGTTCCGCGTCGAGGTGATACAAGCTCGAGCCCGCGTGCAGACTGCGCCGCACGTGCCGGTCGATCTCGCCGGCGTTCGCTGCGTGCGGCAAAGCCGACGAGGTGAGTTTCGGAAGCGCGAGTGCCTCGGGTGGAAAGTCGCATTCGTGCGTGACGCCCGCGAGTTCGTCGCCGGCGCCGATCGCATAGAGAATTTCGGTCGCGCTAGGGAGTAGGCTGACTATTCGCATCGGGCGGCATGCGGCGCATCACGCCCTTGGCCATTGCAGTCCAGGTCTTGCCCGCATCCAGCGAATACTCCGTGCGCCAGTCTTCCACGCCGGGCGAGGGAAACGTGTTGACCGTCCGCATCGTCACGTGCTTTCCGTCGCGATCGGTAAAGCTGGAGTTCCAGATGACGTCGCCCGCGTTCGTGACCACGAGGTCGACATTGCGCTGTTTACCGTCGGGGTCGACGCCCGTAAACCGATAGGTCGATCCGGTTCGCGTAAAAATCGAAAGGCCGCGGCCCGGACCCTTGGGTCCGGTGAAGTCCTGCCGGCAGACGAGATAGGTCGTTTCCTCAGCCCACGTGCAGATCGTATGTCCGCTCGACGCACCGGCCGTGCTGTACGGCGTTGAGTAGAACGTGCCGGTGCCGCGCCACTCGCCCACGTACACGGCACGGGCGTCGCTATCGACGGCCACGACGCTAACGACCGACAGCAACAGTGGGAAAATCAGGAGACGATACCCAGCGTGGTCGCGTCGACGGCGACCATGCGCTCCGGCGTGTCGACGACCGTCAGCGAAAACGTTTCGTTGGACCCCTTGAACTCCGGCTTGTAGCGCACGAGAAACCCGTCGCGCAGTTTGATGGCGCCTTCATTCAACGTAAAGGCGCCCAGCGGATCCATGTTTTCAATCGTGAACGTGAACGAGTACGTCGCGGTGCCGTCCGGAGCGACCGCGATCTCCGTGTCGGCTCGCTTGGCGAACTTGGAAAGACGTCCGCTCGTGCCGCCGGCTCCGGTGAACACGATTTGCAGGTCTTCCCACGTCGCCGGAATCGCCTCCGAGAAGGAGATCGAGAACTTCACCATATCTCGGCGGCGAACCGTAAGCTCGTGCGGCGTGTCGCTCATCGAATCACTCTCCTTGTGCGAGCGAATAACCGCGCTCGCCGTTGAACGTATAGAGTCCCTCGGTCTTGATGACGTCGAAGCCGGCGCGGTCGGCCGCTTCGAGGAGTTTAACGACGTGCTCGGCGGTAAAAAGCTCGCCCTCGCCTTCGAAGCGACACGACCAGTGATCGCTCCAGTAGGTATCCGGGTTTCCGTTGGGCCACACTTTCGTTCCGCGGTTGCTGATAACGGTGAGTTTGGTTCCAGGAACGTTGAACTTCTGCATCAGGTCGGCGATCATGTCCGGATTGCCGTCGCGGCGATCGATGAAGAGATCGACTCCCGCGCGCACTTTCATCGGGGGCTTGCCGGCGGGACGAATCGCGAGATTCATCTGGACGTTGGGGTCGTACTCGGCCGCCTTGAGGGTGTGCGGCTTCTGTCCCAAACGCGCGATCACCGCATCGGCAAACTCACGCGTACCGACTTTTTGCTTGGAGACGCCTTCCTTATAGATATCGTAGGTGTGAATGCCTTCCTCGATCGTCGTGAGCCATGCGTTATGCACGCGTTCGGCGGCCTCGGCTTGGCCGATATGGACGAGCATCAGCAGCGCACCGTGCATGAGGCCCGAGGGATTGGCAAGGTTCTGTCCGGCGCGGCGCGGCGCGGAGCCGTGAATCGCTTCGAACATCGAGCAGTGATCGCCGATGTTCGCCGACCCGGCCAGACCAACCGAACCGGTGATCTGCGCGGCGACGTCCGAGAGCACGTCGCCGTATAAGTTGGGCATCACGATGACGTCGAATGCTTCGGGCGTATCGGCCATCTTCGCCGCGCCGATGTCGACGATCCAGTGCTCGTGCTCGATGTCGGGATATTCGAGGGCGATCTCTTCAAACGTCCGGTGGAACAGGCCGTCCGTGATCTTCATGATGTTGTCTTTGGTGAAGCACGTGACTTTTTGGCGTTTGTTGGCCCGCGCGTACTCGAAAGCGTACCGGATGATCCGCTTGCTCCCCGGCCTCGAAATCAGCTTGAGACATTGCGCGACCTGATTGGTCTGGCGATGCTCGATGCCGCCGTAGACGTCTTCCTCGTTCTCGCGAACGATGACGATATCCATGTTCGGGTGCTTGGTCGACACATATGGGTGCAGCGACGCGCACGGCCTAACGTTCGCATACATGCCGAGCGTTTTGCGAACCGTCACGTTGAGACTCTTGAATCCGCCGCCCTGCGGCGTGGTGATCGGCGCCTTTAAGAAGACGCGCGTACGGCGTAACGAGTCCCACGACGAGGGTTCGATACCGTTGGAGATGCCCTTGTTGTAGATCGACTCGCCGATTTCGATCGGCTCGAGTTCGACCCGGGCGCCGCCCTCGGTGATCATGCGCAGGGTCGCCTCCATGATCTCGGGGCCGATGCCGTCGCCGTAGGCGACCGTAACTGGGACCTTCCTTGCGGTAGTAGCGGGGGTCGCGGCCGTGCTAGTCACTGAGGGTTTCTCCTTTGGATGGGGATCTAACGGTTCCACTCTTGGGCGTTCCAGCCTTCGGTAATTCCGTTGGGTGAGAAGTTTTGAAGCTCTGGGACGTGCGCGTAGGGCGTACGCCGGTAATAGATAAACGCGGCCGGCGCGTCGCGCAGGAGCAGCGATTCAATCGTTGCGTACGCTTTCGCACGCGTCGCTCGGTCGAAGGTCGAGAGCGCCAAGCGTTGGGCTGCGTCCATTTCGGGCGAACAGTAACGCGACACGTTGTTACCGGCGGGAGGAATCGCGGCGCACGTCCACTGCGAAGAATTGTCCGGATCGGCACCGGAAATCCAAGGATACAAAGCCAAGTCGAACTTTCCGCTATTGAGGATTCCGCCGGTTTCGGCCGTCGCGTAGAGCGTGGCGTAGTCGTACGTTTTGATCGATACGTCGACCCCGATTGTCTTGTACATCTGCTGCAGTTGCGTCCCGACGACGCGCGAGAGCGAGTTTCCCTGGCCGTAGACGAGCTGCAGGGAGAGCCGCCGTCCGTCCCGGGTCCGGATTCCATCGGTTCCGGTGCGCCATCCCGAGGTGTCGAGCAGCGCCTTTGCTGCAGCCGGGTCGTACGGCGTCGGGCGCAGCGCTTTGTCAAACGCCCAGTAGAAGGGTGCAAGGTCTGCCGTTGCCACGATCGCGGTGCCGTACGAGTCGTCGCGAGTGATTCCGAACCGGTCTAAGCCCATCACCAGCGCGCGCCGTACGCGCACGTCGTCGAGCGGCGGCCGACTCGTATTGAACTCAATCGCGGCAAAGTATGGCGCGTCGGCAAGCTGTCGTACGATGCCGGAATCACTCTGCAAGTCACGATACGCGGTAGACGGAATCTCGATGGTGACGTCCACTTCGTGGGAGCGAAGCTGGGCGACCTCCGTGTTGTCGTCGAGGATGATCGGCAAGATCAGCTGCTTGATCCTCGGAGCGCCTTTAAAGTAGTTGGGATTGGCGGTCAAAACAATGCGATCGCCGCGTTCCCAGCGCGCGAACTTATAGGGACCAGTCCCGACCGGTGCCGAGTTGAACGGAATCTGATTGAGATTGGAATACTTCGCCAGCAAGTGCGCCGGAAGGATGTAGTACGGCGTGTCACTCTCGCCAAAGATCGTATCGATTGCGGGCGCGAAGATTTTCTTCATGTGAAACACGACGGTGTAGTCGTCGGGCGTGTCGACCGACGCCACCTCGTCGTATCCGCGGCGCGACAGGACGTTGTTCGCGGGGTTCATGACGGCTTGCCACGTAAACTTCACGTCCTTGCTGGTGAACGGGGTACCATCGTGCCACTTGACGCCGTGACGAAGACGATACGTCAGCGTGAGACCGTCTTTGCTAATCCCGCCGTTGGCCGTCGTGGGCACGACAGCAGCCAAATCCGGGATTTGATGGTGCTGCGCGTCTTGTGAGACCAACATGTTGAACATCAGCCCATCGACAAACTCTTCGATCGTGTTTTGCTCGAGAATGGGATTGAGCTGGGTGGGATTGATGTTAAGTACGACGCGAAGCGTATCGCTCGGCGCGGACGTCACGCCGGCCTTCGAACACGCGAACAATGCGAACGCAGCCGCCGTAGCGACGGCAAGGCGCAAAAGATTCATGGTGGGGCGCTTCGACCTGCTTGCGAACGTCCCTAGAGATCGGTGTCCGGCGGCCGCCCGGAGGGCTTTTGTAGCAGGAAGGTACTGGGTGGGTATTTTGCCGGGATCGTCGTGAACGGGCGCGGCGCCTGCGTGAAGTCGAAAGCGTTGTCGAGGCTCCTCGCTCGCGCGTCCGTGTATCCCGCGGACTCCGGCCCGATCGTCGGCAGACCGAACGCCTCTTCGGCAAAGCGCAAAATGCTGCCGAACTCGTACTGCGTGTGGTCGACGTAGTGCGGTTTCGCGTACGGCGAAATGATGATGCAGCCGACGCGGATACCGGGCCCACGGAAATCGTGAAGCTTCGGCGGCGGCACGTTATCGTACCAGCCGCCCCAATCGTCCCACACGATGACGATCGCGGTCGACTTCCACTCCGGCCCGTTGCCGATCGCGTTGACGACTGCGGCCACCCACGACGGTCCCAAATCGCTGCCCGACGACGGATGATCCGACCAGGTCCAGTCGGGGATCACCCAGCCGACGTTGGGCAGTTTTCCGTTCTTAGCGTCCGCGAGCACGTTGGTTTGCGGGGAACTCATGTCTGCGCTCCAGTCGGCGCCGTAGCGCACCGCGTGAATCGTGTCGAACGAGGACCACAACACGCCGCCTTTATCCGCGTCAATCGCGGGCGCGTAGTATTTCCACGCGAGCCTCCCGGCATCGAGAACGTCGGCCATCGTGTGAAACTGCGTAAAGCACGGAAACGGGCCGGTTTTGATGACGCGTGCGAGATTGACGGTGAACGTAATCGTTCCCGGTGCCGCGTCGCACCCCCACGGGCCGCCTATTGGATTGTCCGCCAGCGCTTTGGTAGGACTCAAGCTCGTGGTTCCGGCGATCAAAGACAAGTGCCCGGTAAAGCTCGGACCGAACTCGGTCGGAAACATGTGATCGGCAAGCACGTAGTGCTGCGCCAGATCCCAATACGGTAAGATCTCGCTGCGTCGCAGATGCGCGTACGGGTAGTCGTTGGGAAGCCCCGATACGGTGCCGTTAAAGCCGTTCATCTTTCCGTGGTTCCAGGCGCGCACCGCCGGTTGGAAGTCGTGATCGAGGTTAACCAGCGGTATGAAGTCGACGGTTTGCAGCGGTATTCTGCGATGCTTGAGGTCGTAACCGAACATCGGGGCATCGGCTCCGGGAAAGCCTGCGAACAGATTATCGAAACTGCGGTTCTCTTGGACGATGATGATGACGTGCTTGATGTAGTTCCCGACCACGGGTGACGAAGCCGGGTTGGTCGCGGGCGCGGGTACCAGCCGCAGCGACGGCTGCGATCCGCCCGTGCAGCTAGCCAAAGCAAGCGTAGCGACGATGCTCAAAAATAAAAAAACGCGCGGCACCGCGATAGCATTCGCTGCGGTGGCGTGCGAACTCATGCCCTGCGCTTAAAAGTTAACGCAGCGGAACTTTGCATACATGTACGGATAATCGTCGTAGAACCAGTTCCGAAAGCTTCTGCGCACGAGCTCGCGGGCAGTGACCGGCGAGGCGCCCTTCATGACGTAATGCTTTGCGTCGAAGAAGTCGGCGGAATACTGCGGATACGACGCCATCGCTTCGAAACCGTCGAACGGCGCGAACGGCGTCGACGTCCATTCCCACCCGTTTCCAATGAGATCGCGGACTCCCCAGGCGCTCGCTCCGGCCGGGTGAGCGTCGACGGGTTCGGGGTCGAATCGCTGGAAATCGAAGTTGCCGTGCTGCGGCTCCGGCCGCTCTTCGCCCCAGGGAAACGCTCGTTCGCCACCGCCCGGTAGGGCGTATGCGGCACGGTGGAACTCCGCCTCGGTAGGAAGCCGCGTGCCGGTCCACGTCGCGTACGCTCGCGCTTGCCGGTGCGTGACGTACACCGGCCACGAGCGCGGCAGCGGAATCTCCTCGTAGAAGGTTCTGAGATACCATTGACCGCTGCGTTCGACCCAGAAATGCGGGCGCGAGCCGCCCTGCTCGACAAAACGCAGCCAATCGGCGTTGGTCACCGGATACCGTGCGATCGTAAACGCGGCAACGTCGACGGTGTGTTCGGGAAGCTCGTTATCCCACGCAAACGCAACGTCGTCCAGGGTCGTTCCGAGCGTGGCCGTGCCGGCTTCGACGTCGCAAAATGCGGGCGCCGGCGCGGCGCGATCGACGTGATGCTGTTCGATGCTGCGGCGGCGCGACGGGTCGAGCTGGTGAATGATATACGTTAGCGTCTCGTGATGCATCTGTTCGTGTTCGAGAATGGTGTACGCCGCTTGTGCGCGTACGAGCATCGGACGATCGTTCCGGTCGATGTCGGCCGTGGCGAGCGCACGCTCGACGCGCGCGTCGCACTCCGCCGCGAAACGGTGAACCTCGTCGACCGCCGGCCAATCCACGCGCTCGTGACGCCTGGCGTCGGTCGCGCTCCCGGGATCGATACCGCGCTCGAACAGGCGCTGAAGCTCGGGATCGACCGGCGGTTCCTGCAGCCCGCGTCCGCATAAGGTATTGAAGCTGAACGCCGGCAAGTGTCCGTCGTAAAACACGAACGGATGCCGCAGCGGAATCGGCCGGTCGTGATATGCCTCCTCGCGCACCAAATCAAAGAGCTGAGCCGAGCGCCGGCGATTGCGGCGGTACCAGCTCACGAGCCTCTCGCGATCCAGCGTGGCGATCATGCCGAGCTCTGCTGCTGGCGGCGTGCGGTGATGAAGTTCTCGAACTCGGTTGCGGGCAACGCCGGAGCGATCACGTAGCCTTGTACGGCATCGCAGCCGCGCGCCACGAGAAACGCCAGCTGCTCGCGCGTTTCGACGCCCTCTGCAATAACCTCCAGATCGAGACTGTGGGCCATGCCGATGACCGTGTTGACGATCGTCTCGTCGCCGGTGGAGCGTCCGATGCCCCGAACGAACGAGCCGTCGACCTTCAGTACGTCGATATCGAAGCTGCGCAGATACGACAGCGACGAATAGCCCGTCCCGAAGTCGTCGAGCGCGACGCGGATACCGCTCTCGGAAAGGTCGCGAACGATGTCGGCCGTCTGCGCCGCATCCGCCATGGCGACGCTCTCGGTGATCTCGACCTCGAAGAGTTCGCCGGGCAGATCCGCCTCGGCAAGAATCTCGGTGATATGCCGGCGGAGGTCGCGATCGTGGAACTGGCGCGCCGACAGATTCGCCGCAAGCCTGATGGGGCCGAGTTTCGGCTGCCATGCACGCACCTGTCGTGCCGCCGTCGCCAGGACCCAGTTGCCGAGCTGCACGATGAGTCCGGAGATCTCGGCGCTGGGAATGAAGTGCGACGGCGCGATCAAGCCGGTTTTGGGATGGTTCCACCGGACCAGCGCCTCGACGCTCACAATCCGGTCGTTACGCAGATCCAGCTGCGGCTGATAGAAGACCACGAACTCTTGTAAGTCCAGCGCGCGGCGAAGCAGCTTCTCTTGCGAGAGCCGCATGTGAATCGGCGCTTCGAGCGTTGGGTTATAGAAGAAGAGTCCGTTTCGACCTCGATCCTTGGCCCGCGACATCGCGATATCGGCGTTCTTGATGAGCGCTTGGTCGTCGCGGGCGTCGTCTGGGTAGAGCGCGATCCCGACGCTGGCCGAGATGAAGTGTTCGTACTCGTCCAAACCGAACGGCTCGCCGACGCTCGCGATGATCTGCTCGGCCAGATCGCGCACTTCGTCGGACGAGTCGCATTCGGGCAGAAGCACGACGAATTCGTCGCCGCCCATGCGTGCCGTCACGCCGCGATCGGCGACGATGCTCGATATTCGCTGCGCGACCAGCTGCAGCAAACGATCTCCGCGCGCGTGTCCGAGCGTGTCGTTGACGTCTTTGAAGCCGTCGAGGTCGAGATAAAGAAGTGCCGCTCGCGAGAGCCGCGTCTGCGATACTTCGATGGCGTCGCGCACCTTCTCCGTGAGGAAGGCGCGGTTGGGCAACCCAGTGAGCGTGTCGAAGTACGCCAGCGAACGCAGCTGCGCGCGCGAGCGATCGCTTTCAATCGAGCCGCCGATAAGCGTCGAGATTAATCCAAGAAGATCGGCGTCGGTCTCGGAGAACTCGGTCGGCGCGCCGCTTGGCGATGCAAACACCAGAACGCCGTAACGCTCCCCGGCGACGTTGACGAGCGTTGCGACGCCGTGCAAGGTGACGACGGGCGTGCCGGGCAGCGCGGTTTGCTCCGCGTTGATCGCTGCGGCCAAGAGACGATCGTCGCTGACGGCCGCCGCGCCCGGCGAGCGATAGACCTCGGCGATCTCCGGCGGTCCCAACGTCGTGCACACGACGGCGCCCGCGGGTAGGCCGAACGCGCGCACGCCCATTTCCAGCGACGCGCGTATGCGCGATTCCGGATTGCCGCCGCTAGCCGCGATATAATAGAGATTGCGCATGCGATCTTGCTGCATCTGCGCTTGATGCTCGGCCGCGCGGCGCTCCGTCTTGTCCTGAAAGACCGCGTAGATTCCGACCACCTGACCCGCAGAATACTGCGGTATGATCGTTCCCTGCACGTCGAGGTTGCGGCCCTCGGCGCCGACGATGCCCAAGGCAAGCGAGGCGGGCGTACCCGCGGCGGCTTGAGCGAAGGCTTTTTCCACTTTGCCGCGCCCGGCCCGCGGAAGGAACGTCGTGTAGTGCCGCCCCAGAAGCTCTTTGCGCGCGGTTCCCGAAACGCGCGTCGCCGCATCGTTGCAATCCGAGATGGTGCCGTCGAGCGCGAGCGCCAAGACCGGATCGGGATTGTAGGAAAATAGCGATCGCAGCCGCGCCTCGTTCTGGAGCTGTTCGGTGATGTCTTCACCCAGCGAGACCAGCCAGTACGACGGATCTTCTTGAACCGCGACGGTCGTCCATCGAAACGTTCGCAGTTCGCCGTCCTTACGAGTGGCGCGGCTGACCAGACCCAGCGTCGACAAACGCTCGCTGCGCACGCGTCCCGGAAAATCCAGGACCGAACTCAAATCCTCGGGATAGATCCACTGCATCTCGCTGGGGTGCTTTCCGAGGACCTCTTCTTTGGAGTATCCGAACAGCTCCCCGGCCCGATCGGACCAATAGCTCAAGCGAAAGTCGCGGCTCATCGCGACCAACGCGAGTGGCGAATGAGAGAGCACCTCGTCGAGCTGCTTGAGCGCCCGTTCGCCGATCATCGCAGTTACAACGTTCCGCGCTTCTCTTGCTCGCGCTCGATCGAGACGAAGAGCGCTTTGAAATTCCCTTTTCCAAACGAAAGGCTGCCCTTGCGTTGGATGATCTCGAAGAAGACCGTCGGGCGATCCTGCAGCGGCTTCGTGAAGATCTGGAGCATATATCCCTGATCGTCGCGGTCGACGAGAATCCGCAGCGCGCGCAGCATCTCGATGGCCTCGTCGATATGGCCTACCCGCTCTTCGAGCATATCGTAGTAACTATCGGGCGTGTCCAAGAACTCGACGCCGTTGGCGCGCAGCGCGCGAATCGTCTCGGCGATGTCGTCGGTGCGAATAGCAATGTGCTGCACGCCCGATCCGTGGTAGAAGTCGAGGTACTCCTCGATCTGCGATTTCTTCTTGCCTTGAGCCGGCTCGTTGATGGGAAACTTCACGCGATGGCGTGGATCGGTCATCACCTTCGAGCGCAGCGCGGTGTACTCGGTCGAAATGTCCTTGTCGTCGAACGACACCAGCTGCGAGAAGCCAAAAACGCGCGCGTAGAAGTCGCCCCAGAGGTCCATCTCACCCCACCCGACGTTGCCGACGCAGTGATCGATGAACAGCAGTTCGGGACGCCTTGCCGCTGGTATGCTGCGGCGTGCTTCGACGAATCCCGGCATGAACGCACCTCGATACGCGTCGCGCTGAACGAACGAATGGACGGTATCGCCGTACGTCGCGATCGCCGCCTTGACGATGCGGCCGCTGTCGTCTTCGGAGACTGCCGGTTCGAGCACCGTCTTTGCGCCGCCTCGCACCGCCGCGCCGTACGCCGCGCGAACATCGTCGACGAGAATCGCGACGTCTTTGACGCCGTCGCCGTGTTGAGCGACGTGACGAGCTATCTCGTCATCGGGGAGTAGGCTCGCCGTGAGCAAAAAGCGCACCTTGTTCTGTTCGAGCAGGTAGCTCACGCGATCGCGAACTCCGGTTTCGGGCCCCGCGTACGCGATTTGCTCGAACCCGAAAGCGGACATGTAATAGTGGGCCGCCTGCTTGGCGTTGCCGACGTAGAACTCGACGTAATCCCAATCGATTTGGGCGAGAGGGTTGGCGCTGGCTTCGGTGGAGGTACTCATTACCGCACCTTTGCGACCTCCCCGAGGTGCCCCTGTGCCCTGCGAGAACAGAGCGCAGGTGAGTACTTCGCTTGCGCTGCGCCGCTCCGCACATGCCGCGTTCAAGAGCCTTGTCGACTATGCCGGCCTTTTTCCGCCGGCGGCGCTCGGCATGAACGAGGCCCTCGCGGAGTACGCCGCCGCTCGCGAAGGCGCGCACGCCTGGATGCTCGGACGGTTCATCGTTCCGATTTCGCGCATCGAGGAAATGGGCGACGCGTGCCGCGAGTTTCCGCTCTCCGTCCTCGTCAACGTCGCGCTGCCTCCCGACGCCGATACCGGCCGTTGGCTCGAGGTCGCGGGCGAAAGTCTTACGGCGATCGCGCGGCAGCGCGCGGCGGGTGCGCGCGTCGAAGCCATCGAGGTGTCGATTCCGCCGCCGCGCTGGCAACGCGAAACGGTCGACGCGCCGCTGGGACAGCTCGGTGCGCTGCTCGAGCGCGAAGCGCTGCGCGATCTACCGGCATACGCGGAGCTCCCGCGCGCAGCGCTGCCCAGCGCGGCCGCGAAACGCGCGCGGCTAGGCGTGAAATTGCGCTGCGGCGGTCTCGACACCGCGGCATTTCCGAGCGTCGAAACGGTGGCTGCGTTTATTGCGGCAGCCGAAGAAGAGGAACTGCCGTTTAAGGCAACCGCAGGGCTGCACCACCCCGTGCGCCACCTCGACGCCGCGACCGGTTTCACGATGCACGGATTTTTGAATCTCTTAGCGGCCGCCGCATTCGCGTCGCGATGCGATGAATCGACGTTGCGCGCGATCGTCGCGGAAGAAGATCCTTCGACGTTTGCTTTCGAGGACGACGCGTTTGCCTGGCGGGACCTTCGCTGTGATATCGATCGTCTGCGCGCCGTGCGGAAGTCGTCGTTCGTCGGCTACGGGAGCTGCAGCTTCAAAGAGCCGGTCGACGATCTTACCGCGCTCGCCCTCATTCCCCCGCTCGCATGACCTATGCCGGCGACACTAACGATCCGGCGCTGACGTCGTGGCTGCCGGTCGACGACGCGAGCGACTTTCCGATTCAAAACCTTCCGCTCGGCGTCTTCGCGCGGGCGAACGGTACGCCGCGCATCGGCGCGGCCATCGGCGATAGCGTTCTCGACGTTCGCGGGCTCGCCGAAGCGGGGCTGCTCGACGACGCGGGCGATCGCGCGGCGTTTTGCGCGACCGAACTGAACGCACTTTTTGCGGCCGGCCGCGCCGCCGCCGGATCGCTGCGCCGCCGGCTGTCGTCGCTATTGCGAACCGGCGGCGACCCCGCATTGCGGGAAAGCAACACCGGCGAGTTTGTGAGCAACGTGCGCGACGTGCGCATGTTGCTGCCCGCATCGATCGGCGATTACGTGGACTTTTATTCTTCGATCGAACACGCGACGAATCTCGGCAAGCTGTTTCGTCCCGACGCCGAGCCGCTATTGCCGAACTGGCGCTGGATTCCCATAGGCTATCACGGACGGTCGGCGACTATCGTCGTGAGCGGTACGCAGGTCGTGCGGCCGAACGGTCAGCGCAAGCCGCCGTCGGAGCCGCATCCCGCGTTCGGTGCCACCCGGATGCTCGACGTGGAGCTGGAGCTTGGATTTTTTACCGGTGCGGGCAATGCGCTCGGCGTGCCGATTCCCGTCGACGGCGCGCTCGAACACGTTGCCGGTTTCGTCTTAGTCAACGACTGGAGCGCGCGCGACATTCAAGCGTGGGAGTATCAGCCCCTCGGACCATTTTTGGGCAAGTCGTTTACAACCACGGTCTCGCCGTGGGTCGTATCGCTCGACGCGCTGGAGCCCTTTGTCGTGCCGCCGGCACACCAGGATCCGCCGCCGCTGCCGTATCTGGCAGCGAAAAACGCCGCGGCCTACGATATCCGCCTTTCCGTCGAACTGGAAACCGAATCGATGCGCCGCCGGAACGTCGCGCCGCACGTCATCTCGCGGACGTCGTCGGCCAGTCTGTATTGGAACGTCGCGCAGCAGCTGGCGCACGCCACCTCAAACGGCGCCCTCACGCGCCCCGGCGACCTCTTTGCATCCGGAACGATCTCGGGCACGACGCCCGACAGTTACGGCAGCCTGATCGAGCTGACGTGGCGCGGGGAGCGTCCGATCGCGCTTCCGGACGGAGAGACGCGTACGTTCTTGCAGGACGGCGATGCCGTCGTCATGCGCGGGTGGTGCGAACGCCCCGGGGCGCGGCGTATCGGGTTCGGCAGCGCGCGCGGCGAGATCGTCGCGGCGGCGAAAGCTTAACGGCCGAAGAGCGTCAGCACTGCGGCGGACTGCGTGTTACGCTGCGCCAACACGGCGAGCGTCAATTGCTGCTGCAGTGAAGAGAGCGTCGCGTTCGTGTTCTCGACACCGATATTTGCGTCGGCGAGATTCGATTCGGCGGTCTGCAGGTTGTTGGCCGTGGCGTCGTTGGCCTGGACCTGATACTGCAGTGCCGCTTGCTGCGAGCCCAACGCCGTTTGCGTCTGTCCGAGCTGCGCGATTGCGTGATCGAGCTGTCCGATCGCATTGGTCGCGTTGGCGCTCGTCGACAAATTAACGTCGGCAATTTGCAGCGCCGCAGCCGACGCGTTGCCGTAGGTGACGTTCGTGACGTTGCCTTCGCTCGCGCCCGATTGCACTTGAAGCGCCGAGTTCTGCGTGTTCGCCGGAACCGCTTGCTGAACTTGAATCGTCGCGACTTGACCGATATCGCCGCTCGTGAAATCGCCGAGCTTGATGTTGACGTTCTCGAGTCCGCTGACCGTTGCGCCCGGATTGAACTGTCCCGGGAGCGTGATTTGCTGGCCGGTCGCGCTGTCGACGGCGGTAACCGTTGCAACGGCTTGGCCGTTGGGACCGGCGACGATCTGAATCTGGATCGTCGAGTTCTGCGTTGAGACGCCGCCGAAGCCTTGCGCGGGACCGTTGGGATTTTGGAAGTTCGCGTTGGCCGCGGATATCTGCGCGACGAGCTGTCCGCCTTGCCCCAGCGGCGCGTTCGTCACCGCGTTCGCTTGCGCGGCCGATCCGGCATTGGGTCCGGCGAACTGCCCGCTGAGCAGCGGCGCACCGTTGAAGTTGGTCGTCTGTGCGATGGTATTGGCTTGCGCGACCAGCTGATTGGCTTGCGTCTGCAGCGCGGCGCGATCCGTCGGCGAGAGAAAGTCGTTGACGCCGGCGACGGCGAGGGTACGTAACTGCGACAGAATCGACGTCGTCTGATCGAGCGCTTGCGTCGCGACGTCGGTGGCGTTGAACGCGGTCTGGACGTTCTGGCTGGCAGCGTTAAACGCTGCGACCTGGGTCTGCAGCGACGTGGCGATAGCGTACTGGGACGGTCCATCGATGGCCGAGTTCAGGCGCTTGCCCGTCGACTCGCGCGTGAGGGCGGTCTGGAGGGCTTGCTGCGACTGGGTCAGCGCCGTCAGGGCATGATCGGGCGTGACCTTCGAGATGGCCATAACCCGGTTAGTATACCAGGGTTACTTGCCCAGGACTACGCTTTGGCGGGCGCTTCTATCCAACTACGGTAGTACTCGGGATCCTCGCAAGCCAGGGCGGCCTCGCCCAGGAGCAGCGGCTTGAAGGTATCGACCATCACGGCGATCTCGTCGGTCGAGGTCTTGCCCAAGCTGGACTCGACGGCGCCGGGCTGTGGCCCGTGGGGCGCCCCGGCGGCGTGCAGCGTGATCGAGCCTTCCTCGACCCCGCGCCGGCTCATGAAGTTTCCACTGACGTAGTACAGCACTTCGTCGCAATCGACGCTTGAGTGATTGTACGGCACCGGAATCGCCAGCGGGTGATAGTCGAACAAACGCGGGACGAACGCGCAGAATGCCGCCCCGGGTGCCTCGAACGTCGCGTGCGCGGGCGGCGGCTGGTGAAGCTTACCCGTGATCGGCGCGAACTCTTCGAGGTTGAACGCGTACGGATAGCAGTATCCGTCCCAACCGATGACGTCGCAGGGATGATTCTGCACGGTGTAGAGCGCGTGGCGTCCGCGATTGGTCACGCGCACTTCGTATTCGCCTTGGCCTTCGACCGGCGCACCGAGCACGGGCGCGCGGAAGTCGCGCTCGTAGTAGGGCGCGTGTTCTTCGAGTTGCCCGAACTCGTTGCGATAGCGGCGTGGGATTTTGACGTTACCGGACGATTCGTGCACGAGCATTCGTGTCGGCGACGACGGAAGCACGCGATACGTCGTTCCGGTCGGCAGGATCACGTAATCGTGCGGCCGGTACGCAAGCTCGCCGAATTGCGTCTGAATCGTTCCGCTGCCCTCGTGAATGAAGAGCAGCTCGTCGCCGCCGGTGTTGCGGTAAAAGTACTCCATCGGCCGTTGGGCGAGCGCGATCGAAACGAGGATGTCGTCGTTGCCCAAAAGGAGCGAGCGCGACTCAATCGCGTCGGTTGCGGGCGCGGTCAGATGATGTGTTTTAAAGTGCCGGTTGCGGAGCGGCTCGTTGGCGAGCAGACGCACTTCGGGCCGTTGCCACGGACGTACGTCGAGCGTCGCCGTGGGCGGGCGAAGATGATAGAGCAGCGAGTAGACGCTCTCGAACCCCTTCGTCGAGAAGAGCTCCTCAGCGTAAAGTCCGCCGTCCGGCTTTCGAAATTGGATGTGGCGCTTGTGCGGGACCGCGCCGCAGCGAACGTATGACGGCATGCTAGGCGTCCTCCGAAACGGTTGCCGCGCCGGCCGCGCGTTCAGTGGCGCAGAATCCGTTCTCGCGGTGCGAGCCGTCGCAGAACGGTTTCGTGCTCGACCCGCCGCAGCGGCAAAGGGCGACGTTCTCGCCCGAAAGTTCGTACGTCGTTCCGTCGGCGTCGATCAACGTGAACGGACCGGTAATACGATAGGGGCCGCTCTCGCGAACCTTGATAACGACTTCTGACATGTCGCGCAAGGCGTTCGACGCCCCTGCGGCGCACTCCGGTAGTGCTTTCACGGAGCTACTTGGAGGACGCTAGAATGAAGCGAGCAGTCTCGGTCGTCGCGGCTCTGGTTTTCGCCGCGTTCGTCACGCCCATCGGCCGCACGCACGGTGCCGTCGCCGCCGCCGCAACGCCGACGCCGGCAGCGCTGCAATACGACGAGATCAATCGGATGGCACTTCCACCTGCAACCGCACCGCCGCCGGGAAGCTTCCCGGTCGACTATCAGGCGGTTTTATCTGCCGGCAGCGGTGGTGGAGACGACGAGGCCGGGATACCCGATGCGGCCCGCAAGATGATGCAGCGTATGAAGGTCGGACAGTTGAGCCGCTATGCCTATTATAAAGGTTGGATTCGCACCGACGATCCGGTAGCGCAAACCGCGGTCATAGAAAAGTGTCAGGAGCATCAGTACATCAATCTCGACCTCGCGAAGAAAACGTATACCGTAACGACGACCCAGCCGCCCTGTCCGTCGGCGATGCCCGCGATGAACGCAAACATGATGGGCGCCCCGGCGGAACAGCCCGGAACGGTTGACATGACGATGAGCGGCACCTCGAAGAATCTCGGCCCGCTGTCCATCGACGGTATCGCGACGATCGGCGCCGACAACAACATGACGATGACGATGGCCAACGCTACCGGATCGTGCCAGAACGGCAATATGAACATGGCGATGACGAAGTACGTCTCTCAAATCCACGTGCCTCGCCCGTTCTGCCCGCTGCCGCGAACGATGACCGCGGGCGGCATGGCGCAGCGCAGCGGCGGCTGCCAGCCGCACATGCACTTCACGGGCACGGGCAACGCGATGTCCGACGGCGATCGCCTGGTCATGTACTCGCTGATGAACACGAACATGGGCGCGCGCGGCTCGGCGGCCATCGTGATCGAACGCGGCAACGTCAAGTGGTTCAGCGGCGCGGATGCCGATGCGCTGTTTTCGATCCCGCCGGATTTTACGAAACAGTAACGCTTTAGTGTGAGGCGATGCCGTGGAGCGTCGCTTCCGCCAACGCGTGATTGCCGATACGCTGCACGAGCTGGGCTGCCGTTAGCGGCGTATCGGCCGTTATGCCCGCAACGTCGAGCGCGTAGAGCGTGAAGACGTAGTGATGCGCCGGTCCCGGCGGGGGACACGGGCCGTAATACGCCGCTTTTCCGGTCGAGGCCATTCCCGTTTTCGTGCCCGCGGGCAGCGCGTTGGGATCGAGCTGTCGCGTCTTGGCCGCAATGTCGTAGAGCACCCAGTGATCGAAGCCGCCCGGCACCCGGGCGTCCGGATCGCGAACGATTAACGCAAACGATTTCGTCTCAGGGGGCACGCCGCTCCACTGCAGTTCCGGAGTAAAGTTTCCGCCGCCGCAGTCGGTGGACATGTCGGTACGTGGAATCGTCCCGCCGGGAGTGAAGTCGCCGCTTTGGAGGGTCATCGTGACGGCGGCGAGGACGATGCCGGCAATCATCACGGCATCACCGCGTGCGCGTCGCGTCCTAAGAAGTCACGCATTTCGTCCTCGAATCTCCGGCTCGCGGCCGGCGCTAAAACGGTGCGGCGAAAACGCTCGGCTGCACTAGAATCAACGCGTCCGCCGGGAGCAAGAACGGCGTATAGGTCCGCGGCATACGTTTGGCTCCACGGCCGCAGCGCGAGTACCCCGGCGTCGCCGGCGACGAACTCGTCGCAGGCTGCTTGCGGATACGTTCCCGCATCGTAGAGCGGCGCAAACGTCGCCATAGCAATGCGCTGCCAAACGGCGCTCGTGTCGACGTGCGAACCGCTCGAGCTATACGCCAGATCGATCTGCGCGATCGCCGTCTGCTCGAGCATAACGCGCGCCGGCGGCCCGTCGGGCCGTGCGAAGCGCTCGAAGACGGCGGCGACGGTGTCCTGGCTTTCGGGCGAAACGCGTGCGAGCGATTCGTACGGCACCGCCGGCAACGCAAGCGCGATGGCGCGACCCATCAGGCGGTAGAAATCGACGAGCCGGTCCCCCGTAACGGTTCCGGGTTTGCCCGGCCAGCTTGCGACGATCGCGACGACACCCGGACGCGCGCCGCGCGGAGAAAGAATCGCATACGCGCCTTGCGCGGTTTGCTTGCCGGGCCGGCGCACGAGATCCACGTAGATCGTTCCGAGCAACCGCTGCGTCGACTCGTCATTGACGTCGTAACGTGCGACTCCGGCTGCCCAGACGTTTTCGGCGTTGCGCGTAAAGCGCAGACCGAACGCCGTGCCGACCGGATCGAGCGCGTCGTCGATCGTTCGCGCGGGCGGCACCGGCGCGTCGTCGTCGTGCGCGAGATCCCACGGCAAAACCCCGTCGGGCGGCCGTCCCGATGCGTATGCCGTTGCGGCCGAGGCAAGGAACTGCTGGGCTTGCGCGTAGCCGCCGAGCGCCGTCGACCTTAAGCGGTATTCCGCCCAACTCTCCACGCCCAGCGCGTGCGCCATTCGATCGCGCAGCGAGATCGCGCGCTCGAGTAACGGAACGTTCGCGTCGGCCGCGCGCCGGTAGTACGCCTTATAAAACGCTTCGCGCGCGTCGGCGTCGCGCTCGGTGCGCAGAAACTCGTAGGTGCCGTTATCGACTTCGATCGTGCGGCGCCCGGCGCGGATCGTCGTTCGATCGTGCGCGAGATTGCGCCAAAAGCTGTCCTGGACGCGTGCCAGGTCGTGAGCGTAGCCCGCGTACCGGTCATGGCGCGCCGCATCGGCGGCCGCACCACCGCGTTTGAGACGATCCACCCACATCAACGTCAACGCGCGATCGAACGCATCGTGCGGCGGATGGGCGGCGACGCGCGTCAACGCCGCGTAGAGCCGGCGGTTATCCCAGACGTCGATCATCGTCTGCCCGAACAGCAATCTGCAGTCGCGCGACGCACCGGCGAGAACGCCGTCTTGCGCGACGGCCCACATGAATCGCTCCGCCGACACGCGATCGCGAGCGTCGGCAACCGCATTCTCCAACGGGAGCACCGTATTGGAAAACGTGTAACCGCGATTTCGCGCAGCGACCGTATCGACGCTCGTCTTGAGCTGCGTGGCGGCGTTCGCGCAGGCGCCGGAAACCGATGCCGGGTCGCGGGGCCAGATCAGGGCGATGAGGAGTGCAAGGACGGGCGTCACGGGGCTCTCTCATTGGCGAGCGGAGTGGGTGTGACTTCCCAAGTTGCCCCATGGGAGCCATGTGGTATCATGGCGGGGCCATGATGGGGGTTGGGCTTCACGCGGCGTAACCCCGTGAACCCCGCCAGGTCCGGAAGGAAGCAACGGTAAGCGGGCCCTTACGGGTGCCGTGAACCACCTGGCCCTCGTCCTGGCTTCCAGCCTTTATGATGCCGAACACGACCATCTATGCGGCCCTAGCCGCTTTTTTGGGCGCCTTGGCGGCGCTCTTCATCTACCATATGGCGGCGGTCAGGCCGAGTTTGACCGCGCTTTCGCGCATGGCGGCGGAACACGAGGACCTCATCGGCGGGAGCGGCGGGGCGGCCTCGGAGCGGCTGAAAGGCCTTGAGAGCAGCCTAGCAGCGGGTCAAACGGCTATGGAGAGGGTGAGCGGCCGGCTCGACGAACTCGAAGGCCTGGCCGCGAGCGATGTCTCGTGCGTCGGGTTCGTTCGCTATAACGCGTTCGAAGACACGGGTTCGGATCTTTCGTACGCCTTAGCCCTACTCAATCGCGCCGGCGACGGCGTCGTCATCAGCAGTATCTATTCGCGGACCGACACTCGTACGTACGGGCAGTCCGTGAAATCGTTTAAACCCGCAGCCAACGCGTCGGAAGAAGAACTGCGAGCGATCGAGCTCGCTAGAACTTCCTCATCGAAGGCATGAAGATAAACGATCGCTTTTACGTGAAGATCGTCCCGCAGCGGGGCGACACGATTCACCGGTTCTGGGTGCGGCGGCGTCATATCGCAGCCGTCTGTTGTGCTTTGGCAATCGTCGTCCTGGGCTCGCTGGCGTTTGCGGGAGCCCAAGTGATACGCGCCCGGGCCCAGGTCGCCAACCTGCGCGGGCAGACCGATGCGCAGCAGAAGGCGCTGAGCGCGATCGACCAGCAGACCGATGCGCTTCGTAAAGAGCTGCAGCACGTTCAGCATCAGAATCAGGAGATTCGGCAGCTCATCGGCGCGCCGGCACCCACGCACTCGCCCTCGTCCGGCCTGCAGCGCACCTCGTGGGTCCGCCCCGGACCCGCGCTCGAGGACGTCGCCGCCAGCGTGAACGCGCTGCGCACCGCATCGTCGCAAACGGCGAGCGAATCGGATCGCATCAAGACGCTGGCGCTGCGCGTGCTCAACCTCGAACACATTCACGCGCTCCAGCGCGCGGCGATGATCGCCGCTATTCCCTCGATCGATCCGGTCGACGGCGCGGACGTGATCGGCTGCTTCTGCTACCGTTCCTATCCCGACTCGGAGTTTCACGAAGGCGTCGACTTGGGCGCCGATTATGGCGATAACGTTCGTGCGGCCGCCGCCGGGACCGTGGTTGCCAATGGCTACGACGGCGCCTACGGCATCAAGGTCGACATCGACCACGGCAACGGCTATCACACCTGGTACGCGCATTTGTCGCGCGCCGACGTCTCGGTCGGAGCGCATGTCTATAAAGGGCAGTCCATCGGCGCCGTCGGCGCGACCGGCTTTGCGACCGGCCCGCATTTGCACTACCAGCTGATGTACCAAGGGCAGCCGATCGACCCCACGCCGTTCCTGCACGGCGTGCCTTCGAATGTCTTAGCATCGCTGCCATAGAACGCGACTCGGCGTGAACGGATTGTTTTGCACCGGGGCGCAGGTCCTAATGTGGATCGTCAACCTCTACACGCTATTGCTGTTCGCGTATGCGATCCTATCGTGGATCCCGGACCTGCGCGGCCGCTGGACGTACTATCTTGCGGCGGTCATCGAACCCGTGCTCGTACCGATTCGCAGAATCATTCCGCCCATCGGCGGATTCGATATCGCCTTTCTCGTGCTGTTCGCGGTCTTGCAGTTCCTGATCCGGCCCGCGCTGGCGCACGCCGCGTTTAGTGCCTGCTATCCCGTTTTCTAGCAGCGACGACGTGACCGTGCGGCAAGACCCTCACAAGCTCGAGATCGCGAGCGGCGTTCGAAACTTCTGTATTATCGCCCACATCGATCACGGCAAGACGACCCTTTCGGACCGTCTGCTGGAGATTACGCGCACCATCGAGTCGCGCAACCTCGAGGAGCAGGCGCTCGACGCCATGGACCTCGAGCGCGAGCGCGGGATCACGATCCGCATGCACCCGGTAACGCTCAGCTATCGCGCGCGCGACGGCGAACGGTACCGGCTCAATCTGATCGACACGCCCGGTCACGTCGACTTTTCGTACGAGGTATCGCGCTCGCTGGCAGCCTGCGAAGGCGCGATTTTGATCATCGACGCCGCGCAAGGCATCGAAGCGCAGACGCTGGCCAACTATCATCTCGCGGTCGAGCACGGCCTCACGATTATTCCGGTCATCAATAAGATCGATCTGCCGGCCGCCGATCCCGAGCGCGTGATGGGTGAAGTCGAGGAGCTGCTCATCATGGAGAAGAGCGAATGCATCCTCGCGAGCGCCAAAAACGGCGTCGGGATCGAGGACATCCTCGAAGCGATCGTCACGCGCATTCCGCCGCCCAAGGGGCATCGCGATCATCTGCGTGCGCTCGTCTTCAACGCACAGTTCGATCCGTATCGCGGCGTCGTCAGCTACCTGCGCGTCGTCGACGGCGAGCTTACAGCCGGAACGCGCTTCATGTCGATGGCCCACCAGCGCATCTTCGAGTGCACCGAGGTGGGCGTGTTCGGACCGGAGATGCGCCCGACGGACAAGCTCGATCTCGGGAACGTCGGCTACGTGATTGGGAACATCAAGTCGCTCGGCGAGATCGACGTTGGCGACACCGTGACGTCGGCGAACAATCCGGCACACGTGCCGCTTGTGGGCTACCGCAAGGCCGTGCCCATGGTGTACTGCGGTCTCTACCCGAACGAAGGCGTGGAGTACGACGAGCTGCGCGACGCGCTCGAGAAACTCAAGCTCAACGACGCCGCGCTCGTGTACGAGCCTGAAACGTCGGTCGCGCTGGGCTTTGGATTCCGCTGCGGCTTCTTGGGCTTGCTGCACATGGAGATCGTTCAGGAGCGCCTCGAGCGAGATTATAACCTCGACCTCATCGCGACGTCGCCCTCGGTCGTCTTCCGGGTCACCAAGACCGACGGGAACGTCGAGATGATCGACAACCCTTCGAAACTGCCGGTCATGAACCTGATCCGTTCGATCGAAGAACCCTACGTCAAATCGACGATCATCGCGCCGCCGGATTACGTCGGCACGATCATGGACATCGCGCAGAGCCGCCGCGGAACACTCGCCAATATGGAATACCTCCACGACGGCCGCGTGATCATGACCTACGAGATGCCGCTCATCGAGGTCATCGTGGATTTTTTCGACATGCTGAAATCGCGCACGAAGGGCTACGCGTCGCTCGATTACGACGTCATCGGGTACCGCGAGGGTGACTTGGTCAAGCTCGAGATCGTGCTCAACGGCGAGCCGGTCGACGCGCTCTCGTTCATCGTGGCTCGCGACCGCGCCGCGACGCGCGGGCGGGCACTAGCGGAGAAGCTCAAGGAACTGATCCCGCGCCAAATGTTCGACGTTCCGATTCAGGCGGCAATCGGCGGAAAAATCGTCGCGCGCGAAACCGTCAACGCAATGCGCAAGAACGTGCTCGCCAAATGCTACGGCGGCGACATCACGCGCAAGCGAAAGCTGCTGGAGAAGCAGAAGGCCGGCAAGGAGCGCATGAAACGCGTCGGCAAAGTGGAGCTCCCGCAAGAAGCCTTTATGGCCGTCTTACGGTTGGAGTAGTTGCCCTGAAGACGTATGTGGCGTCGAAGAATGCCGGCAAGCTTCGCGAGCTGCGCGAGCTTTTTGCCGGGTCCCGATTGGATCTCGATACGTATGCCGACTACGCGGACGTTTCCGAAGACGCCACCAGCTACGTCGGCAACGCGATGCTTAAGGCACGCGCGCTCGACCGGCAAATCCGCAATGCCGGGATCGAAGCGGCCGTGCTCGCCGATGACAGCGGGCTCGAGGTCGACGCGCTCGAGGGACGGCCTGGCGTATTTTCCGCGCGGTACGCGGGCGTAGAAAGTCCGTGGACGCAGCGGCGCGGAGCACTGCTGGAGGAGATGCGTGACGTTCCCGAAGCCGGGCGAACCGCGCGGTTCGTGTGCGTCATGGCGCTGATCGCTCCCAACGGCAAGCCGAACGTTGCGCTCGGTACGGTCGAGGGCACGATAACGACGCGCGAAATCGGCGAAGGCGGCTTCGGTTACGACCCGATCTTTTTCTATCCGCCCCACAATCGCACGTTCGCCGAACTGACCCCCGAAGACAAGAACGCGGTGAGCCATCGGCGCCACGCGGCGGACGCGCTTTTGAGGTCGCTGCAATCGGATGACTGAGATACGCGTCGAGCTCGCCTCGGTCGACGACGTGCGCGCGATTCAAGCGCGCCGGCACGTCGACGAGCTGACGATGCGCCTTTCGCTCGTCTCCGCCGACGGCGGCACCGCATGGGTCGCTCGCGACGACGGCGAGGTCGTTGGTCTCGCGGCCTGCGACTCGATGGAAGAAGAGCGCTACTTGGGCGATGTCTACGTGACGCCGAGTTTCCGCGGGCACGGCATCGGCACGCGTTTGGTCGAGGCGGCGTTCGAGGACAGCGGGGAAGCGACGCGCGCAGTCGCGATCAACCTCGCCGATCCGTCGGGCGTCGCGCTCGCGCTGCAGTTCGGCTTACCCCATCACGACGTCATCCTCTCACTGTCGGGCGCTATTCCTAAGGAAGACGCGCTCGCCTCGATGGCGGCCGGCGATTACCGCTTCGAAGTGAGCGCGCTCGATCCGCTGGGACACTCGTTTGCACTCAACACGCTCGATCGCGAAACGCGCGGCGCCGTGCGTCCGGAGGCTCATCGCATCTGGAACTCCGCCGCGACGGGACAGTCGTTCTTCAATCAGGGGGAGCTCGTCGGTTACGCGTACGTCTGGCCCGACGGCCGCATCGGTCCGTGCGCCGTTGCGTCGGGTGCGTACGCGCGCCAGATCTTCGCGTTCTGCATGCTGACCCTACAGCGCGCCTACGGCGCCTCGTGGTGCACGCTGGTGGTACCGGCTTCGAACCTTCGCGTCACGCGGGCGGCGTTACGCGCCGGAATGCGAATTGACGAAACGTTCGCCGTCGCGCGCGACGCGCGCTCGGAACTCGATCGGTACGTCGGCTTTCACAAACTCGCGTTCTAAACTATTTTCTGCGACAGGGATTTTCAAAGTGCAATACTGGTGGCACACCGGTCTGCGACGATTGCTTAATGAAACAATGTCGCAGATGCAAGATGGAGCTACCCTTAGAATCTTTTCCTCCCCGCCGCGGTCATCCGCATGCGGGAAGTTACTGCCACGCCTGCGGCCGACTCTACTGTCGCGAGTATTATGACCGAAATGTGGCGACTATTCTTGGGAGGACAAAACGAAACTTCGCGTATTACCGCCGAAGGAACCGCGCCGTCGTAGCTCGCTATCTCATGAGCCACCCGTGCGTCGATTGCGGTGAAAATGATCCCCGCGTCTTGGAGTTCGACCACGTTCGTGGCAAGAAGGTAAACAACATCAGTGACCTCGTTAGAGGAGCGGGGTCGCTACGAAGGTTAGAAGCGGAGATCGCGAAATGCGACGTCCGTTGCGCGAACTGCCATAGAAGGCGTACGATAGCGCAGTTCGGCTGGTTTAGGTCGATCGGGGCGTAGCTCAGCTTGGTTAGAGCGCCCGCTTTGGGAGCGGGAGGTCCGCACGTTCGAATCGTGTCGCCCCGACCACTTGCGGGGGCATGGTATCCTAGCGGGGGTACCTCGCCCCCGAAATCTTGCGCCCGTGGTCTAACAGGATAAGGCACGAGTCTTCTAAACTCGAAGATGGGGGTTCGAGTCCCTCCGGGCGCGAAAATCCGGCGCCCAAAAGCAGCGCGGTGACTGTAGCTCAGTTGGTTAGAGCGTTCGGCTGTGACCCGAAAGGCCGCGGGTTCAAGTCCCGTCAGTCACCCCACTCAACCTCATTCCTTACCTAGTCCTAAAGATGTAGTGCCTGAGAGAGGCGCGAAGATTGGTCGATGGTCCGCCGGGCTGCCACGCTTCGGGCTTTGACGCAGTGGTCGGGTATTATCGTCACTGTCGTTTCGGCTGTGCTTCTCGGCGTCGTCTTCTGGCAGATTTCGCGGCTCGACGCGCTTGGCGGCCTAAGCCCCACCGCGCTCGATAAGGACCGTCTCGCACTGCGATCGGCTGCAGACCTTACGGCAACGTGGGACGCGATCTCCGACTTTCGCTATTCGTTGGTACTCGGCGATACGCCGATGCGCACGAACGCGCTGCGCAGCGTCATCGACGCGCGGATGCGCGCGATCGACGTGCTTTTCGGAAAGACCGGCCCAGCGGCCGAGTTCGATCCCAACGGTGACTGGGCGGCTTCACAGCGCGCTTGGGACGACCTTCGCAAGGCGCCGCCGGGAGCGAGCGCGGTACAACTCTTTAGCCGATTGTCGCGCCACATCGACGCGCTGATTTACGATCTCGACAACGGCAGCGGACTCAACTACGACAATCAGCAGACGCAGAACGTCGCGCAAATCGTCTTTAGCCTTGCCCCCGAAGGTGCCGACTTTCTGCGGAGTTCGGTCGTTCGGGCCATCCTCGCCGTACGCAACGGCGGGATGACCTTGCGCGAGCGTTTGGCTTTTTCGAACGCCATTGGAACGGTTCAGGGCGACTACGATCTGTCCGGAAACGATATCCCTGGTGTCGTGAAGATGTTCAAGACGCTCGTGCCGGCGCAGGCGAAGCAGTTCGACGCGATCCCGCCGCTCGTCAAGCGATACGAAGCGGCCGGAAGAGACGTCTACAAGCTCCTTTCGAGCCAGGTGCTCTACAAGGATCGCCCCACCGTCGATCCAAACGGCATCGAGGCCGCAGCCGCGCCCGCACTAGCGGCGTCGCGCGAACTCCTGTACCAGCTCTCACGCGGCATGGACGCGATGGTGAGCGAACGCGCCCGCATCTATAACGAGAAGCGCACCTACTTTTACATCGCGCTGCTCCTTGGCGCGCTGCTCGTCGTCGGGCTCATGCTGCTCATCGCGCAAGTCGTCGCGTTCCGCAGCAGCCAGGCTCTGGCGCGCGCACAGCAAGAATCCGAACGGCTCGCCGTCGAGCTCGCTCGCCAGAAGGCCGAGGAAGCGTTACGCTTGACCGAAGCGCAGTTCCGCGCGGTCTTCGAGGGCGCCGCGCTCGGTATCGCGGTGCTCGACCGCGGCGGGCACGTCGTCGACGCGAACGGAGTCTTTCGCGCGCTGTTCGGCGACAGCGTGGCCGCGGCGCTCGACGGACACGAACAGGAACTCGCCGAGCTGCTCGCCGGCGAGCGCGAGACGTTCGAATACGAGCAGCATCTCCGAACGGCCCTCGGACAAGAGGTTTGGACCGACGCGACGATCTCGGTCGTACACGAACACGACGGCAAACCGCTCTTTGCGATTTGCATGTTTCGCGACAAGACGGCGCTCAAACACAGCGAGCGCCGCATTCTGCACGACAAGACGCACGACTCGCTCACCGGATTGCCCAACCGCTGGCTTTTCGAGGAACAGCTCCGGCGGCGGTTCGAGGAAGCCACCGCGCTGCTCGACTCGTTCTTTGCCGTCCTGTTCATCGATCTCGAGCACTTCCGCGACATTAACGAAAGCCTCGGGCACGGTGCCGGCGACAGCGTCCTCACGCAAGTGGCGCAGCGCCTCCGCTCGTCGGTCGACGCGCGCGACGTGGTCGCGCGGCTCGGAAGCGACGAGTTCGCGATTCTGCTGCAGTCGCTCGGCGACATCTTGCACGTCGAATCGGTGGCGCGCCGGATCCTCAACAATCTTTCTAAGATGATCAACATCAACGGCAGGTCGATCTACCTCGGCGGAAGCGTCGGCATCGCCATCGGCTCGGCGAGTTACGAACACGCCGAAGACGTGATGCGCGACGCCGAGATCGCCATGCAGCACGCGAAGATCGGCGGCGGGACGCGCTACGCGCTGTTCGACTCCAAGATGCACGACCGGGCGCAGAAGCGGCTGCAGCTCACCAGCGATATCCGCCAGGCGCTGGAACGCAGCGAATTCCGTCTGCTGTATCAGCCGATCGTCAGCATCGTCGACGGCACGCCGGTCGGCTGCGAAGCGTTGCTGCGCTGGGATCACCCCAGCGAAGGCGTCATGGGCCCGATGGAGTTCATGCCCATTGCCGAGACGACGGGCCTGGCTACTCCGATCGGACGGTTCGTCGTCAACACCGCCTGCGAGCAGCTCTCGCAATGGCGGCGCAATCGTAACGGCCGCATGGACTTCACCATGCACGTCAACGTGTCGGCCGCCGAGTTGGTCGATACGGATTTCGAGCGCGCGCTCGTGCAAGCCATCGAGCATCACGGCCTGTCGCCCGAAGATCTCACGGTCGAGATCACCGAAAGCGTCGTACTCGACAGCGGAACCCGCGCCAACGTGATGCTCGAGCGCATTCGCGATCGCGGCTTCAAGATATGCATCGACGATTTCGGCACGGGCTACTCGTCGCTGCGCTATCTGCAGCAGTTCAAAGTCGATGCGATCAAGATCGACCGCGGATTCGTCTCGGGCAACGATGGCGAGCTCGCGAGCGAACCGATCGTACGCACGCTGATGACTTTAGCGGAGGCGTTCGACGTAAAAGTCGTCGCCGAAGGCGTCGAAACGGTGCGTCAGCGCGAGATCTTGCGCAATGCCGGCTGCCGCCTCGCGCAAGGTTTCTTGTACGCGCGTCCGATCTCGGCCGCCGAGATGGTTACGCTGTATCCCGAAGTCCTGGGTCGCGCACCGCGGACTGCATCGGCTTGACGAACCGCGCTATACTTTCTTGGGCAGGAAAAGCGAGCGCCTTTAGCTCAGTCGGTAGAGCAGCGGACTTTTAATCCGTTGGTCCCGGGTTCGAGTCCCGGAGGGCGCACGTCCATGCACCGCTAGCTCAATGGTAGAGCAGTTGACTCTTAATCAATTGGTTCGGGGTTCGAGTCCCTGGCGGTGCAAAAACCTTTCGGCCCCTGCAGGCGTCGCCGCAGGGGCCGCTTCGTTCCCGCACGGCAGGAGAAGGCCCCAAGGCGTTCTATTTATCCGGGTCGCCCGGGCAAGTGGCGGAACTGGCAGACGCGCTGGATTTAGGTTCCAGTGGGGCAACCCGTCAGAGTTCGAGTCTCTGCTTGCCCAAATTGCCCGGCGCCAAGCCGTACCAACGCGCGGAAGTAGCTCAGTGGTAGAGCATCGCCTTGCCAAGGCGAGGGTCGCGAGTTCGAATCTCGTCTTCCGCTAATTTTTCTTCAGTTCGCAGCAGAGAAGCACATCCTGAGCACGTCAACACTGAACCGGCTCGCACCGACGCAGGTCGAGCTCGAGATTCCCATCACCAGCGACCAGCTCGCGGCAGCCGAAGAGCGCGCGTTCAAGCGCCTCGTGAAGAAGGCGCGCCTTCCCGGATTCCGCCCGGGGAAGATCCCGCGCAAGGTCTTCGAGCAAGCCTACGGCGCCGACGCGATCACGAGTCAGGCGATGGAGGAAGTGCTTCCCGACGCTTACGCCGCCGCCGTCCGCGAGCACGACCTCGACCCGGTCGACCGGCCTCGCATGGAAGTCGTCGAGGAGACGGAGGGCCGCCCCACGCGCCTCAAGGCGACGGTCGAAGTAAGGCCGCAGATCGAGCTCAAGGATTACAAGGGTCTAGCCGTGTCCCGGCCGGCCGTGACGGTCACCGACGACGACGTCGAGCGCAGCCTCCAGGCCCTGGCCAAGGATCGCGCCACCCTGGTGCCGGTGGAGCGTCCCGCCCAGTTGGGCGACGTCGTTACGATCGACTACGAGGGCCGAATCGACGGCGAGCTCTTCGACGGCGGTACCGCGCAGAACCAAGTCACCGAGCTCAGCGGCGACCGCTTCATTCCCGGTTTCGTCGACGGAATCGCGGGCATGTCCACCGGGCAAGCCAAGGACGTCGAGGCGCAATTCCCCGACGACTACTCCGTCGAACGCCTAGCCGGTAAAACCGCTACGTTCGGTATCACGCTGCACGACGTGAAGCAGCTGGAAATTCCGGCGATCGACGACGAGTTCGCTAAGAGCGTCTCCAAGAACGAAACGCTCGAAGAGCTGCGCGACGACGTGCGTAAGCGCCTCGGAGCGATTGCCGAATCGCGCGGCCGCCGCATCGTCGGTAACGCAATCGTCGAAAAGCTGTCGGCATCGCACGATTTTCCGCTTCCGCCCAGCCTCGTCGACGCGGAAGTCGATCACTTGATGAGCGACGTGGCCGGTAACGCGTCGCGCTCCGGGAAGACGCTCGAAGAGTATCTCACCGAGAGCGGAAAGACCGAAGAACAGTTGCGCGCCGAGCTGCGCACGGAAGCCGAAAGCCGCGTAAAAACGACGCTTCTCATCGAGCAGATCGCAAAGATCGAGCATATCGCCGCAACCCCGGCCGACGTGACGCAAGAATTAGAAGCCCTTTCCCGGCAATACGGCCAACCCGTCGCGCGGATTCGGAAGGCGCTGGGGAATAGCTTGCTCTCCTTGATGGACGGAATCGTGCGTAACAAGACGCTCGACTTCCTTATCGACAACGCCGCCGTCACCGAAGAAACCCAAAGCCCCGCGTCGTAGTTAGAGATACAAGAAGATATAAAGTAAGCTAAAGAAGTTGGGGGCCCCGCGGGCTCTGCCCGAGGGGGGCGCGCAGGCGCGTAGCGCCGGAGTGCCTGTAAAGAGATTCGGGGTCCCCAAAATGTGTTTGCAAATTTTGGGGAGGTATGTCTTGGGACATCTGGTTCCGATGGTTGTGGAGCAGTCGGCGCGCGGGGAGCGCGCGTACGACATCTACTCGCGTCTGCTCAAAGACCGCATCGTGTTCGTCGGGGGACCAATCGACGATCACCTGGCAAACCTGGTGATCGCGCAGCTGCTCTTTCTCGAGAAAGAAGACCCCGATAAGGACATCGACATGTACCTCAACTCGCCGGGCGGCAGCGTCACGGCCGGGTTGGCGATGTTCGATGCCATGCGGTTCATCAAGCCGGACGTCGCCACCATTTGCATGGGCATGGCCGCGTCCATGGGGTCGATTCTCCTAACCGGCGGCGCACAAGGCAAGCGCTACGCGCTCCCGCACGCCAAAATCCTGATTCACCAGCCCTGGGTCTCCCAGATCGGCGGTCAAGCAACCGACGTCGAGATCGCGGCCCGCGACCTGATCGCTACCCGCCAAACGGTCGCGAGAATCTATGAAGAAACGACCAAGAAACCCATCGACCAGGTTCTCCGGGACATCGATAGGGACTATTATATGACTGCCGAGGAGGCGAAGGACTACGGGATAATCGATACCATCATCGAAGATCGCACGAGCCTGCCGCTACCGGCTTAAGTCGAGAGAGGACGACCGGGAACCACGATGTTCCGCTTTGGAGACGAGAAGGGTCAACTCAAGTGCAGCTTCTGCGGAAAGTCGCAGGAGCAGGTGCGCAAGTTGATCGCTGGTCCCGGCGTCTACATCTGCGACGAGTGTATCGAGCTCTGCAACGAGATCATCGAAGAAGAGCTCTACAAGAACGTCGACGAGAATTTGCGGCTGCGGAACATTCCCAAGCCCAAAGAGATCAATCACATCCTCAACCAGTACGTGATCGGTCAGGAGCGCGCGAAGAAGTCGCTCGCCGTCGCCGTCTACAATCACTACAAGCGCATCAACGCCGGCGGCACCGCCGACGACGTCGAGCTGCAGAAGTCCAACATCTTGCTGGTCGGACCGACGGGTTCCGGGAAGACGTATCTCGCGCAGACGCTCGCCAAAATTCTCGACGTGCCGCTGGCCATGGCCGACGCCACCTCGCTGACCGAGGCCGGATACGTCGGCGAAGACGTCGAGAACATTTTGCTCAAACTCATTCAAGCGGCCGACTACGACGTCAAGCGCGCAGAGAAGGGCATCGTCTACATCGACGAGATCGACAAGATCGCGCGCAAGAGCGAGAACCCGTCGATCACGCGAGACGTCTCCGGTGAGGGCGTTCAGCAGGCGCTTCTGAAGATTCTCGAAGGGACCACTGCCAACGTGCCGCCGCAGGGCGGCCGCAAGCACCCGCACCAAGAGTTCATCCAGATCGACACGACCAACGTGTTGTTCATCTGCGGCGGTGCTTTCGACGGTCTCGAGCGGATCATCGAGTCGCGCGTCGCCGCGAACAACATGGGATTCCGCGCGCAGCCCGAGGGCAAAAAAGAACTTCGCGTCGGCAAGCTGCTGCAGCAACTGATGCCCGAAGATCTCCTGAAGTTTGGCCTGATTCCCGAGTTCATCGGGCGTCTGCCGATAGTGGTCACCCTCGACGCGCTCGACGAGCTTGCCCTGCGCCGGATCCTCACCGAACCGCGCAACGCGCTGGTTCGTCAGTTCCAAAAGATCATGAACATGGACGGCGTCGACTTGCAGTTCACCAAAGACGCGCTCGTCGCGATTGCGACCAGAGCGCAGAGCCGTAAGACGGGCGCTCGCGGACTGCGGTCGATCCTCGAAGAGACGATGCTCGAAGTAATGTACGATCTGCCGTCGCTCCAAGGCGTCAAGAAGTGCATCATCAATAAAGACGTCATCGAGAAGAAAGAACAGCCGACCCTCATCTACCAAGAACAAAAGAAAGACATGCCGGCTTAGGGCGGATATTCGCCCTCCGGCGTCGTCGCCAAAGGGCTTATGTACCTTAGTACATTACGCCCGTTTGGCTCCTAATCAGAGAACGAATCTCCACCGTAATCCACATTCTTGAGCGCTGACGAGCGCTTTTTTGCTTTTTGGTCCCAGTTTGGCGCCTGCCGCGCGGCGGTAAAGTCCTGGCTCCGATTTTCTGGAGCAACTGGGCATAGGCCGGAACGAGGCATCTTCATAATGACCGCACGAGCAGTGAACGAATCTGGTGATCGCGAGGAGTGTCATCCGCTCGCGCCCATTCCGGCGTGGTGGTCCGCGTTTCTCTTTCAAATCCTCAATCCGCGTCAAGTCTGCATGTACGCGTATCTGGCAATGCTGTGCAGCCGGAACGAGAAGTGCCACCCGACGACGGATCAGATTCGCGGTGACCTAGGTCTTTATAGCACCTCGATGGTGTTCGAAGCCCTAGCGGTGCTCGAGGAGCTCTGCTTCATCGAGCGCGAGCGCCAGACGTTCCCCGGAACGCGCCCGCGGCGCAACGTCTATCGCTTGCAGCCGTGCGAAGCTACGCTGCTGCGGCTGCTGGATGCCGATTTGATCGACGGCCTTCTTCGTCCGGTCACGCGCGACGGCAGCAACGGCGGACCGTCGCCCGAATCCGAACGCCTCATCAAGGACGGTTTGGAAGCGATGCTCGGCGAGGAGTTCCCCCTCTACGCCGCCGCGCCGGCCGAGCAGAAGCGTCAGATTCTCCTCGATAGCCTAACGAAAACGCTCGCCGAGAAGGGGACCAATTGACCGAGGACGTTTTCGGTGAGTTCACGCTGAGAACGATCGACGATACCCCTGTGCTCACGCTCAGCGGGGAGGTTGACATCTCCAATGTCACCGACTTCCAACGCGCTCTTGCAGCGATGCCTTCGGCAGACATGATCGTCATCGACATGAGCGCCGTTGAGTTTTTGGATTCGACGGCGTTGTCCGCGCTAGTGCGATACCGTAACGTCACGGCCGCTCGCGGCGGCTCCGTCACGCTCGTGATCGCCAGCACGCTCGTGCAGCGAATCTTCGACATCACGAACTTCGACCGCGAGTTCAAGATCGTCAAGCGCCTCGAGGACGTCCCCGGACTCTTCCCCAAGGCCTAGCCCACCCGTGGCGCCAAAAGAGGCGCGAATCCATGGAGCTTCCCAAGCAATATGATCCCCGCGCGGTCGAGCCCAGGCTCTACCGCCGCTGGGAAGAGCACGGCTATTTCCACGAGGAGCCCGACCCGGCTCGGCCCGCGTTCATTATCTGCATGCCGCCGCCCAACGTTACGGGCCGGGCTCACCTCGGCCACGGCTCGACCTACACGCCGATGGACGTACTCACACGCTTCCATCGTATGCTCGGCAACAACGCGGACTGGCTGCCCGGGCTCGATCATGCGGCGATCGCCACCGAAGCCGTCATCGTCCGCGAGATGGCCAAGGAAGGGCTGACGCGCGAAGACCTCGGCCGTGAGGCGTTCGTCGAGCGCGCGTGGGAGTGGTCGCGCACGTACGGCGGCGAGATCGACGCACAGTTTCGCGTTCTGGGTTTTGGTCCCGACTGGAAACGGTCGCGGTTTACGATGGACGACGGCTTATCGGCCGCCGTGCGCAAGGTGTTCGTGCAGCTCTACCGCGAGGGATTGATCTACCGCGGTAAGCGGCTGATCAACTGGGACCCTAAGGGAAAGACGACCGTCTCGGATGCCGAGGTCGACCACGTCGAACGCGACGCCACCTTATGGTACGTGCGCTATCCGCTCGACGGTGACGCCGCCCAAGGCATTACGGTGGCTACCACGCGTCCCGAGACGATGCTCGGCGACGTTGCGATTGCCGTGCATCCCGAGGACGAACGGTACCGCGCGCTCGTCGGGAAGTTCGTGCTGTTGCCGCCGATGCTCGAACGCGCGATTCCCGTCGTTGCCGACGCAAACGTCGATCCGGAGTTCGGCACCGGTGCCGTCAAGGTCACGCCGGCGCACGACCCGACCGACTATGAGATCGGATTGCGCCACGATCTGCCGATGCCGTCGATCATGGATTTGCGCGCGCGGATTACCGGTCGCGACGTGCCGGTCGGCGACTACGACGGACTCGACCGGTTCGAAGCGCGCGCGCGCATCGTCGCCGCGCTGCGCGACAAAGGACTGCTCGTCAAAGAAGAAGCGTACCGCCACGCGATCTCGATTAGCGAGCGGACCGGCGACGTCATCGAGCCGCTTCTATCGCTGCAGTGGTTCGTAAAGATGGAAACGCTCGCGGCGCCGGCGTTGCAAGCTTATCGCGACGGCCGTTTGCGGTTTTTTCCTGAAGCCCGCGGCCGCATATACGAACAGTGGCTGGAGAACATTCGCGATTGGAACATCTCACGGCAGATTTGGTGGGGCCACAGACTGCCCGTCTGGTACACGCCCGATGAGGCTCCCATCGTTGCAGAGACAAAAGAAGAAGCCGAAGAGATCGCACGGCGCGATCATCATACGCCGCCGGAACTGCTCGTACAGGACCCGGACACGCTCGATACGTGGTTTTCCAGTGGGTTGTGGCCGTTCTCGATCTTGGGATGGCCGGAGAAAACGAACGAACTTCAGTGCTGGTATCCCTCACAAGTGCTGGTCACGGCGCAGGAAATTATTTTTCTGTGGGTCGCGCGCATGGTTATGCTGGGCATTCACTTCATGGGCGATGTGCCGTTCCGCGACGTGATGATTACTCCGCTGGTGTTCGACGCTCAAGGCCGCAAGATGTCCAAATCGTTGGGTAACGCGATCGACCCGATGGACCTCGCAGCTCAGTACGGCGCCGACGCATTCCGCCTTTCTATCCTACGCCAGATGCGTTTGGAATCGCAGGACATGCGATACTCCGAGTCCCGCGCGGAAGAAGCTCGCAACTTCAACAACAAGATTTGGAACGCGACGCGCTACATGCTCGCACTGCCCGAGCCGATGCCCGGCGCGCTCACCTTACCCAAGCACGCGACGCTAACGCTCGCCGACCGTTGGATCCTCGCGCGCCTGCACGACACGATCGAGCGCGTAACCCAGGCGTTCACGGGTTACGACTTCGGCAGCGCGGCGGAGACGCTTTGGCGATTCGTGTGGTACGAGTTCTGCGACTGGTACCTCGAAGCGACGAAGCTTCCGGAAAACGCCGCGACGCGGGCCGGGGTGCTCTCCTTCGTTTGGAATAACGCCATGCGGCTGCTGCATCCGATCGAGCCCTTCATTACCGAGGAAGTGTGGCTGTCGCTTCCACACGACGGGGAGACGATCATGACGGCCACGTGGCCCGATGCCCTCGAGGTCCCGGTCGACCGCGACGCGGCAACGCTCTTCGAGCTCGTGCGCGAGGCGACGGAACGCATTCGCAACCTGCGCGCCGACATCGGCTTGCAGCCGAAGGAGCGCGTCGTACTCGACGTCCCCGCGAACGTTGATGCCGGCGTCGCGGCACTCCTGGCGCACCTCTGCGCCGGCACCGTGCGTCAAAGCCCGCCGGCCGGGGATACGCTCGCTCAAGCGCTGGCCGGCGTGCGGCCCGAGGCGCCCAAAGCCTTGCTCGAAGATCGCTATCGCAAGGACATCGCGCGTCTTCACGGCGAGGTCGAACGGTTGGAACGAAAGCTCGGCAACGGGCAGTTCGTCGCCAAGGCCGCCCCAGACGTGGTTGCGAAGGAGCGCTCGAAGCTGGAAGGATATCGTCAGGAGCTCGTTCACGCGGAATCCGCCCTGACCGAGTTGACGAGCGAGGGAGATTCGAAACCGTGATGACGCCTACCGAAAAGCGCCGCCTGCTGGTTCGCGCCGACGAAATCGCTCGCATCGTCGCGCGTCTCGCGCACCAGATTCTCGAGCCGGAGGAAGCTCAGAAGGGCGTCGTCCTGCTCGGCATTCGCCGCGGCGGCGAAGCCCTCGCGACGCGTTTGGCAAACGAGATCGCGCGCGTCTCGGGACACGCACCGGCGCTCGGATTTCTCAACATCAATCTCTATCGCGACGACCGCGTAACCCACGAGATGCCCGAGTCGGAAATTCCGGCTGACGTCTCCGGGCAAACCGTCGTCGTGGTCGACGACGTCCTCTACACCGGGCGGACGATTCGCGCAGCGCTCGACGCCGTGACGGATCTGGGACGCCCGGCCGCAATCCGTCTATGCGTGCTCGTCGACCGCGGCCTGCGCGAGTTGCCCATCCAGCCGGATTACGTCGGCCGCTTCGTGCCGACGAGCCGCCGCGAACGCATCAGCGTTACGCTTTCCTCCGAGCCCTCGCCGACCGATGAGGTCGAGGTCCTCGAGGGCGCCGACTAGGCAACTCGATGCGAATTCGCAGAAGCCTCATCGATCTCGACGACCTCAACGCCGACGAACTGACCTACATCTTCGAGCGCACGGCGCATTTCGAACAGAGCAAGGCCGAACAAACGCTGACCGGTCACGCTTGCGCGAACATGTTCTTCGAGCAGAGCACGCGCACGTTTGCGTCGTTCAACTTGGCCGAACTTCGCCTCGGAGGCGACGTCGTCAACCTTTCACCTAAAGATCTCAGCCTGGCGACCAAAGGCGAAACGCTCGAGGATACCGCGATCACCCTCGGCGCCATGGGATTTTCGGTTCTGGTCGTGCGGCATTCCGAAGCCGGGTTTCCTCAGCGCGTCGCGATGTCGTTCGACGGGCACGTCGTCAATGCGGGTGACGGCGCGCACGCCCATCCGACGCAGGCGCTGCTCGACATCTACACCTTGCGCGAGGAGTTCGGCGAGCTCGAGGGACGCACCGTCGCGATCGTCGGTGACGTCCTGCACAGCCGCGTCGCGCACTCGACGATTCGCGGTTTGCGCCGCCTCAAAGCCAAGGTGATGCTGGTCGGACCGGACGCGTTTCTGCCCGCGACGTACGGTCGAGACGGTATCAGTATCGAGCGCGATTTCGACGCCATTCTGCCCGAAGTCGACGCCGTGATGCTGTTGCGCATTCAGCGCGAACGTTTCGACTCGATGCCCATCACCGACGAGGAATACGTCGCCGCTTACCGCCTCGATCGCAAGCGGCTCGAGAAGGTTCGGGAGAACGCCGTCATCATGCATCCGGGACCGTACAACCGCGGGATGGAGCTCGACGAGTCGGTCCTCGAGTTCGCCGGCTGGCGCTACGCCAAGCAGGTGCTTCACGGCGTCGGCGTGCGGATGGCCGTGCTCGACTTTCTCGTTAACGGCACCTCGTGAAGCGCGCACTGCTGATTCGCGGCGGACGGGTCGTCGATCCGTCGATTCCACTCGACGCCATACGCGACGTGCGCGTCTCCGACGGAATCGTTGCCGAGATCGGCGTCGATTTGCCGCTCGCCGGTGACGAAGACGTTTTCGACGCGAACAATGCGATCGTCGCTCCCGGGTTCATCGACATGCACGTGCACCTGCGCGAGCCGGGCTATTCCGAAAAGGAGACCGTTTCCACGGGAACCGACGCGGCATTGCACGGCGGTTTTACCGCCGTGGCGTGTATGCCCAACACCAATCCCGCGCTCGACGCGCCCGACGTGCTCGAACGTTTGGCGGCCGAAATCGCGCGCTCGGCCCGCTGTCGAGTCTATCCCATAGCCGCGATCACACGCGCGCGCCAAGGACGCGAACTTTGCGACTTTGCGGCGTTGTCGCGCGCCGGCGCGGTCGCGTTCTCCGACGACGGCAACACGATCGGCAACGCTCGCGTCCTACGCGACGCCGCGCGGGTAGCCAGCGGCGTGCGAGGGCCTTTCATCTCGCATTGCGAGGACGAGGCGATCAAAGGCAACGCCGTGATGAACGACGGCATCGTCTCGCACGCGCTCGGCGTTGCCGGAGCGCCGGCGGTCGCCGAAGACGTCATCGTCGCGCGCGATCTCTTGATCGCGGCCGATACTCGCAAGGCGTGGCACATCGCGCATCTCACCACTCGCGGCGGCTTGGAGCTGATTCGGTACACGCGCGTCCACGGCTCGCAAGCCACGTGCGAAGTCACGCCGCACCACCTGACGTTCACCGACGACGCGGTTCGCCAGCTCGGACCGGCGGCAAAGGTCAACCCGCCGCTGCGCACCAGCTACGACGTGCGCGCGCTGCGCGACGCCGTGCGAGACGGAACGATTGACGTCTTCGCAACCGATCACGCGCCGCACACGGCCGCCGAAAAAAGCGGCGATCTGACGCATGCGGCGGTTGGTTTCTCCGGATTAGAAGTCGCGATCGGCGCGTATGCGGCCGCGCTTCCGGACCTTCCGCTGCTGCGCTTCGTCGAACTGCTCTCTACGAACCCGTCGCGGATCTTACGGATTGCCGGCGGCACGCTCGCTCCGGGAAGCGTTGCCGACGTAACGATCTTCGCGGACCGGCCGTGGCGCGTGCAACCCGAGCGGTTCGTCTCCAAAGGAAAGAGCACGCCGTTCGCGGGGCACATCTTGCCGCGCCGCTGCATCGGCACGATCGTCGGCGGCGAGGTTTTCTATCGAGCCCCCGACAATGGCTAGTCCCGACATGCCCGCACCCCGCGCCGCGCTCTTTCTCGCCGACGGAAGCCGATTCGACGGACGCGGTCTTGGATTCGAAGGCACCGCGTTGGGCGAAGCCGTGTTCTATACCGGAATGACGGGCTACGAAGAAGCGTTGACCGATCCGTCGTACGCCGGGCAGATTCTCACGTTTACCTATCCGATGATCGGCAACTACGGCGTGTCGGGGACGGCGGCGCAATACTCGCGCGCGTGCGTCGCCGGCGCAGTGATCAAGCAAATCGCCTATCATCCCTCGCACCATCTCGCCAAGCGCGATCTGCCGTCGTGGCTCGACGAACAAAAGGTCCCGACGCTGGTGGGAGCCGACACGCGTGCAATCACCATCGCGCTGCGCGAGCACGGAACGATCTGGGCGGCGTTAGCGGTGGGCGAAGCCGCGCTCGAACGGGCCGAGCGGACGCTGGCGGATTTCGTTCGCACGGCCAGCACTAAGGAGCTCGTTCCGAGCGTTGCTACGCAGCGCCCGTTTTGCGAAGGTTCGAGCAGCGGCGCACGCATCGCACTCGTGGACTGCGGCGTCAAGCGCGCGATCCTCCGCGAGCTCGAAGCACTCGGCGCGCAAGTCACCGTGCTGCCGTACAATGCCACCGAAGAAGAGATCCTCGCGTTGGAACCCGACGCCGTGTTCATCTCGCCCGGTCCCGGCGATCCGACCGACCTTCCGCAGACCATCGGTACCTTGCGCGGTCTCATCGGACGCAAGCCGCTCTACGGCATCTGTCTGGGTCACCAACTGCTGGCACTGGCGTGCGGCGCGCAGACGTACAAGCTGCCGTACGGACATCGCGGTGGTAACCAGCCGGTGAAAGATCTCGTCGCCGGCGACGTCATCATCACCGCGCACAACCACGGCTATGCCGTTGACGCCCGATCGCTCCCGTCCGAGCTCGAACCGACGATGACCAACTTGAACGACGGAACGAACGAAGGCTTTCGCCATCGCTCGCTGCCGATCGCAGCCGTCCAGTTCCATCCCGAAGCGTCGCCCGGACCGTACGATGCCCGCCGCCTCTTCGCGCAATGGCTAGGGGATCTGTAATTAGCGGGGGACGAATGTCACGAGCGCTCCTGGCGGCGCTCGCACTCTCGAGCGTCGCGGCCTTTTCCGGGAACGTTGCGGCGCAAGCGTTGCAAAAACTCACGGTGCAGTCGTTCGAGCTTTCCAGCGATACCAGCAATCCCAAACTCGAAGTACCGTTCAACCTCATCGTGCGCGTGCACGTGCGCGAACGCGTCGCCTCGATCGATAATCTCGTCCTGCCGATCCTCGCGGAACTCGAGCTGGGCGGCGACGTACGGCGGCTGCAAACGTCGCCCTCGGGCACCGACTACACGGAAACCATCTCCGTCATCGCGCATCACACGGGCAAGATTGAAATCTCGCCGGCAACTTTGCAAGCCGTCGACGCGCGCGACGGGCGCCCGAAGCAGTATTCGAGCAACTCCTTGACGATCGACGTCGGGGGCGGTTCGCTCGACCCGTTGGCCGGAATGAAGCGTTTTGTGAAGGCCGCGCTGCACTGGCTCGTCACTGCCGCGCTATGGGCCGGCGGTATCGTCTGCGTTATCGCGCTCGCCGTTCTCTTGTTCGCGCACCGGCCCGCCAAGATGCCGGCGCCCACGCCTGCTACCGTCGTCCCGGCACCGCCCGCGCCGCCGATGCCGCCGCGCAGCCGCCGCGATCAGTTCTCCGACGCGCTGACCGTTTTACGCGCCGAACGAAATCGGGGCGCCGCGGTTCGCGTACGCGCTGCGGTGTGGCGGATGATCGGTGCGTCGGACGGCGAAACGCTCGGCGACGTGCTCCAACGTCCCGATGCAGCCGACGCACGAACTCGCGCCTTGCTGCGTTCACTAGAACGTGCCGCCTTTACCTACGACGCCGATCTCGCCCCGGCCGTCGACGATGCCTGTGCCAACCTGGAAGCGATGCTCGCATGAGTGAACGCAAACCGTCGGAGCTCGTCGACGCGCTCGCGCAGACCATCGTCGGCCAACGCGAAGTCCTCGACGCGCTGCTGCTGGCACTGCTCTGCAACGGACACGTGTTGCTGGAGGGCCCCCCGGGGCTCGCCAAGACGCTGGCGTGCCGGTCGCTCGCCGCTGCCCTCGAGGGCGAGTTCAAGCGCATTCAGTTCACCCCGGATCTGCTGCCCAGCGACATCGTCGGCACGCGAGTCTTCAATCAAAACGAAGCCGCTTTTACAACCGTAATCGGGCCGATCTTCGCCAACGTCGTTCTGGCCGACGAAATCAACCGCGCCCCCGCGAAAGTCCAGTCGGCGCTGCTCGAAGCGATGCAAGAGCGCCAAGTGACGATCGGACCGCAGACGCATCCCCTACCGGATCCGTTCGTCGTCATGGCGACGATGAACCCGCTCGACTCCGAAGGGACCTACGCGCTGCCGGTCGCGCAGATGGACCGCTTTCTGATGAAAGTGAACGTCGGCTATCCATCGACGACCGAAGAACTGCAAATCCTCGACCGCTTTGCCGTGGCCGATACGCAGCCCGTGCGCGCGGTGGCGTCACTCGACGATGTCAAGCGCTGGCGAATGCAGGCGCACGCGGTGCACCTCGACGAGAAACTCAAGCGTTACATCGTCGACCTCGTCGCAAAGACGCGTCTCGCACGTGGTGTCTCGCTGCGCTCGGACCGCGCTCACTCCGTGGACGCCGGCGATCTCATCGACTATGGCGCGAGCCCCCGCGCAACCCTCGCCCTGGCCAATTTGGCGCGTGCCCGTGCTTTCATGGATGCCCGCGATTTCGCGCTTCCCGACGACGTGCGCGCGATTGCGCCGCATGCCTTGCGCCATCGAATTGGGTTCAACTATCGCCTGACGACCGAAGCGGTCAGCGCCGAACGCGTTATCGAAGCGCTCGTCGCCGAGGTCGCCGCGCCTTAGGGCCGCATGACTCTCCGTGGGGCCTTGCTGCGCGGCCGGCGCCGCCCGCGCAATCTGGGAGCCGGATCGCCGACGGTGTATCGCGGCGACGGATACGAGTTTGTAGAGCTGCGGGCCTACGTTCCCGGCGACGACGTACGCCGCATCGACTGGGCTGCGACCGCTCGCTCCAACGAACTTCAGACGCGGGTCGTGCTCGAAGACGTCGCCCTGACGTTGGCAGCAGTCGTGGATTGCTCGCGTTCCATGCAAGTCGGCCGCCGCCGGCGGCTCTCCGAGTCGGCGCAAGAAGCGCTCGAGTCGTGGTTCGGCGCGGCGCGTGCCGACGACCGCTGCGTGCGCGTAGGCACGCGGGGCATCACGCCGGCGCCGCTTCAGCGCAGCGCTCGCGCAGCGGCACTCGCGCCGGTCGACGATGCCGAGGCCGCGTTCGACGCGCAAAGCGTCCTCCGTACTGCGCGCGCCGCGCTCACGCGCGGGACGGCATTGCTGGCGATTAGCGACTGGTATGAGTTGAAGCAAGAGCACGATTCACTGCTCGGCGAACTGGGCGCGCGTTTCGACTGCACCGCACTCATCGCGCGCGATCCGTGGTTCGACGGCCTGCCGCTGCGGGGTATGGTGCGGCTTCGCGGCGCCGAAGGCGGTCAGGTGCGCACCTACGTCGGCCGGCGCGAACGCGCCGCATACGCCCGGGCGGTGCGCGAACGAGAGACCGCGCTTAGCGAGCGATTCACGCGCGCGGGCTGGAGAACCGGGATCTTGCACGAAAGCGACGGTTCCGCGTCGCTTGCGGCCGCGTTTGGAATCGGGCGCGTACAATGAGTCTCGACCGGCCCGTGTGGCTCGTAGTGGGAATCCTCGCCGCGGCCTTGCTCGCGATCGTCTATCGCGCGCTCGCGCGGCGGCGAACCGAAACCGACCTCGAATACTCCAACATTCCGTTCTTCCTCGAAGCCGTGAAATCGCGCGAGTGGATCGTTCGTCTCCTCGAAGGAATGTGGGTTGTCGCCTTAGCGTGCGTCGTGCTCGCTGCCGCCGGCCCGCACCTCACGATTCCGGTCCCGATCAAGGATGGCTCGGTGTTCATCTGCATCGATACGTCAGGCTCGATGCGATCCGGCGATGTCATCCCGACGCGCGCTGCGGCCGCAAAGGCAGCCGCGCGCGCGTTCATCTCCGAAACGCCGGGCGGCACGAGGATCGGCATCATCGCGTTCTCGGGATCCGCGTCCATCGTTGCGCCGCTGAGCGCGGACCACCAGCTCGTCTCCGACTCGCTCGACAATCTCCCGCAGCCCGACGGTCCGACGGCCATCGGTGACGCGCTGCAGTTGGCCGCACAGAACTTGCCGGATCGCGGTCACCGCGTCGTGATCTTGATTACCGACGGCGTCAATAACAGCGGCAGCGATCCCAGCGCCGCCGCCGAGTGGCTCGGCGAACACAGCATTCCCGTCTACACGATCGGCATCGGCACGCCCATGGGTGGGCTGATTCCGGGGACCAACGAAGAAGCAACCATCGACGAACAAGCGTTGCGAAGCTACGCGGATCAAAGCGGCGGCGCGTACGCCCGCGTGGAGAATGCAACGCAGCTGCACGACGCGCTGGCGCAGCTCGGTCGCATCACGACGATGGAGCGCAAGCCCGTCGATGCGTCGCTCGGTTTCGCGCTCGGCGGCGCCGCCGCAATGGTGATCGCGTTCTTGGCCGGATTCGGCCTGGGGAGGTATCCGTAATGTTGAAGATCCTCGCGCTGCTCGTCGCCGTCGCGGCCGCATCGACCACGGTCGTGAAGTACTCGCCGCACGACATGAAAACGCAGAAGATCGCCGACGGAAACTGCTGGACGTCGTCCATCGCATCGACCCGATCGGATGCCTACCGCTGCATGACGGGCAACGAAATCTACGATCCGTGTTTCGTTATCGATCCCAAATCGGTCGGCTGCCCGTCAGACCTCGCTGCCGACGCCGGCGTCGTGCTCAACCTGACCAAAGCGCTCCCGCCGCCCGAATCGCCCGGGCCCGTGCCGCAAGCGTTCGCGATGGTGCTGCAATCCGGAGCAACGTGCAATCGCGCCACCGGTACCGTGGTCGCCGATTTCCCGTACTATTGCTCGGGCGAGAGCGGCGTCTGCCAAGGACCCGACCTCGCCAAACCACAGCCGGCGTACTTCGTGAAATGCGGGACGCCGAAGGACGCACTGCACGTGACCGGGGTGAGTTCGTTCCTCGTGAAAACCGTCTACGAATGAATCTCGCGCTGTCCGAAACTTCGCTCGATCCCAACCCGATCGCGCAGCTGAAGCGCTGGATGGCCGACGCGGCGCAAAGCGCCAATCCCGAACCCAACGCGATGGCGCTGGCGACCGCGACGGTCGACGGCAAGCCCGCGGTGCGGTACGTGCTGCTGCGCGGTCTCGACGAACGCGGTCTGCGATTCTACACCTCGTACTTCAGCCGTAAAGGAAGACAGCTGGAAGCCAATCCGTTTGCGGCCGCGGCCTTGCACTGGCCGGAGCTGCAACGTCAAGTGCTCGTCGAAGGCGCCGTCCACGTGCTCTCCGAGGACGAGTCGGACGCCTACTTTGCCTCACGGCCGCGCGGCCACCAACTGGGAGCGTGGGCGTCGGAACAAAGCGAACCGATTGGATCGCGGGACGTACTCGAGGAACGATACGTGCATTTCGACCAGCGTTTCGCAGGTGAAGAGGTCCCGCGGCCGCACTCTTGGGGCGGCTACGCGATCGCACCCGAGCGCTTGGAGTTCTGGCAGGGGCAAGCCAACCGGCTGCACGACCGTTTTGAATACCGGCGCGCGACCGGAGGGTGGACGATCCGGCGCCTTCAGCCGTAGCGGCGGCCCGCACTAAAGGTGCGTCGGTACGGGCGGGCCAATGAAACCGCCCCAGCATGCCCCGCCGGAACGTGATGGTCATCGGCTCGGGACCGATCGTCATCGGTCAGGCCGCAGAGTTCGATTATGCCGGCGTGCAAGCGTGCCGCGCGCTTCGCGAGGAAGGCCACCGGGTCGTCCTCGTCAACTCCAATCCCGCCACGATTATGACCGATCCCGAGGTAGCCGACGCGGTCTACCTCGAGCCCCTCACGCTCGGATCGATCGAGCAAATTCTCGCGCGCGAACGGCCCGACGCGCTGCTGCCGACGCTCGGCGGTCAGACGGGCCTCAATCTCGCGGTCGAACTCGACGACGCCGGTCTGCTCGAACGGTACGAGGTCGAGTTGCTGGGCACGCCCGTCGAAACGATTAAGCTCGCCGAAGATCGCGAGCGGTTCAAACGTAAGATGCTCGAGATCGGCGAGCCGGTGGCTTCCAGCGTCATCGTCACCGAGGTCGAAGCGGGCGTCGCGTTTGCCGCGCGCAGCGGCTATCCGCTCGTCGTGCGCCCGGCGTACACCCTCGGCGGAACCGGCGGCGGCATCGTGTACGACGAGGAGCAGCTGCGTCAGACGCTCGACGCCGGCCTCAATGCCAGCTTGATCCACCAGGCGCTCGTCGAAACGTCGCTGTTGGGCTGGAAAGAGATCGAGTACGAAGTCCTGCGGGATCGCGCCGGCAACTGCATCATCGTCTGCAACATGGAGAATATCGATCCCGTCGGCGTGCATACCGGCGATTCGATCGTCGTCGCGCCGTCGCAGACACTCTCCGACCGCGAATATCAGATGCTGCGCAGCGCCAGCGTCAACGTCATTCGCGCGCTGGAGGTGCAAGGCGGCTGTAACATTCAGTTCGCGCTTCATCCCGACCGCAGCGAATACGCGATCATCGAAGTCAATCCGCGCGTCTCGCGCAGCTCGGCGCTCGCGTCGAAAGCCACCGGCTATCCGATTGCCAAGATCGCCACGCGCATCGCGTTGGGACAAACGCTCGACGAAATTCCCAACCCGGTCACGGGCGTCACGAAGGCCGCCTACGAGCCGACCCTCGACTACACGGTGGTCAAGATTCCGCGCTGGCCGTTCGACAAGTTCCCCATCGCCGACACGCACCTCGGCACGCAGATGAAATCGACCGGCGAAGCGATGGGAATCGGCCGTACGTTTCGCGCCGCGCTGCTCAAGGCGGTGCGCGGACTCGATCTCAAACGCGAGACGCTCACCGGCGGCTTCGAAGAGTGGAGTGATGCCGAACTCGAAGGCATCGTTGCGCGCCCCACGCACGAGAGGCTCTTCGCCGTCGCTGAGTTGCTTCGAAGAACCCCTTCCGCTCGAGAATCGACCATCGAAAGAATCCACGAACTCTCGACGATAGATCGATTTTGGCTCAACGAATTTGCAGACCTCGTCGAGCTGGAAGTTCGGTTGCAAAAGAGTCCGAGTCACGACGATATCGTCGAGGCTTTGGAGTACGGCTACGCGACGCAAACGACGCGATCCAACGGAGCGGTACCGGCGGCGTTTCGCATGGTCGATACGGCAGCGGGCGAGTTTCCCGCAAAGTCGCCGTACTACTACCTCTCGCGCGGCGAGCTGGACGAGATGCGCCCGACTCCGCACGAGGCGGTGGTCGTCGTCGGAAGCGGACCGATCCGCATCGGACAAGGCATCGAGTTCGATTACAGCTGCGTGCATGCCGCGTGGGCCTTGCGCAACGCCGGACGTTCCGCGGTGATCGTCAATAATAATCCCGAGACCGTCTCGACCGATTTCGACGTTTCCGACGTCCTCGTCTTCGAGCCGCCGGGTGCCGACGAAGTGGAGGCCGCATATCGCGCGACCAACGCGCGCGGCGTCATGCTGGCTTTCGGGGGTCAAACCGCCATCAACTTAGCCGGCGAGCTGCAGCGGCGCGGCGTTCCGCTCGTCGGGAGCGACCGCGCTTCGCTCGACATGGCGGAGGACCGCGAGCAGTTCGACGCGGCGCTTTCGCGGCTCGGCGTCGCCCGGCCTGAAGGAAAAGCGGCGCGCAGTTTCCGCGAGGCGCGTGCCATCGCCCGCGAGCTCGGCTTTCCGGTGCTCGTGCGCCCGTCGTTCGTTCTGGGCGGCCGAGCGATGGAAATCGTCTACAACGAAGGTCAGCTCGCGTCGTACGCGGAGTCGGCTCCCCCGATTCTTCCCGACGCGCCGCTGCTGGTCGACAAGTACCTGCGCGGTTTAGAGATCGAAGTCGACGCAGTCTGCGACGGCGACGACATCATGATCCCGGGAATCTTCGAGCACATCGAGCGCGCGGGCATTCATTCCGGCGACTCGATCAGCGTCTACCCGACGCAGACGATCGACGAAGCCATGGAGCGCCACATCGCCGACGTCACTTTAGCCATCGCACGCGAGCTGCGCATTCGGGGGCTCATCAATATCCAGTTCGTGATCCACGAGAGCGCGCTCTACATCATCGAGGCCAATCCGCGCGCCAGCCGCACCGTACCGATCATTCAAAAGGCGACGGGGATCAATATGGTCGCCGCGGCGACCCGGATCGCGCTCGGCGAAAAACTGCGCGACATGGAATACGGCGTCGGCTTACATCCGCGCGTGCCGTACGTCGTCGTCAAAGTCCCGGTGTTCTCGTTCTCGAAGATGCGCGGCGTCGAGACGATCTTGGGTCCGGAGATGAAATCCACCGGCGAGGTTCTCGGGATCGACGAAACGTTCGCGGGGGCGTTAGCCAAGGGATTTCTGGCCGCCGGCGTGCGTCTGCCCGGAGACGGCGGACGCATTCTCGTGTCGATCGCCGACGAGGAGAAGGCGGAGGCCGTTCCCGTGCTGCGGCGGTACGCCGAGCTCGGGCACACGCTGGTTGCGACGCCCGGCACGCGTGCAGTGCTCGAGGCGGCCGGCATTCGATGCGAAAGCATCAACAAGATCGCGCAGGGTTCGCCGCACGTACTCGATCTCATCACGTCGCGCGGCGTCGACCTCGTGATCAACGACGCCAAGGGGCCGCGCGAAATTTCCGACAACTACAAAATCCGTCGCGCTGCGGTGGAAGCGAGTATTGCGTGTTTGACAAGTCTGGATACGGCTCGGGCGCTCGCGGAGGCCCTCGCAAGCACGGCGGGTCCGCCGCGGAGCTTGCAAGAGTATCGCAACGCAGCGCTGACGATCGAATCCTAGAAATCCACGAAGAGCCCCGCGTCTTCATCCTGGGCGGCAATCTGAGCACGCTCGCGGTGGTCAACAGCTTCCTTCCCGAGGGCGGCGCGATTACCGCGCGCCTCGTGCCGCTGGCATGGACGCCGATCGGCGTCGTGACCGGGGACGCGTGGCAGAACGTCGGCATCGCCCTCAGCGGGCTCTACGACTGGACGGATCGCACGTTTCCGCCGGAAGACGACCGCGCGTTCATCGCCCCGCTGCGCGACGTCGACCTGCTCGCGCGCATCGGCTGGCACGCGCCGTTGCCCGAAAAGCTCGACGACGAAACGGTGCTCAACATCGAAGACGTTCCCGAAGACATTGCCGACGGATTGGCGCATCCGGCCGCGGCAATCGTTCAATGTGCTGCGTGTCGGCGCTTATGCGTCCGCGACGAGTTCGTCTGGAAAGAGAAGCAGCTGTGCGCGTGGGACTATCACGGCCAGGTGTTCGGGCGCCGCGGGCCGTGGCGAAACGGTCCGTACGAAGAACGGCACTTCGAAACGCTCCCGGCGTGCGCGTACGTGGCGCCGCCGCTGTTAGGCGAGCTCCAGGTCGAAGCGATCCTTACGATCGGCGCGGTTGACGAAGCAATCGCGCGGGCAATGGTCAATGTGCTGCTCGACGCCGATCGCGAACGCCCGCATCTCGCCGTTCGCACCGAAAGCGGCTTCACGGTCTTGCGCGAAAGCGCGCCGGAGACGCCCGCGAGCCCGTGACCAATCGCGCGATCGGCCGGCTCTCGTTTCTCTTCGTGCTGCTCTTTGCGGCGTTGGCGATTCGGCAAATCGTCATCGCCGTCGTCGAAGGCCCGTCCATCGCGTCGCGTCCCAATAACCCGCGTCACGCGCTGCTCGATATCCACCGCGGCCGCATCCTGGCGACCGACGGTACCGTGCTCGCCGAGACGCAGAACGGTAAACGCGTGTATCCGTTGGGTGCTGCGTTTGCGCAGCCGCTCGGCTATCTCTCGGCGCGTTACGGCACGGCGGGTCTCGAAGACGCCTTCGATCGCGCCTTGACGCCGCCCGACACCACCGGCGATCCGACGGCGCAGCTCGACGAGATCCGCGCCGCCATACGCGGAGAGTCCGTCATCTCGCGCGGCGCCGACGTCGTGACGACAATCGTCCCCTCCGTGCAGCAGCGTTTGTACGAACTGCTCGCACAGTATCCGAAAGCGGCCGGCGTCGCGCTGGACCCGCGCACGGGAGCGGTGCTGGCGATGGCCAGCGTTCCCAGCTACGATCCCAACGACTTCGACACATTATTTCCCTCGCTCGAGCGCGACCCGAGCAGCCCGCTGCTGGATCGCGCGCTCGACGGACTCTATCCGCCCGGCTCGACGTTCAAAGTTTTCACCGCGGCGGCGGCGCTCGACAGCGGAACCATCGCGATGGATTCCCGCTTCGACGATCCGGGATACCTCGTCATCGGGAACTTCACGCTGCACGACAACGAAAGCGAAGCGACCGGTTACGGCGACGTCACGCGCGCGTTCGCGCTGTCGAGCAACGTCGACTTCGCGCAGATCGCGCTCAAGATGGGTGTCAATACGTTTTACGACTATCTGTCGCGTTGGGGTATCGGCGCCTCGCTGGACTTTCAGCTTCCGGCCGCCCACGCCGGGGTGCCTCCGAAGGATACGATCGTTCCCGGCGAGCTCGCCCAGATGGGCTTCGGTCAGGGCGCCCTCTTGATGTCGCCGCTGCAGATGGCGCTCATCGATGCCACCATTGCCAACGCCGGCGCGGAGCCGCGCCCCTACATCGTCCGGCAGATCGTACGCGACGGCGCGGTAGCGAGCGTCTACTCCTCGAGCACGCTTGGAAACCCGGTATCGCCCGACTCCGCCGCGAACGTTACCAAGATGATGATCGCCGTCGTGCAGCGCGGAACCGGCACCCCGGCACAGATACCCCACGTGACGGTGGCCGGCAAGACCGGGACCGCGACCAATCCGGCGGGCCGTTCGCACGCGTGGTTCGTCGCTTTCGCTCCCGCCGAGCATCCGCGCGTCGCCGTGGCGGTCGTCGTCGAGAACGTCGGCTACGGCGCCACCTATGCGGCCCCAATAGCACGCGACGTCATGGCAACTGCGCTCGCCGAGGTTACGCCGAGCCCGTGATCGACGAGAAAGTCTTCAACAATCGCTACAAGCTCGATCGCAAGCTGGGCGAAGGCGGTATGGCGATCGTCTACTGCGGAACCGACATCGTCCTGCGCCGCCGCGTCGCTGTGAAAGTGCTGCGCGCGCAATACGCGGCAGATGAAGAGTTCGTCCGGCGGTTCTACCAAGAAGCCGAATCCGCGGCGCGGTTGTCGCATCCCAACATCGTCAACACCTACGACGTCGGCCGCGAGAACGACACGTACTTCATCGTCATGGAACTCGTCGACGGCCCGTCGCTCGCCGAGATCATTTCGGCCGACGGCAAGCTGCCCGAACCGGTGGCGATCGACTACGCGACGCAAATCGCCAGCGGGCTCGCGTACGCGCACCGCGTCGGCTTGCTGCACCGCGACATCAAGCCGGCCAACGTTCTGGTCACCAAGGACGATGTGGTCAAACTCTCCGATTTCGGCATCGCGCGCGCCGTCTCGCAGCAGACGATGACGCTCACCAAGCCGGGTCTGGTGATGGGCAGCGTCTATTACATGCCGCCCGAACAAGCGCTCGGGACCGAGCTGCACGAGGCGTCCGATCTGTACAGTCTCGGCATCGTGCTCTATCAGATGCTGACCGGAAAGCTGCCGTTCTCGGGCGAGTCACCGGTGAGCGTCGCACTCAAACACGTGCACGATCCCGTTCCCAATATCGACCCCAAGACGTCCGGCGTGAGCCCCGCGCTTGCGGCGATCGTTAACCGTCTGCTGCAGAAGAAGCCCGAGAATCGCTTTCAATCGGCGAGCGAGCTGGCGACGGCGCTGCGCGAAGCGCGCGAGCGCCCCAGCGTTCCCGCGTACCGGATCAACGACGACGCCGCGACGATGGTGATGCCGTCGGCTGGTTCGCTGCCGATGCGGCGGTCGCCGTTGCCGGACCGCTCGTACACGTCGATGCGCGACGATGAGGAGGAACGCTCGCGCCGCTCGCCCTGGATGGTGCTGACCTTGATCGCGCTGCTGCTCCTGGCCACCGGCGTCGGCTACGCGCTCTTCGGCCGGCCAATGCCCGATCTCGGCGCGAACATCGCGGTCGCGGATTATTCCAATATGACCGACGCGCAAGCGCAGGCCGCCATCGTCAACGCCGGACTGCGCGTTCGAACGGTCAAGAGCTCGAGCGATACGGTCGCGACCAATCACGTCATCCGCCAGAATCCCGAGCCGGGTGTCAGGGTCGATCGCAACGCGCTCGTCGAGCTCGTCATCAGCAATGGGAAGCCGATGGTCGGACTACAAGACGTTCGAGGGTTCACGGCCACCGACGCACAGCGTCTGCTGCAGGTGCAAGGCTTCGCGGTGAAGATCGATCGCAAGTTCGACAACTCCGCCAAGGATAACGTCGTCGATATGCAGCCGAAACCCGGAACGCAGGTACGGCCGAACAGTCACATCACGCTGGTCGTTTCCAACGGCCCCGAACCCGTTGAGGTACCGAACTTCGTCGGGATGTCGGTCGACAACGCGCGCGCGCAGGCAACGCGCCTGGGCATCGCGCTCGATACGTCGCAGTCAGCCGCCGTCAACGGCGTTCCCGCGGACACGATCGCGCTGCAAGATCTCACCCCCGGTGCGAAGATCGACAAGAACACGATCGTGCATGCGACGGTAAGCACGGGCGTGCAGCCCGCCAGCGGCACCAACAACGGCACGACAACGGTCGCTGTGCCTGGGGTCACCAGCCAACAGTATCAGGCGGCCATTAACGCACTGGTAGGTGCGGGCTTCACGGCCGCCGTGCACTACCAAATACAAACGACGCTCAACGGGGACATCGTCTCCCAGGAGCCGGGAGCCGGCTCGCAAGCACCGTCGGGATCGACCGTGAACGTGACCCTTTCGGTCTCCGGAGAAGTCCCCGACACCAACGGGATGAGCGTCCCCGATGCGACGGCGACGTTAGCATCCGACGGTTACGCCATCGCGCGCACCGTGTACACGGTTACCGCGGGCGCCGGCGGGCGGGTCGTCGGCACCGATCCGCAAGTCGGAACGAACCTGCCGCCGGGGCAGCCCGTGACGCTCGTCGTCAACGGCACACCGCCGTAGCTTGCGAATACTCGGTGTCGATCCCGCTTTGCGAACGACCGGCTACGGCGTGATCGAGCGCTCCTCCCGGCGCGTGCGTTTGGTCGAAGCCGGCGTCGTCACGCCGCGCAACGGGGGGACGCTCGAGGAGCGGCTTCGGGAGCTGCACGCTGCGATCGTCGAAGTGATCGAACAGACGCATCCCTCGGTCGTCGTCATCGAAGAACTCTACACGACCTACAAAAATCCCCGCACCGCCATTCTCATGGGTCATGCGCGCGGCGTGCTCTGTCTTGCCAGCGCACAAGCCGGCATCGCGGTGCACACGCTCGGACACGCGCACGTCAAACGCGCCCTCGTCGGATCGGGTGCTGCGCGTAAAGAGCAGGTCGGCGCCATGGTTGCGCAGCTGCTCGGACTTCGCGCGCTTCCCAAACCGCACGACGTGTCCGATGCACTCGCGCTCGCGCTGGCGTTCGATAACATATGTTCTCACGCATAAACGGCGCGCTCGTCGAGCGTACGTTCGACGGCGCCGTCGTCGAAGCCGGCGGTTTAGCCTACGAGGTCACGTTACCACCGTGCGTTGCCGAAAAAGTGACGACCGTTGCGGGCGAGCCGGTAGCGCTCGAGATCTACGCGGTGCTGAACATGGACGGCAACAGCGGGCGTTTCACTTTTTACGGTTTCACCAACGCGATCGAACGCGATTTCTTTGAAGCGCTGCTCACCGTCGCATCGATCGGTCCACGTTCGGCGGCGCGAGCATTTTCGCAGCCGATGTCCGCGATTGCGGGCGCGATCGATCGCGGCGATCACGCGTTCCTGAAGAGCCTTCCGGGCGTCGGCCAGCAGAAAGCGCGCGACATCGTCGCCAAGCTGCAGGGGAAGGTGACGAAGTTTCTCTTGATTCAAGACGCGCCGCCGATTGCGCCCGCACCAATGCCGGACTTTGCCGGCGAAGCCCTAGCCGTGCTTCTGCAGCTGGAATATAAACGCGGGGAAGCCGAAGCGATGGTGCGCGAAACCCTTGAGTCAGACGGCAAGATCGGCGACGCCGAAACGCTGCTCGCGCAGATATACCGCCGCCGCGCGGCGAAGAAGAGCGGCACGTGAACGACAGCAACGCGCGCAAGAAGCTCTTGGGGCCCGACGACGTCGCGGTGCCCGAGCGCGTCGTCGATCCGACCGACTCCCTCGAAGACGAGGTCTACGGTGCGAGTTTGCGCCCACACTCGTTCGAAGATTACGTCGGACAAGAGCGCGTCGTCGAAAACCTGCGCATCGCTATCGACGCCGCCAAGCGGCGCGGCGAGCCGCTCGAGCACGTGCTGTTTTACGGGCCGCCGGGACTGGGCAAAACGACGCTCGCGGGATTGATCGCGCGCGCGGTTGGTGCGAACTTTCGACCCACGAGCGGCCCGACGCTGGAAAAGCCCAAAGATCTCGTCGGCGTTCTCACCGCGCTCGAAGAAGGCGACGTGTTTTTCGTCGATGAGATCCATCGCCTCGGACGTGTGGTCGAAGAATTTCTCTATCCGGCGATGGAGGATTTTCAAATCGATTTCGTCGTCGATCGGGGGGCCTACGCTAAGACGCTGAAGCTGCCGCTCAAACGATTCACGCTCGTCGGCGCAACCACGCGCGCCGGTATGTTGACCGCACCGCTGCGCGAGCGCTTCGGCATCATCCATCACCTCGACTTTTACTCAGTCGAAGAGCTCGAGCGGATCGTGCACCGCTCGGCCGGCGTCCTCGGCGTCCCGATCGACAACGAGGGCTGTCAGACGATCGCCGCGCGCAGTCGCGGAACGCCGCGGATCGCCAATCGTTTGCTGCGCCGCGTGCGCGACTATGCCGAAGTTCGCGCCGAAGGCCATATCACGCAAGCCGTCGCCGACGAGGCGCTCGAGCGCGAAGGCGTCGATACGCTCGGTCTCGATCGCCTCGATCGCGCCTTCTTGCGCACCTTGGTCGAAACGTACGGAGGCGGCCCGGCCGGCATCGGCGCGATCGCCGCGTCGCTCACCGAAGACGCCGAAACACTCGAAGACGTCGTCGAGCCGTATCTGCTCAAAGAAGGCTTCGTCGTTCGCACGGCAAGCGGAAGAAAGGCGACCCCCCTGGCGTACCGTCATCTCGGGGTTTCCGGCGGCACGCCGGTACAAGAGCGGTTTTTGTAGCCGTGCAGCGCAAGGCGTTTCTTGCTTTGACGACCGGTGCGGCGTTTGCGCCTGTGACGGCGCTGGCGCAAAGTGACGCGGATCCCGCGATCACCTCGACGTCGCCCGCGTTACGCGTGTTGTTGGGACCCGGTGACGTCCAACCCGGCCCGCAAGGCAGCTTTACCTTCAACGGCAACCTCTATCGGGGCGATTTTCAACACACGCCCGGCGGTATCGTCAACCTCGTCGACATCGAGCAGTACCTTTATTCGGTCGTGCCGCGAGAAATGTCGCCGGGCTGGCCGGCGGCCGCGCTGCAAGCGCAGGCCGTTTGCGCGCGCACGTACGTCTTGCAGCGCAGCAATCCGCGGCGTGCGTACGATCTCGTCCCTTCCGAGCTCGATCAGGTGTATCGGGGAATGGCGGGTGAGTCGCCCGGCGGTAGAGATGCCGTCGACGCCACCGCCGGTCAAGTATTGCATTACGACAACGTCTACGCATCGGTTGCGTATTCGTCGTGCTGCGGCGGCCACACCGAAGCGTCGTCCGACGCGTGGGGAAGCGTCCCCGTGCCGTATCTCGGCGGCGTGCCCTGCACGTACTGCAGCGCGTCGCCGAACTACCGCTGGACGTCGCAACTGTTCTTGAACGACGTCGGCGATCGCTTCGGCAATCAGCTCGCGCCGTTCGGCGCGCTGCGCGACGTTCGTATCGCCGCGACGGATCCGAGCGGCCGCGCGCGCGCCTTCGAGTTGCTCGCCGAACGAGGAAGCATTAACGTCAAAGGCAGCACGTTCCGCATCGCGGTGGGTCCGCGCGTCCTGCGCAGCCTCCTGATCGGCACGTTCCGCCTCGACGGACCGTCCGAAACGTTGGCCGTGGAAGGTGCCGGTCTCGGACACGGGGTAGGCTTGTGTCAATGGGGCGCCCGCGGAATGGCGCTCGCCGGTCGTTCGGCGCGCGAAATTCTTGCGTTATATTTCCCAGGAACGCAAGTGAGCTGATGACTGACCGATCCGGAAAATCCGCCCCGAGCTCCAAAAAAGACGAAGGCGACGATAAGCGTTACAACCTTCGCTTGCGCAAGTACATCGACGTCGTCGTCGAGGATCCGCTTTCGGCAATGCTCTTCCGCGGAGCCGTCGCGGACATCTCGCCGACCGGCATGCGCGTGATCGCCGACCAGTATCTCCCGGTCGGCTCGAAGTACACCTTCACGATGAAGCGCAATCCGTTCTTACGGTTGCGCGGGCAAGTGCGCTGGATACGCGCGTTTACCGGTGAGACGTATCAAGTCGGCGTGCTCATCGTCGAAGCCACCGAAGACGACCGCAAGCGATTGACGAACTTTCTCGAACTCGAGCGCCAGCGACTGTCGAGCGGATAGACTCACTCACCAGCGCGTACGACTTCGAGCTCGATCCCGAACTCGTCGCACAGAGTCCGCCGCAACGCCGCGACGCGAGCCGCCTGATGGTGCTCCCTCGCAGCGGCGCCATCGAACACCGCCATTTTTCCGACTTGCCCGCGTATCTGCGCGAGGGCGACGTGCTCGTGCTCAACGAGACGCGCGTTATCGCCGCCCGATTGCACGGGCGGCGCGCCCTCACCGGCGGAAGCGTCGAGCTGTTGCTGCTGCATCCCGCGGAGTCGATGCGCTACGATCCGCACGCGCTACGCTGGGTCGCGCTGGCGCGCCCGGCGCGACGGCTGCGTCGTGGCGAACGGATCGTCTTCGACCCGTTCGGTTCGGCCGAGATCGTCGGCGAGCTCCCGGACGGAGCGCGCGAGGTCGCCTTCGAGCTCGACGTCCCGTTCGAACGGTTCCTCGAGCGGGCCGGCACGTTGCCGCTGCCGCCCTACATCCATAACGAAAGTGCCGAAGCGCAGCAGCGCTATCAAACCGTCTTCGCGCTTGTGCCCGGCAGCGTCGCCGCCCCGACGGCGTCGCTCCACTTCACCCGCGAACTGCTCGAACGTATCGCGTCGGCCGGCGTTGAGATCGTGCGGATCGTGCTCGACGTCGGCTTGGGTACGTTCAGACCGATCGCCACCGATCGCATCGACGAGCACGCGATGCACGCCGAGGCCTACACGATCCCCGCACAGGCCGCCACGGCGATCGAACGGGCTCGCGCGGAGGGCCGGCGGATCGTCGCGGCGGGCACGACGGTGGTCCGCGCGCTGGAAGGCAACATCCAAACGCACGGCCGAATCGTTCCAGGAGATGGTGTTACGGAACTCTTCATCAGTCCCGGCTTCGCATTTGCCGCCGTCGACGTCATGATTACCAACTTTCATTTGCCGCGGTCGAGCCTGCTGGTGCTGGTCAGCGCCTTCGCGGGCCGCGAACGCGTTCTGTCGGCATATCGCGGAGCGGTCGAGCGCCGTTACCGGTTTTTTTCGTTCGGCGACGCTATGCTGGTGGAACGCGCGAGATGAGTTACGCAGCGCGCTGGACGTGGGAGTTCGATGCCCCGCGCGAGCGACTCTGGGAGTATCTCGCCGACACGGACTGGGTAAACGAGCACGCAGGGCTGCCGCGTATCGTGCCGCGCTTCGAGCCGCTCCCCGAAGGCGGAACGCGCAAGTTCGGCGCGTTCCGGCGCGGTCCGATCTACGTCGAGTGGGAGGAGATGCCGACGATCTGGCGCGTGCCCGAGTATTACAGTGTCGAACGTCGCTACACGCACGGCCCGCTGCGCCGCTTTTTGAACGCGGCGTCGTTCGAAGCATTGTCTCCTTCGCGCACCCGGGTCGTCGTCGACCTCGAGCTCGAAGCGGCGTCGCCGATTATCGAACCACTGCTGCCGCTGATCGCCGCGCAAGGCAGACGCGGCGCCGATCGCGCGTTTCGCTTAGGCGCGCGCTTGGCGGCGCACCACGACGAAGCGGTCGCCCAAACGCCGGCGACGGGCGGCGTCTTCGCACCCCTGCTCGACGCCGGTATCGCCCCCGCCGTCGTCGCGGCGCTCGAAACGTTCGTCGCAGCGGCCGAAGACCGCGATCTGTTACGAATGCGCCCGTACGAGCTCGCGGATCGATGGAGCCTTGCGCGCCGGGAAGTGCTGCGCGCGTTCCTCGCGGCAACGCGCGCCGGAAGCTTCAACCTGCGTTGGAACGTCATTTGCCCAGGCTGCCGCGGCCCGCAGCCGGGCATCGATTCGCTCGGCTCGCTCAAAGACGGTTATCATTGCCCTAGCTGCAACGTTCCCTTCGACGCCGTCTTCGATCGCACGGTCGAAGTGACGTTCAACGCGCGTCCGCTTGGACGCGGCGGCGAAGAAGGCTTGTTCTGTCTGGCCAGTCCGCAGCGCAGTGCGCACGTCTACGCGCAAGCGGCGATCGGCAACGGTTCGTCGGAGACGATTGACGTAACGCTGCCCGCGGGCGCCTACGATTTCAACGCCGTCGGGATCGGGCAAGCGCCGTTCGTCGCCGAAGTGGGCGCGCCGGACCGCGCGGCGCGCGTGCGAATCGGCCCATCGGAGGTGACCGTGCCGCACGCCTTAGGGAACGGCTCGATCCGGTTCTCGATGGACAACGAAGCGGGACGCGACGTCGTCGTGCGCGTGGAGGACGGCCGCTGGCCCGACACCCTGGTAACGGCGGCGCACGTGACCGCGCTGCAGGAGTTTCGGGATCTCTTTTCCTCGGAAGTACTGGCGCCGGGCTTGGAGCTGGGCATCGAAACGCTCGCCGTCCTCTTCACCGATCTGGTTGGTTCGACCGCGATGTACTCGCGTACGGGCGACGCGCCGGCGTTCCGCATCGTCACCGATCATTTCGACGCACTGCGCGAGATTATCGCGCGCCACGACGGGACGATCGTCAAGACCATCGGCGACGCGGTCATGGCCGCGTTTACCGATCCGGCGAACTGCTTCGCCGCGGCGATCGAGCTCGACAACGTCGTCATGGGGATCCAGTGCGAGGGCACGCCGCTGCGGCTGCGCGTCGGATTTCATAGCGGGCCGTGCATCGCGATGCGCGCGAACGATCGTATCGACTACTTCGGAACCAACGTGAACCTCGCGGCGCGTTTGGAATCGCTGGCTCGAGCGGGCGAGGTAACGATGGCGGCGTCGGACGCCGCCATACCAAAAATCGCGCAACGGCTCGCCGAGTTGAGCGCCGCCGTCACACGCGAGTCGGTCTCCGTCAAGGGCTTCGCGCAGCCGGCCGAGATCGTGCGCGTTGCGAACGTGTCATCGTGAAGTACGTAGCCTACGACTCGCCCGGCGAACCCGGAGTGCTGCACGTCGCGCAAGGCCCCGCGCCCGAGCCTAAAGCCGGCGAAGTAACGATCGCGGTCGAAGCTGCAGGCGTTTCGCGTGCGGACGCTCTGCAGCGTCGCGGGCTCTATCCGCCGCCGCCCGGCGCGTCGCCGATTCTGGGTCTCGAAGTGGCCGGCACGATCGCGCGTACCGGCGAAGGCGTCACGCAGTGGCTCCGCGGCGATCGCGTATGCGCGCTGGTCAACGGCGGCGGATACGCGGAGGTCGTGGCCGTCTCGGCGGGCCAGGTGCTGCCGATTCCCGACAAGTGGACTACCGTTGAAGCCGCGACGCTTCCCGAAAACGCATTTACCGTGTACGACAATCTCTTCACGCGCGGACGTTTGCACGAAGGTGAAACGGTGCTCGTGCACGGCGGATCGAGCGGTATTGGGACCACCGCCATCATGTTCGCCCGCGCGTTCGGCGCGCGGGTTATCACGACCGTCGGAAACGCCGAGAAATGCGCGGTCTGCGTGCGCATTGGCGCCGAGCACGCCATCGACTATAAGACGTCGGATTTCGTCGAAGAGGTGCGCAGACTCACGCAGGGCCGCGGCGTCCACGTCGTGCTCGACATCGTCGGCGGCGACTGCGTCAACCGCGACCTCAATGCACTCGCGCTCGACGGCCGAGTCGTCTGCATCGCGACGCAGCGCGGGCGCGAAGCGACGATCGATCTCGGACTGCTCCTCATGAAACGCGCGACGATCCTAGGATCCAGCCTGCGACCCCGCACGGCCGAACAGAAGGCCGCGATCGCCGACGAGCTGCGCAAAAACGTGTGGCCGCTCTTACCCAACCGCGATCCAATCGCTCCCCTCGTCGATTCCGTGTTTACGTTTGAAAACGCGGCCGGCGCGCACGCTCGTCTCGAATCAAGCGCCCACGCCGGCAAAATCGTCTTAGTGCCATGAGCTGACGTAGTCCCGGAAAACATTGGCCCACGGCGATACGGTAGTTTGGGGCGCCCCACGGGACTCTCCAGCCAGCCAAACCGCTTAAGCGCCCCATGCCCGGGGGCCCCGCGCGAAGCGTGGGGGGCGCGGAGCCGGAGGCGAAGCGCCTTATCAGTGATAAATTCCCTGACCGAGCGTTGTCGGGCCGGTCACCATGAAGAAGAGCATTGGGATCGACAGCATCGTGTTCACGCGTGACGCTAAGAATGCGACGCGGCGAGCCTTGGCTTTCTCTTCGTCGGTTGCCGCAACCATTCCGAGAAGCTTCTTTTGATTGCGCCAGATGGGGCCCCACACGTTGACGAGCATGATCGTGCCCAGCCACGCACCGATGCCGATTGGCGCCATCGCGCCTTGATCGGGAAGCAGTCCCAAGGTAAACGCTGCTACGAAACCGTTGACGCCGTTGTGGGTTAACGCGGGTTGCGACAGCAGCCCGGCGCCAAAAATCCACGTAACGACCGCCGCATACCGGAAGAACGCGAGGGCGCGCGGCATGATGTATTTCGAGATCGGTCCGGCCTCGCCGGACGCAGTCGCCTCTTTGACCGATTCAGCGTTGACGAAGTTGAAGAAATAGAGCAGCCCGATCCACATCACTCCGGCCAGGACGTGGAACCAGCGCATAATAGGATCGCCCCACATTATGAAGCCGCTCCGGTATGCGTTGCGACGATCCAGCGCGCGACGAAATAAAGGATGCCGGTCAATATAAAACCGCAAACGACCGTGCCCCAGCGCGAATCCAGTGGGTTCTTCACAAACACCTCCACGAAAAAGGGAGTCCTTGCCTGCTGTTGTGCCAAGCGGATGCAGGACCCTTCAGCCGTGTTGCGTAGCGTTTGAGGCCGCTACCCCGGGGGTAGCCGAAAGATGGAGGAACTCAAAAACTCATGCAAGTCTCTCTTGCCCAGAAACCGATTGCTGCGAAGAAGTGGGACGCACTCCGAGGGCTGCAAGGCATCTCCGACGCGACCTTGGAGATGCACTTCGGCCTGTACGAAGGCTACGTCAAGAACACGAATCTGCTCTTCGAGCGCCTTGCCGAACTGCGCGAAAAGGGCGAAGCCAAAGGCCCGAATCCCCAATACGCGGAGCTCGTACGACGGCTGGGATTCGAACAGAACGGCGTCCGCCTTCACGAACTCTACTTCGACAACATGACGGCGAAGCCGGGCGAAATGAAATCCGGCCGCTTGTACGACACCCTCGGTGAGGCATTCGGAAGTTTCGAACAGTGGAAGAACGACTTTGCTGCCGTCGGCGGCATGCGCGGCATCGGGTGGGCTATCGCCTACTACGACGTCGATAACCGCACGATTCGCAACTACTGGATCGACGACCACCAGAACGGCCACATCGCCGGCTTCGTACCGATCGTCGTGATGGATATTTGGGAACACGCCTTCATCAAAGACTACAAACCGGCCGAGAAGGCGAAATATATCGAGGCGTTCCTTACGAACGTCGACTGGAAAGGCTGCGAAGGGCGTCTTCCGTAATCGGCTCCGCCAGGATGGTCTTGGGATGGGTGTACCAGACCAATCCGGGCGGTGCGTTCTGCTGTTTGCGCACGTATTTGCGCTGCGTGTAATCGACCGGGACTTTCGCGCTCGCACGCGCCTTTGAATGAAACGCAGCGAGCGCCGCCGCGACGTCGATATCTTCGCCGGGCGGCGTCGAGCGATCGTCGCGCGCCAACACGACGTGCGCGCCGGGGATGCCCTGCGCGTGAAACCACAGATCCTCAGGCCGCGCCATCCGAAACGTCACGTCGGCGTTTTCGACCGGCGAGCGCCCGACCACGATACGCGATCCCGCCGCGGTACGAAACTCCAGCGGTTTTCGTTTGCGCCGTTTGACGGTCTGAGGCTCGCGCGTTTGCGCTCGGCGCGGCTCCAGTTCCCCGGCGGCGCGCTCGACGTCGTCGAGATCTTCGTCGGCGGCCCGTTCGGCTTCCCAGCGCAGCACGTCGATGGCCTCGAGCGACCGCGCCAACGCGGCTTCGCGCACCTCCACGTGCGCGAGCGATGCGTGCAGCTTCTTGTACCGCGCGAACAGTTTGGCGGCGCGTTCCTTCGCGTCGGCGCGCTCGCTCTCGTCGAGCTCGTGCAGCGAAGCGAAGATGCGTTCGCCTTCGTCGCGAAGTTCGCCGCGCGATTCGGCCTCGCGGCGCTTTGCCGCGAGCGCTGCCAGTTCCGAACGTAACTTATGCTCGCGTGCCTCCAAGCGACGCGTCAGCGATTGACGCCGCCGTTGCGCACCGCGGTGGTCTCGCTCTTCCGACCGCTGCGCGCGCATCCGCGCAAACGTCTCGAGCACGGATTCGTCGCCGGCACCGGTCTCGGGTGCCGGCGGCGCACTCGCGCGTGGCGGCGGCGCAACGTATGGTTGCCCTGCGAGAATCGCCCGCACCGGGTTCTCCGCGAGGGTGAACTCCTTGGCGGCCGCGACGATCACGCCGCGTTTGGTCAGCACGGCGTTTCCGAAACGCGGCACGAGCTCGAGAACGAGCTCCGCCGCATCGCCCACGCCGAAGCGCGAGCGCGTCCCGAACTCCAGGCGCATGACGCGATCCCCTTGGCGGGACCGGACGGCCGTCACGGTCATCCCGCGCAGCGTGGTCGCGAGCTTGCGGACAAAACCGGGCTCGACTGCGATCGGCAAATCGGCATCCTCGAGCGTGACCAGCGGAGGCGTCCCGAACAGATCCGCGACGAGCGTAATGGCGCCGCCGCGCGCGCGGAGCGACAACGCGATGCGGCCGTCGGGCAATAGCCCGGCATCGAGCAGGCGCGCACCGCGCAGCCGCTCGTCGAGTTCCTGGGCCGCTCGCCGGATCATTACCCAGTCGGTCGTCATGCTCGAGCAGCACTATGACCGGGAATTGCGTCGTTCCTGGAAAAAACCGCCTTGGTGAGACGGCTTACGATAGTTTGCGTGGTCGCCGCGCTCGCGGCTTGCAGCGGCGCGACGCCCTCCCCGGCCGGGTGGCAGCCGCTTGCGGGCACGACGGGCAAGTGGGTAAACGGCACGGCGGCAGGGCGGCAAACGTACGCATACGGTAAGGAGCGCTTCGCGGGCACCTTGCAAGAGTTAGCTCAGCGTGAGATCGTCAACAACGCCCTGCATAAAACGAAGTTCGTCAAAAGCGATGTGTTCGCGCCATGCCCGGGCATAGCGGCCATCGCGACGTTCGCGGGCGGCGGTAGAACCGTGCAAGACGCGTTTGCCGTCGTCAACGGCTACGCAATTACCGTTCGATACGATCGGCCCGCAACGGCGCTCGACGCGCCCGCCGCCGTCGCGGCGATGCAGCGCGCGCTCTGCGTCGCGCCGGCTTAGCGAACTCCCGCCGCCGAAAACTGCAGCCGCAACTCGCGCTTGAGCACCTTTCCGCTCGGGCCTAGCGGCAGCGCTTCGATGCGTTCGACCCGGCGCGGATATTTGTGTTTACCGAGGTGCTGCTGCGACCACGCGACGATGGCCTCGCCGTCAAAATCCTCGCCGCGCGCCACGACCACCGCGACGACTTCCTCGCCGTGCGTTTCGTGCGGGACTCCGATCACCGCGACTTGCGCGATAGCGGGATGGCGCATGAGCACCTCCTCGATCTCGCGCGGATACACGTTGAACCCCCCGCGAATGATCAAGTCTTTCTTGCGATCGACGATGGTGATGAAGCCGTCTGCGTCGCGCGTGCCGAGATCGCCGGTGCGAAACCATCCGTCGACGATGGCCGCCGCGGTAGCCTCGGGGTTGTTCAAGTAGCCTTTGAAGACGTTGTGCCCGCGTATGACGATTTCGCCAAGCTCGCCGTCGCCCAGCAGCTCGATGCGGTCGTCGATCTCGGCGGCCGCAACCGCGATGTCGACGCCCCAGACGGCGCATCCCACCGAACCGGCTTTGCGGCCGAAGCAGGATTGGTTGAACGATGCGACCGGCGACGTTTCGGTAAGTCCGTACCCCTCGAAGATCGGAACCCCAAAGATCGACTCGAATCGCTCGAGCACCGCAACCGGAAGCGGTGCGCCGCCCGACTTCACCAAACGAAGCGCGAGTTTGCGCGGATGCCGTTCGGCGGCGGCAATCAACGCGATGTGCATCGTGGGAACGCCGGCCCAAATCGTGACGCGCTCGCTTTCCATCAGCTCGAGCGCGCGGTCGCCGTCGAAACGAGCGACGAGCACGACGCAGGCGCCGACGAGCAACCCAACGTTCATGACGACGACTTGACCGAAGCAGTGAAACAGTGGAAGCGCGCCCAGAAACACGTCGTCGTAAACGGCGTGCATGAGATCGTGCGCGGTGACGTGCACGTTCCACATGATGTTGCCGTGCGTGAGAATCGCGCCTTTGGGAGCACCCGTCGTTCCGCTCGTATAGAGAACGACGGCCGCGTCGTCGGCAGCGCGCGAAACGTACGCCGCCAACGGCTCGATCTGGGCGGCCAACCGGTCTGGGGTCAAGCACGGGGTCCCGGTCGCTGCGCAGGCAGTCGCCCCGACCGTCAGCAGCGGACCGGCGCAGATGAGCGCCTTGGCCTGCGAATCGCGCAGCACGTAGGCCACCTCATCGGCCGTCAACAGGCCGTGGACCGGCACGACGACCGCGCCGAGCGCGAGAATCGCAAAGTACGCGCGGGGAAAGTCCGGCACGTTCGGCATCAAGATGGCGACCCGGTCGTCCGGGCCCACCCCTTGCGCCGCCAACGCGGCCGCGTAGCGCCGAGCCTGCTCCCAGAGGTCGCGGTAAGGGATGCGCTCGTCCTCGAAGACGATGGCCGTGCGGGCGGCATGGCGCCGGGCGGCTTCGGCCAAAATGGCAGCTAGTGAGAGCGACATACCAGGTTAACCGGCCCTTCCTTCGGAAAGAGGGGCCCCGGTGATCACCGGGCCCGGTCTGGTTTTCGTCGTGTCGGGGCCCTCGGGGGCCGGCAAGGACACGCTGGTGGACGCGCTGCTAGCGCGCCTGCCGAGACTACGGTACTCGATCTCCGCCACCACGCGGCCTCCGCGTCAAGGGGAAGAGGACGGCAAACACTACTTCTTTCTTTCGCGCGAAGAGTTCGAACGCCGCTTAGCGGCCGGCCAACTGCTGGAGTGGCGCGAGTACAACGGCAACCTTTACGGGACGCCGCGTGATTACATCGAGCGTACCGTCGGTGAAGGCTACGACCTGATCCTCAAGCCGGAAGTCAACGGCGCGCTGGCAGTCAAATCGGCGTATCCCGACGCGGTGCTGATCTTTCTGGTGCCGGATCACTTTTCTCGGCTGCGCGAACGCCTGCTGGCGCGCAGAACCGAAACCAACGAACAAATCTTGGAGCGGCTCGAAACCGCGCAAGAGGAGTTCAACGCCATCCCCAGCTTCGACTACATCGTGGTCAACGCCGAGGATAAGCGAGAAGAAGCGGTAGCCGATCTGCAAGCGATCTTGCAGGCGGAACGCTTCCGAATACACAGGTATAGCGAAGAATCGATTGAGAGTATAAGGAAACCATGAGTAAATCCGTTTTCGGCGACCTGGACGCGCTTCTCAAACATGCCGACTCCAAGTTTAGCCTCGTCAACATCGTCACCAAGCGTGCCCGGCAGTTGAACAACTGGATTCGGGTGCAGCAGCTTCCCCCAACGGACCGCCGCGAGTATTTCGCAAGCGAGCCGCTGGTCGATAAGGAAGCCATCAATCCGAACAAGCCGGTATCGATCGCGCTCGACGAGATCGCCGAAGGCAAGATTGCCTACCACCGGACGAGGGAAGGTATTAAGTAGGAGGTCCCTACCTTAGCGTATGTGCGGCATAGTCGGTTACATCGGACAGAAGGACAGCGTTCCGATCATCCTCGACGCCCTCGGGCGGCTGGAGTATCGCGGCTACGACAGCGCCGGCATCGCCGTGATCGACTCGGCCGGCGCGCTCACCGGTTCTAAGGCCGAAGGCAAGCTTTCGCGTTTGGCCGAGCGGCTGAACAACGGCGAGCGCATATCGGGCATCGTGGGCGTGGGCCACACGCGCTGGGCGACGCACGGCCGCCCTTCCGACGCGAACGCGCATCCGCACATGGACTGCGGCGAAAAGATCGCGGTCGTTCACAACGGTATCATCGAAAATTACTCATCCTTGCGGGCGCGGCTCATCGAGCTCGGCCACACGTTCCGCAGTGAAACCGACACCGAAGTGCTCGCGCACCTCATCGAGGTGCACTACGACGGCAATCTCGAGGAAGCCGTGCGCAAGACGCTGCACGAAGTGCGCGGCGCCTATGCGCTAGGCGTGATCTCGAGCGACGACCCCGATCATCTCGTCTTTGCGCGCAACGGTGCTAGCCCGCTCGTGATCGGCATCGGTGACGGCGAGATGTACGTCGCCTCCGATACGCCGGCGATTCTGCCGTACACACGCAAAGAGATCATCCTTCAGGAGGGTGAGATCGCAGTCGTCGGGCGTGACGGGTATTCGCTAACCGATTACCAGGGAAAAAAGATCGAGCGCGACGCCGTGCAGATCATGTGGGATGCGGGATCCGCCGAAAAGAGCGGTTTCAAGCACTTCATGCTCAAGGAGATCTTCGAGCAGCCCAACGTCATCAAAGAGACCCTCGCCGGGCGCATCGACGACGAAGGCGTCGTGCACCTGGGTCGCGAGATCGGCGCAATCACCGCCAAACAGCTGCGCGTCATCAACAAGATCGCGATCACGGGGTGCGGCACCGCGTACCACGCAGGGCTGGTCGGCATGTACTTGCTGCGCTCGCTCGTGCGCCTGCCGGTCGAGATGGAGCTGGCCAGCGAGTTTCGCTACAGCGATCCCGTCATCGATCCGAGCGCGCTAGTCGTCGCCATGTCGCAATCGGGCGAAACCGCCGACACTATTGAGGCCGTCCGCATCGCAAAACAGTCCGGCAGCTTAGTGCTCGGCGTTTGCAACGTGCTCGGTTCGCACTTATCGCGCCTAGCCGACGGCACGCTCTTTACGCGCGGCGGTCCGGAGATCGGGGTGGCCGCCACCAAAACCTACGTCTCTCAAGTCACCGCCATGACCTTGCTCGCCATCTACCTCGCGCAGCTGCGCGGGACGTGCGACGCGCGGCGGCTCAACGAAATCGCCGACGGAACGAAGCTGCTGCCCGCTGCGGTCGACGTCGTGCTCAACACCTCCGACGAGATCCGCAAGGTCGCGCGCGAAGTGCGCAAAGCGCGCAGCGTGCTCTTCCTAGGCCGCTACGTGAACTTCCCGACCGCGCTCGAGGGCGCGCTCAAACTCAAGGAAATTTCGTACATCCACGCTGAAGGCTATCCGGCCGGCGAGATGAAGCACGGCCCGATCGCGCTGCTCGATTCTACCGTGCCGGTTATTGGCATCATGACCGAAGACCGCGTGCGCGAGAAGATGCTTTCCAACCTCATGGAGTCGAAGGCTCGTGAGGCGCCGGTGATCGTCGTGGCCAATCACGGCGACAAGGACGCCCGGGCAGTGGCCGATCACGTGTTCTGGGTGCCCAAAGTCGACGAACTGCTCTCGCCGATCGTCAACGTCATCCCCTTGCAGCTCCTCGCCTATCACATCGCCGACATCGAAGGCAAAGACGTCGACCAACCGCGAAACCTCGCCAAGACCGTTACCGTAGAATAAATCGAGGACATCGCCATGCAGGTCGAACTGGGAGAACACCCCGTCGAGCGCCTTGCCGATATGCTGCGCGAAGCCGAACAGGCGCACGCCGTCTATCAACATCGAGTCGGGCATGCCGCCCCCGACCGCCCGGCGTGGTTCGCGCGGCACATCATCGATCGTTTGACCGAAGACGAATCGTCGCGCTCGGAATGACGCGCAGCGACGGCCGGCAACTCGACGAGTTGCGCCCGGTGTCCATCGAGCCGGGGTTTTTGAAGTACGCCGAAGGCAGCGCGCTCATCAGCGTGGGCAACACGCGCGTCCTCTGCGCCGCCACGCTGGAAGACCGCGTACCGCAGTGGATGAAGGGCCGCGGAGTCGGTTGGGTGACGGCCGAGTACGCTATGCTTCCGCGCGCGACCCAAGAGCGCACGCAGCGGGAGGCCACCAAAGGCCGCGTCGGCGGACGGACGCATGAAATCCAACGCATCATCGGACGCGCGCTGCGCGCGGTTACGGATATGGCAAAGTTGGGCGAGCGTACGCTTTGGATCGACTGCGACGTTCTCCAGGCCGACGGCGGGACGCGCACCGCCGCGGTTACCGGTGCCTACGTCGCGCTGGCCATGGCGCTGCGCAAGATGTACGATCCCGCCGACCGTGGGCGCTGGCCCCTGACCGGCATGATTGCGGCAACCAGCGCCGGCATCGTCAACGGCCGCGTGCTGCTCGACCTCGCCTACGACGAGGATAGCCAGGCGCACGTCGACATGAACGTTTTCATGACCGATGCGGGCCGGTTCGTCGAACTGCAAGGCACCGCCGAAGCGACGCCGTTCGATCGCGCCGAGCTCGACGCGATGCTGGCCCTGGCCGAAAGCGGGATCCGCCGTCTGTTCGACGCGCAGGCCGCCGCGCTTGGCACGGCCGCTCCGCTGCATGCCGGATAAGGGGAACTTCGCCGGCCTCGCGATGCGAGTCGGTGCGTTCCACATCACCGACCGCGCGATGAAACGGGCGCAGACCGAGATCGAGCGTCAGCTCGAGGCGGGAACGGACGACGACGCCGCGCGTCGCGCCTATCTCGATGCGGTTCGCCGCTATTTCGAAGGCTTCTCCAAAGAGGCGCGCCGGGGCTTGCGAGACGTCGATCGGCGCCTCGAAGAGATCAACCAGGTGCACTTCAATCTCACCGCCGAGCGCGGCGTTGCCGTGAAGCGCATCGAGGCGACGGAAGCGATCTTGCACGACCTTGCGGCCATCGAGGAGAATACGCCCTCCTCATGAGGATGCTCGACAAGGTCGGCCGGGCGACGACGGACTTCTTCGAATACGCCGGCGGCCTGACGCTGCTGACGTTCGAATCGGCCGGCTTCGTCGCGCGCTTGCGCGTTCGGGCGGCCGAAACGCTGGCGCAATGTTACCTCCTCGGCGTTCAGTCGTGGATCATCGTCGTGCTCACGTCGCTCTTCACCGGCATGGTGATCTCGCTGGAGTCGGCGCAACAAGCGGTGTCCTTCGGATTTGCCAACCTCGTCGGCGGCGCCGTGGCGTACGGCACCGTTCGCGAGCTCGGCCCAATGCTCACCGCGGTGGTCGTTGCAGGCCGCGCCGGAGCCGCCATCGCGGCCGAACTCGGTTCCATGGTGGTTACCGAGCAGATCGAAGCCTTGCGCTCGATGGCGCTCGAACCCTCGCGGTTTCTCGTGGTGCCGCGCCTCGTGGCGCTCTTGGTGATGTTGCCGCTGCTGACGGTCTTCGCCGACGTGGTATCGATCCTCGGCGGCATGTGGATCGCGGCAACGTACGCGCATATCTCCTACGATTCGTTTATCTCGTCGGCCCGGCAGGCCATTGAGTTCGGCGACGTCGTGAGGGGCCTCATTAAATCCGTGGCTTTTGCGATCATCATCGCCATGGTCGGCGCGTATCAAGGTTTATCGACGCGCGGCGGCGCTGCCGGTGTGGGCATCTCCACGACGTCGGCGGTCGTCGTCTCCATCATCTTGATCTTCGTCTCCAACTTCGTCCTCTCGTTTCTGCTCTTCGGCGGCCAGTGAACGAGCGCAACGGCAAGAAGCTGATCGCACGGCTCCACGACACCTCGCTCTCGTTCGGCGACAAGGTGGTGCTGCGTAACTGCAGCCTCGACGTCGTCGAAGGCGCGATCACGTGCATCGTCGGACTTTCCGGCGCCGGCAAATCGACGATCCTTCGCCTTATCGACGGATTGCTCAAGCCCAACGAAGGGCACGTGTACGTCGGCGACCGCGACATCGTCGCGTTGGGTGAAGATCAACTGATCGAAATTCGGCAGCGCATCAGCCTCAGCTTCCAGTTCGCGGCACTGCTGGACAGCTTGACGGTCGGTGACAACGTCGCACTGCCGCTGCGCGAGCACACCCGCGACAGCGAGGCCGAGATTCGCAAACAAGTCATGGACGCGCTCGAAAGCGTCGGACTCGAGAATACGTACGATCTCTTTCCCAGCGAGCTTTCGGGCGGCATGCTCAAGCGGGCAGGCTTCGCTCGCGCCATCGTCACCCATCCCGAACTCATCCTGTACGACGAGCCGACGACCGGTCTCGATCCGATCGTGACGCACCTCATCACCGACACGATCATTCAGCTGCGCAAGAAACTCAACGGCACCGCGGTGGTCATTTCGCACGACCTACATTCGATTTTTATGATGGCGGACTACGTCGCGATGCTCTTCGAGGGGGCCATCATCGCCTACGACACCGCCGAAAACATCAAAAACAGCAACAATCCGATCGTCCAGCAGTTCCTAACCGGCTCTGAAAAGGGGCCGATCCCGATTTGAAAAGGCGCTCCGGCCGGAGGCGCGATTCGGAGCGGTTCCCAGGACACGAGGGGCACGCAGACCGAGGGTCCCCACAGACCGAGGAGTAATAGCGAACAAGATGACCCGCCAGGCACAAGTAGGCGCTTTCGCGATCGTAGCACTGTTGCTGCTATTTGGAATCTTCTACGTGATCACCGATTTCGGAACGAGGCACACCGGCTACCGCGTCGGCGTGCACTTCGAGTCGGCATCCGGGCTGACGCCCGGTGCGCTGGTCTACTTCAGCGGCGTCACCGTCGGGTCGGTCGACTCGATCTCGCTGTTGCCCGATAACACCGTCGACGTCATTCTGGCGGTGCGCAACGATATCGACATCCCGGCCAAGTCGCGCTTCTTGATTCAGTCGCCGCTGGCCGGCTCGCCGGCCCTCATCATCGTTCCGCCGAAGGGCCGGACGACGGAACTGCTGGCGCGACAAGTGCTTCCGGTCGATCAGCAGCCGGTAGGAAGCAACGCGGCGAGCGTCCAGGATCTCTTGCAAGCCGGTCAGGGCGAGATGCGGAAGTTCGATCAGGTGATGAGCGAGCTGGAACAACGCACGCCGCGCCTGCTCAATACCCTGCAGTCGACCTTGGACCACGCCAACGATTTGACGACGACCGCGAACGCGTCGGTGCAGATGCTCATGGCCAAGTTCGTCGCCGCCAGCACGAACATCGAAGAACTCTCGAGCACGCTCAACGGCGCCGCCACCGACAGCACGCCGAAGTTGACCGAAATGCTCGACCGCCTCGATGCGACCGCGGCATCGCTCAACAAGTCGATGACGGCGCTGCAGGGTCTTGCGACGGATCCTCGCCTGAAAAGTAATCTCTTGGCGACGACGCGGAGCGTTGCCGATACGACGCAGAACCTCGCGCTGCTCACGCACGACTTGCGCTCGGTAACGGGCGATCCGCAGACGCAAGCGCAGATGCGCAACACGGTTGCGAACCTCGACGCAACGCTGCAGAAGGCCAACTCGCTCCTGGGCGAGCTCGGCGGAACCAGCAACGTCTACGGCGTCGACGAAGGTGCGACGCCGGCGCCGCAGTTGATCCCCGGCGCAACGCCATATCCGTTGCCGAGCGGGAACGGCACGCCGCCGCAGCCGGCGCACCCGGGAATGTCGCCCGCCCTGCGCGCCAAGCTTTCGGGCAAGCTCGGCGGTCTCGTGCACAACATCTTCAGTCTCCAGCTGCGTTTGAGCGGCCTGGCGCCGCAGCAAAACCCCGGACTCAATCCCGTGATGACGCACAGCCAAGGCCCGCTCGGCGATCTCAACGTCGTCGTGCTGCCGCACGCACCGACGAGTTTGATGTTCGGGGCCAACTCGATCGGCAACAACACGACGTGGAATGCGGTCCTGCAGCAGTCCAAAGGGAACTTCCAGATCGGCGGAGGCGTTCTCTATTCGCAAATGGGAGCGCTGCTGCGCTACACGTCCAGTCGCGGGTTCGGGCTCGAAACGCGCGTGTACGATCTTACCTACCCGATGATCGACCTCTACGGTAACTTCCGGATCGCGCCGGGTACGGAGATCTTTTTCGGGCAGCGCGATATGACGCACGCCTCACGCCGTAACACGGCCGGCCTGCAATACCAGTTCTGACGTGATTGAAGAGGCCCGGCCGCGCATCGGAATCATCGGAGCGGGTGCGATGGGAACGCTCTTCGGCTACCATCTCGCCGGCAGCTGCGACGTCACGATTCTCGACAGCAATCGCACGCTGGGCGAAGCGATCGGCCGCGACGGCCTCGCGGTCAACGACGGGCTGCCGCGACGGGTCTCGGTGGCCGCTCACCCGCGCGAGCTCTACAACTCGCACGTGCTCTTTCTCTTCGTCAAAGCCGTCGATACCCTGCGGGCGCTGCGCCCGTTCGCAGGCGAGCTCAACCCAGTCACGCCGATCGTTTCTCTCCAAAACGGCGTCGGCAATGAAGACGCGATCAAAACCGCGCTCGGCGGCGCCGTGCCGGTCATCCTCGGAATCACCACCGAATCGTCGCTCACGACCGCGCCGGGTCGCGTGCGCAGTTCCGGCGACGGCAACACCATCATCGGTTCGACGTCGGCGGCTCGCACGACCGCGCGATCGGTCTCCGATTTGCTCACCCGCAGCGGATTGCGGGCGTCGGTCGTGTACGACATCCGTCCGCATTTGTGGGGTAAGCTCGTTGCCAACGCCGCGATCAACGCACTCTCGGCGCTGCTCGATTGCGACGCCGGCGCGATTCCGCGCGACCCCAACGCCGCGCAGCTCGCCGAAGCCCTAGCCGAAGAAGTGGCCAACGTCGCCGCCGCGCTGAAGATTCACTTGCCGTTCGTCAGCCCGTGGCAATACGTTACTGAGGTCATCGCGCTCGGAGCCGACGCCAAAAGCTCGATGGCTTACGATCTCGAATCGGGACATCCCAGCGAGATCGATCACATCAACGGCGCCGTGGTCGCGTTCGGCCGGCGCACCGGAACGCCGACGCCCTACAACGACGCGATGGTGCGCCTAATCAAAGCCCGGGAAGCGTTGCTCGCGCAGTCACGCTTGGGCGTGCAGGCGTAACAGTCGAATCGAGCCGCGCGTCACCTCGACGTCGATACGCTGAGCTCCGCCGCCGTTGACGGCACCGTCGATCGTCTCCGACGAGCCGTTCGACGTTCCGCGCAGGTTAAAGTCCGTAAATAGCGTTCCGCTATCGGTGTGCAAGTGTACGTGAAACGCGGACGTTTCCTCGACGGAGACTTCGACGTCGCCATTGACCGCCGAGAACGCGAGCGTACCGGGCCACGTCGTCGCGCCCATTGCAACCGACACGTTTCCGTGTTGCGTCGCGGCCTGCGCGTAACCGTCGCGCATGAAGACGCGCACGCTGCCTTCCGCCGCAACGATGCGCGCGCTGCCCTTGACGTCGGTGACGCTAACGTCGCCGTGGCGGCTGTCCACGATCAAGGCGACGCTGTCCGGAACGCGCACGAGCAGCGATTGCAGCGGCTGCGGAGCGTCGATGACGATCCCTTTACCCGCGGGCCGTATCTTGGGTGCAGCCGGCGGCGAGTTCCCCCGCGCGGTGGCTGAGACCGTGAACCGGTCGCGAGGTTGGCCCGTGGCCGGCTGATAGGCCGCCAACGTCGCGTCTGCCACCCGAATCGTCATCGTCGCACCCGGACGCAGAACGCCCACCGTCGTGGAGTACGGCGTCGCATTCGAACACGCCGGCGCCAGAAGAAGAAGGAGGAGAGCCAAACGTCTCACGGCGCGAATGGTTCACGATGACCGCTCGCATCCCCGCCGCGTTTCTGCTCGCCGGCCTGCTCGCCGGGTGCTCGGCGCCGGCCGCTCCAACGCCCTTGCCGGCCCCCGACGCAGCGCGAAGCACGCGGTGGATTCCAGCCGCCGACTCGACGTATCAAATACAGTACGGCGGAAAGCTCGATCTCACCGTACCGGCCGAGATCTACGACGTTGACTACCAAGACACGACGGCGCACGACGTCGCGACGATTCACGCGCGAGGTCGCCGCGCCGTCTGTTACGTCGACGTGGGCACCTGGGAGCGATGGCGCCCCGACGCGTCGCAGTTTCCGAGAGCTGATCTCGGAAAGCCTGACGGCGGATGGCCGGGCGAGCGCTGGCTGAATATCGCCGATACGACGGCGCTCGAGCCGATCATGACCAAACGCTTCCAACTCTGCAAGCGCAAAGGGTTCGACGGCATGGATCCCGACAATCTGGACGGCTACGTCAACAAGACGGGATTCCATCTCACCTACGCCCAGCAGCTTGCGTACGACACGTGGGTCGCAAACCAAGCGCACGCGCTTGGCCTGACGGTCGACGAAAAGGGCGACAACAACCAAGTGGCCGACCTGTCCAAAGTCTTCGACTTCGCCGTCGTCGAGCAGTGCTTCGCCCAAGGATGGTGCCGGCAGTTCGCGCGGTACACCGATCGCAATGCGCTCGTCGTTGACGTTGAGTATAATCTCACGCGACGCCGGTTCTCGAGCAAGACGTGCCCATCCGACGCGCGCTATCGCGAGACGGCCATCCTCAAGCACCTCAACTTAAACGCCTGGATCGTGACCTGCGCGCGCTAGGCCGTCGTGCGGGCCGCGCTCGATACCACAGAACCTAGCGGCACCGCCGCTGAGAAGAAGAAGCCCTGCGCGTGATCGACGCCGATCTGGCGCACGATCTCGAGATGCTCGGCCGTTTCGACGCCTTCGGCGACGGTATAAAGATCGAGCGTTTTAGCAAGTGCGACGATGCTGCGCACGATCGCCACGGCGTTTTGATCCGTCGCCAGCGGCATGATAAAGGATTGGTCAATTTTGACGCCTTCGATCGGCAAGCGGTGCAAATACGCCAGCGACGAGTGACCGGCGCCGAAATCGTCGAGCACGATTTTCACGCCGTTGCCTTGCAATAACCGTAACGTCGCGCGCGCTTGATCGGGATTGCGCATGATGGCGGTTTCGGTGATTTCGAGCTTGAGCTGTTCGGGCCGCATCGAATATGCGTGCAGCGCCGAATCGATACTCGCGGCGAAGTCGGGCACCGTGAGGTGTACGGCCGAAACGTTGACGGAGACGGTTGCGTCGGGGAATGCTTCGAAGATCGCCGCGCCGTCGCGACAGACGTCTTCCATCAGCGCCGTGTCGATCGCGTCGACTAAGCCGCGGCGCTCGGCGTAGCCGATGAACTCGGCCGCCCCCACCACGCCGCTTCCGGGCCGTCGCCAGCGAGCCAACGCCTCGAATCCGCTGACGGCATCGGTGCGCACGTTAAAGATCGGCTGGTAGTAGGGAACGAACTCGTGGCGCTCGATCGCCCGGCGCAAATCGTTCTCGAGATCCGACTCCGCCGCAACGCGCGTCCGCATCGCGGTATCGAAGACGGCGTAACAGCCGCGACCTCGGCTCTTGGCTTCGTACATGGCAATGTCGGCGTCGCGCAGGAGCTCCTCGGGACGCTGATACTGCGGGTCGACCGCCACGACGCCGATCGAGGCGCCGCTGTAGAGCAGCCGTCCTCCGAGCAGCATCGGTTCGTGCACGATCTCCAGCATGCGCTGTGCGTACGCGCCGAGTTCGGAATCGTCGACCGGCGCGAGGACGAGGAACTCATCGCCGCCGAGGCGCGAAACCGATCCGCGTGGAGCGAGCTGGTCGTGCAGACGTGCGGCGATGCTCTTGAGCAGCTCGTCGCCGAACGGGTGCCCGAGCGTCTCGTTGATCATGTTGAAACGGTCGAGGTCGATGAAGAAAACGGCGTAACGCACGCCGCTCTTCGCCCGTGCGATCGCCTCCGACGTACTTTCCATGAACGCCGCGCGATTCGGGAGACCGCTGAGCTCGTCGGTAAAGGCCGCCTTGCGCAACTCCGACTCGACTCGCTTGCCGACGGCGATTTCGTTTTCCAAGCGCGTGCGTTCTTGTTCGAGTGCGAAGGCGCGCTGGCGCGAGCGCCAGATTTGCATCAGCGACGCGCCCAGGATGCCGGCGAAAAACCAGATCGCCAAGGCGAGGATGAAGCTTCCGGTAATGATTCGTTCGTTGGCGGCCCGCAGGGTTGCGGCATTGCTCCAAATGTGAATGTGGGCGTGCGTGTAGTGCAGCAGGATGGTGTTCCCGATCCAATCGCCATCGGTCGGAAGGGGTGCCGTCGTCACCAGTACCTTGTCGTGGCCTTCGCTGCTCTCGATCCACGCGATGTCGCCCGGACCGAGCAGACTGGCCATGTTCTCTTGGCGGAAGGTCTGCGTTAGCGCATCGACCGCCATCACGCCGACGACCTTCCCGTCGCGCCGCAGCGCTTGTACGGTGCTGATGTAGTCGCGCCCGCCCTCCCAATAGGGCCCCGAAAAACGCGGCCCGCTGGGCGTTCTCACCGCGCGACGGTACCAGTCGTACGACGTATAGGGCGGAACGACGTTGGGGTCGTGCAGATGCTCGACGGTGTTGCCGTTGCGCGCCGCCGAATAGTAGATCGAAAACAGACCGTCGGGATTCGCCGTTGAAAAAGCGCCGGGCGCGTAATAGGCACCGACGCCGTAAATCTGGTGAGTGCTGCGCGAGCGGAAGAGCTCCTGGACGAGTTGTCGCACTCGCGCCGAATCGTCGACGACGGGCCCTAGGGTCTGGGCGCCCGTTTCGACGAGTTGGATGGCTTTGCCGAAGTAGTCGTCGATGTGCGTTTCGATTTCGTGCAAACGCACTTCCTGAGCCGAGCGAAACTCTCGATCGTTTTGCGAGACGCGCGAACGCGCATTGTTGGCAATCATAAACGACACCAACAACGCTACGAGACCGAGGACCGGCAGCCAAAACCAGGGCGGCCGATTCGGGTGCGCAGATTGCACTTCGGAGCCCACGAGTGCCCCTTCGTGAAGGACTACGAACGGTCTTTCCCGGCGCGGTCGCGCGGATGGTGCTCCCGGTACGCCTTACGGACGTGTTCGAGCGTCATTTTGGCGTAGATCTGCGTGGTCTGGATGCTTTCGTGCCCCAGAAAGTCCTTGATCGTCATCAGATCGACGCCGTCCTTATGCAGATGCGTCGCCACCGAATGGCGCATCGTGTGCGGCGTGATCTTGCCTTCCAGGCCGCTCAGCTTCACGTAGGTCGCGAAGACCTTGCCGGCTTGCTGGTAGCTCAGACGCCGGTTCTGGCGGCTGACGAAGAGCGCGCCGTCGGCACATCGGGGACGCACCGCAAGGTACGCCTGGAGCGCCCGTTCCGTCGCCTCGTTGAAAAAGACGATCCGCTCTTTGTTGCCCTTGCCGATGACGCGGATCGTCCGATCCTCGAAGCTCACGTCCGCGACGTTGATGCTCACGAGCTCGGCGCGCCGGATGCCGCTGGCGTAGAGCAGCTCGAGAATCGCCACGTCGCGACGCCAGCGCTCCTCGGGCTCGCCGGCTGGCGGGCGCGTCGCGATCAGCCGCAGGACTTCCGAGACGTCGAGCGCCTTAGGAAGGCGCTGCGGTAGCTTGATGTTCGCGATCTCCAAGGCCGGGTTGTCGCCGCGTTTGCCCTCGCGTTTGAGGAACCCGAAAAAGCCCCGCAGGACGGCCAACTTGCGGCGGATGCCGGCGGCGCTGTACCGCTGGCGGGTCAGCTCGATGATAAACCGCCGCAGCGAGGATGCGTCGGCCTTCGCAAAGACGCTGCCGAACGGTCCGCGAAACGGCTCGCCGTCCTCGTCGGCGGCGTCGCGTCCGCTCAGGAATGCGCCGAAAATCTCGACGTCGCGCGAGTACTCGTGAACCGTCCGCGGGGCGCGCCGCAGTTCCATGGCGACGTGCACCGCGAAGTCCGCGACGGTTGGATCGATGGGCGTGGAGTCGCGGAAGCGGCCATCGGTTTTGCCCGTTTCGGCACTGCGTTTACTCGAATTTCCACGCTTTTTCACGCCTTCTCCAATCCGGGTTATAGTAGCGCAAATGTTTGTTTGTGCTAATTAGCCAGAAGAGCGAATGATTCCTTTACTTGCCCCCGCAGGGCGCCGGACCGCGCGGCCATGAAAGGACGCGATGATGCTACTCGCCCCCGCTTCAGCTCGGCTGGCTCCGAAGACGCTGCGCCGCGCCCGTTTAGAGCGCTGGATCTCGACGCAGGACGGATTGCCGCTGCGCATGATCGTCGCGCCCGCGGGCATGGGCAAAACCACCTTGCTGTTGCAATATCTCGAAAACAGCGAAAAGCCGGGCGCGTACTGCGCGCTCGATCCCAACGCGACGCCGGAGACATTCTTTGCCGCCGCCGGCGCCGGCCTCGGTTTACGCAAGCCGCCCACGACGTACATCGAGCTGCTGGTGGCGCTCCGCCAGATCGCCGCGGCCAAGCCGTTCGATTTCGTAATCGACGACGTCGGTAGCGGCGCCCCCGAGACCATCGAAATGCTCCTCAAGCTGGTTGAGAACGTCCCCGAAGGCGTGTCGCTGATCTATGGCTCCCGTTCGCGCGACGTCGTCCAGGCCAGCAAGTGGGTGGCCCAGGGGACGGGCGCGCTGTGCGACGCCCGCCGCCTCGCCTTCGATCGTAACGAGGTCGGCTTCTTTGCCGACGCCTGCGGCGTCTCGTCGAGCCATGCCGACGTCGCGCGCCTACTCGAAGAGAGCGACGGTTGGGCGATCGTCGTCAGCGGTGCCATCCGCGCCGCGGTCGAGGACGAGCGCTCATTGCACGACGCCTACGACCACTGGCGCAATGCCTACGGCGAGGTCTTTCTCGACTTCGTGACCGCCGACGCGCAGCGGGCCGACGATCGCGACCGCGCACTCGTCATGAGCCTCATCAACGGCATCGGGATCAACGATCCCGACGCCCTACGCCGCCTCGAAGCCCAAGGGCTGTTCGTGATTAACGACGGGAGCGGCGTACGTCCGCTGCGAGCCGTGCAACAGGCGCGGGCCGTCCCGACGAAGGGCGTCGATACGTCGGTGCCGATGGTCGTGCGGATGCTGGGACGCTTCAGCGTCGCCATCGCGGGCCGCAACGTCGAGTGGGTGCGCCGCCGCGACCAGCAAATCGTCAAGTATCTTCTGCTGCGGCCCGGCGCGACGGCGACGCGTCAGGAGCTCGCAACGCTCTTTTGGCCCGGAACGAATCGCCAGCTCGCGATGCAAAGCGTGCGCACCGCGTGCAGCAACATCCGTAAGGCGCTCGCGGGCGCGGTCGGCTACGCGCGCGTCGAGCGCTATTTCCGTGCTGCCGATAATGCCGTCGTCGTCGATCTCTCCAACGTCGTTACCGACGTCGGCCGCTTTACCGCGTACTCGATGGCCGGCGACTCGTCGTACGAACGTGGCGATCTCGCCGATGCCGCGAACCACTACGAAGCGGCCGAAAAGATCTACGCCGGGCGCCTGCTCGAGGACGATCCGCCCGAACCGTGGTTTGCCTCGCAGACGACTGCGCTCGAAAATCGCTTCGCCGTCGTGCTGGAGCGGCTGGCTGAATCCGCCTACGAGGCGGGAGACATTAAGCACGCGGCCGAGTACGCGTATCGCGCGAAAGTCATCAATCCCGATCAACCGCAGCTCGCGCGCCTGCTCACGCAGCTCAAGGAACCTCAGCGTCCGGCGTAAACACCTTCTCCATGCAGTACGACGTCGTCGGTGAACTGCCGGTTCTTAAAACCAGCCGGCTGACGCTGCAAATCGCCGGACCCGACGACGCGAAGCGCTGCGCGCGATTTAACGCCGAGAACGCCGAGTTTTTGGCTCCCTGGGAGCCCATCCTCGTTTCGACGTCCAGCGACGTCCAGGGCTTACGCGCGTATCGCGAACGTGCTGTTAGCCACGCGCGTTCGGGCACCGGCTTCTCCTTCGCCATCTTCCCCGCGTCGCCGGATGCCGACAGCCCAATACTCGGATGGCTCAATCTCACCAACGTCATTCACGGCGTCTTCGAAGCGTGCACTATGGGTTATAAGCTCGATCGCCGGATGCAAGGTCAAGGTTACATGACCGAAGCCGCGACCGCCGGCATCGAGTTCGCTTTCGACGTGTTGAACCTGCACCGCATCATGGCCGCGTATATGCCGCACAATCAGCGCAGCGCCGCGCTACTGCGACGCTTGGGATTTACGGTCGAGGGTGTCGCTCGCGACTATCTCTATATCGCAGGCGGGTGGCGCGACCACGTCCTCACGTCACTCGTCAATTCCGATGCGACCGCTCCGGGGACTGGCCGTCAGTAGCAGCCCAGCTGAGCCATCATCGGTGCGCAGCATGCCTATGGCCAGTTTACTCGGTGCCAAGCCTCGCGCGGTTTCGGCGTGCGCGATGCATCCACGAACCCCGGGGAAACGGGGCAATGTGAATTCAGATTCAGTTTTTCTATGAGTTTATCATCGAGGTTTGACGATTCGGTACTCTCATGGAAGACTGGAATGTACCAAATCGATCTGCCTCCTCCATGATCAAAAAGGACGAGGTCGGAAGTCGCTGTACCATTCCTACCTCGGAACGTGTATTCGATTGCAGACTCATAACCATCAATTGCGTACACGCCAATGGATTGGAAACTTGGGGCTGACTTCATTAACTTATAGATACATTTTACGGCCGGTATTGTTCCGGCGGCGATCTTAGGCGAGCCGCAGGCCTCAGTATTTGCGACGCTTAGCATGAAAACAAAAACTAAAACTAAAACTAAAGCCCGAACATGCACCTTCTCCAGCCCCCTTTATAGCCACATGCCAGGCGCGCCCGACACCCACGCGTCCCAATGGGCCGCCACGGAATCGCGCAACACAGCCGCGCCCGATCCGCCCTGGACCGGCGGGTCCTCCCTTAATGGGAGATAAGGATTGTCTAGCCTCGGCTACCTATTAGTAAGTAGTTGGTGCTAAAACTCGCATCAGAGTTTGATCTGAAGCGATCCCGTGATCTGGAGCGGTTGCGTTACGCCCAAGAAGCCCGTATTCGCTCCGTTGAAAAAAAAGTCGTACGGGTATTGCATCTGCGGCGGCGGCACGGCCGACGCGTGGTTCGGATACCAGTTGCCGGCCGGATAGAAGAAACCGGTCGGCGGTGCCGAGTACACGCAGACGTTGGGGTTGTCCCACTTATAGCCGCGTTGGCCGCAGACGTCCAGGATGTTCGTGAAGTTCAGTCGCGCCGTGACCTTCGGGCTCACGTCGTACTGCAGCGCGATGCCCATCTGCAACCGCCACGGCTCGCTAAACGATCCGAGGTTGTCGAAGACGCCGCTGAAGGAGTCCGGAATGAACAGCAGTCCGGTGCACGCCGCCGGATCGGCAGCCTGACCGTGTGCGGCAATCCACTTGCTGTGCGGCTGGTTGCAGGAGTCGGGCGCGTATCCAGGCCACGCTGCGGGGCCGCCGTACGTCGAGCCGGACGAGAAGCTATAGGAGTTCGTAATCGTGAACTTCTGGTGCTTGTAGTTGAGGATCATCGACGTGACGTAGGGTACCGCGTAACCGTTCTCCGCTGAAACCGGACCGGGGATGATGTCGTAGGTCGTGTACCACGCCGTCGGGTTGAACAGATTTTGTCCCGCTTGACCGTAGTACGGGTTCTTCACGACGCCGGCAGCCGTGCACGCCGCTCCGGGCCCGTAGCCCGAAGTCAGCGAGGTGGAGTAGCACGGCGATGAAGCCGCCCCGCTAACGGTGGCCCCGCACAACGCCTGTCCATACTGCGATTTTCCGTAAAACTTGCCGCCCGGAGCGCACGCGCCTGTGTACGCGTTATATTGCTGAATGTAGTTGTTGAGCTGATTGATGACGTTCTGCGTGCTGTTGCTGAAGTTCTCATAGCGAATTTGACTGTGCGTGAACGTGAACGCCAGCTGTCCGCTCAAACCGTCGCGGGAGAAGTCGCCGACTTGTACCGCCGCTTCGACGCCGTCGGTCACTTGCTGACCGACGTTGAGACCCGACTCCAGGCCGCCTTGCGGATCGATAAAGAAGTTCTGGAGCTGATCGCGCGTGCTGCGATAGAACGGGCTGATCTTAAAGCTCCACTGCGAGTTCTTGAACCGGTGCTCCCACGACATGTCGTAGTTGTACGACGTGTCGGGCCTGATGATGTGGTTGGGCGAGTTGAAGCCGAAGCCGTAGAAATGGCTGCCGAGATACGCCGGCAGATTCTGCTCGAGCGTATTGTATTGCACCCACGACGAGTTCGGCGGCCGCGCGTAGATGCCGAACGACGCGCGAAGCACGCTGAGCGGATCGACGGTGTACGTCAGGCCCATACGCGGCTCGAACCGCGCCGCGGTATACTGCCCGCCGTCTGCGTTAACGAGCGGACCATAAATCGAGGTGCTCGTATTTGCCGGATCTTGAGGCTGAACGGCGAGCGGATTCGTACCGGTCGGGCAGAGTCCCAAACCGTTATTGTTGCGCAGAATCGGTTTGTTGTTATTGACGTTCGGCGCGAAGCAGAACTCTTGGTTATATTTCGTGAACCAGAACTGACGCGCTGGATCGTTGAGCTGCGTGTCGCCGAACATGAACTGGAAGTCTTCCAAACGCAAACCGAGGTTGACGTTCCACTTGTCTCCCGGACGCCACTGATCGCCGATGGAATAGCCGGAGAACGCCGTACGCACCTGGTTGAGCGCGCCGTGAAACGACGTGTCCGTCACCAGCCATTGCGCGCCCGCGGCGCAGGCCGGCGTCCCTGGATTCGTTTGACAGTTGTAGCCCAACGTCGGGGTTGGATTCGTCGTCGTACCGCTGGAATCGGTGTAGGGATTGCTCCCGGAGTGGATCGATAATCCGGCGTAACACCCGATCTGAGCACCCGACGACGGATCGTAGCAGTCGTTGTTCTTTCCGACTAAATTCGTCACCGGCCAACCCGACGGGTAGTACGTGACGTCGTAGCGCGACGGATTCGAGTACGTATACGATCCGCTGGCGGTAAGCAGGTGCTGCGAGCTGATCTGGTTTTCGTAGCTGAGATTGAAGCCGTAGACGTGGTCGGGCAAGAAGTACGGCAGCTCCCAGCCGTAGTACGGTTGGGCCGTCGCGTTGTACCCGTTGATGTTCCACGTCGAATAGAGCGAGTATCCGTAGACTCGCAGGAACTCACTAGGCGAAAAGACGTGCTGGTATTGCAGCTTTGAAACCGACACCCCGTTCTCGTTGGGGTCGCGCAGCGACGTCGGCAGCAGCGACTGGAACGCGTGCTGCTGGCTCTGCGGGAAGAAATACTCGAACCGGTTGGCGGAGTTATACGGCTGCATCGGCGCGCCGTTGTAGCCGTAGGTATCGTCCCAGTACATCGGACCGTAGATCGCGTCGACGACGTTGGCGCCGAAGTCGTCCGTCGAGCTGAAGTAGTCGTTGTGGTTTTCACTGGTCATCCAGAACAACTGAACGTCGTCGGGCGGCCCGCCGTTCTTCTTCTGGATGTGGAAATGCAGGTTGATGATGTTATCGCGGAGCTGTTGGTTGACGAGGCTGTACCCCAGCCCGCTCGTGGCCAGCAGCGGCGACGGAGCGCCCGTGTACACGAGGCCGTTCGTATACTTCTGAATGTTGCACGCTGTCTGATGACAGTTCCACCCCGGCACGAAGCTGACGGGATAGAAAAACGTATTTGGGATGCTCGCGCCGTTGTTGTCGTCGATGTAGTTGAAGCTTTGGTTGCTTCCGCCGAAACCGGCGTAATAGCTGAAATTGCGATCGGGCGTCGAGCCGCCGACCTCAACCGACGCTTGATGGTAGAACGCCGGATAGCCCGCACTGAGCATAGCGGTCGCATATCCCGGATACGTTCCGGTCTTAAGGACTTGATTGACGTAACCCGAAATGCCCTGCGCGTCGGAGCCGGCGGGAACGCCGCCGGTGTAGACTTGCACTTCTTGGCTGCCCAGGCTCGATAGCATCGTTTCGGGTGCGTTGTCGTACACGCGGTTGACCGGAATACCGTCGAGTTCGAATCCGACTTGATCGATGTCGCCGCCGCGAATGTGCAGCTCTTGCCACCAGCCCGACTCGCCTTGGCTCAAGTACACGCCGGGTACCGATGCGATCGCACCGTAAGCGTTGTTTAAACTGCCCGAGCCGGTGAGGCCCTGCGCCGCGGCTTGACCGGCGGCGTTGACCGAGTACACGTCGCTGACTTGACCCGACTTCACGAGATTCGCGGCGGCTTGCGACGTGACGCGCGCGATCGTTTTGAGGGTTTTCACCAACGTGATATTGACGGTTTGGACCTGGTCGGCAAACACCGACAGACCCGGCTGCGACACCGGATCGTACCCGTCCTTACTAAACGTCAGCGTGTACGCGTCGGGTCCGAGCGAGAGAAACCGGTACGTGCCGCTCGCGTCCGTTACCGACGTCGCCGTTTGCGTCGGCGCGTTGGCGATCACGGTGACGCCTGCCAGGGGTGCCTGCGTCGCCGAATCGACGACGCGACCGACGATGCCGCCGGTCGTACCGGCGTTCGTCTGCAAAGGCAATAGCGAGACGGCCAAAAGCAACGCGGGGATCGATTTCAAAAATCGCATCTTTCCGGGTTCTCCTTCTCTTCCAGAGGAGTTATCGCCAGACAGGCTGCCCCGCCCTTTAAGACAACTTAAGACTATTGAGGCCCTTCGACCCAACCGCGCGTGAGGAAGAGCCAGAACGCCAGACCGGCGTAATCGCCGTACCGCGCGAACGCGCGACGAATCGTTGTGTCCGACGCACTGCGCCGTTGTGCCAGCCGCACATAGGTCGGACGCGTCCACGAATCGAGGACCAGATTTCGGTGCCGTCCCACGATCTGCATGACGTGCGCGGCGGCGTACGGCCCAATCCCCGGCAGCTCCAGGAGCGCCGCTTCGACGTCGTCGTCGGAATGGGCACCGCGAGCGACCAGGCCTTCGAGATCGAGACGTCCGCCCGCGACGTCGGCCGCGATCTGCTTGACGTAGGGTCCGCGATATCCCATCTTCGCAACGTTCGTGTACCAGCGGCTCTGCGTGCGCGCGAGCAGCGCCGGCTCCGGAAACGCGCCTTCCCCCAACTCGGCAAGGGCGCGCGTCATGCGGATCGTTGCCGACCACGTGCAGTTGGTCGTGCAGATCGTTTTCACGACGTCTTCGAAGACGGTCGGGCTGGCCAACATTCGTCCGGCACCGCTTGCGGCCCACTGTAATCGTTCGTCGCCGGCCACCAGTGCGTAAAATGCCGAGAGATCGTCGTCCAGCCGAAACATGCGCGCGACGACTCGTTCGACTTCTGCGGCGGCGCGGCGCCCTAAACGCGCGTCGCTCTCCACGACGACGTCGCCTTCACGTTCCCGAAGAACGATCTCGAGAATACGCCCGTCCACGCGCAAGGTGCGGCGATAGCGCAGCGGTTCGGTTTGGATCGAGGCCGGAGGCAGTTCGGCGCAGCCGTGCGAGTAAATGGTGCGCGCGAAGGAAATCGGTTCGCCGCCGGCGCCGCGCAGCGGCAGCGTAGCGACGATCAACTAGGCGACGTAGGAGACGTTGACTGCGAGGCCCGCGGCCTGCGCTCGCATCAGCACGCCGTAGACCGCATCGAGTTCGTCTTCGATGGCGGTTATCTCGCCGGCGCTCACGCGAAACTGTGCGGCGTGCGTCCACAGAAGGTGTCGTGCGCGCTCGAAAGCGCTGTGCAGGCGTTCGGGCGTCGCCTCCAAGACCGGCCAATCGAGGTCGCCGCGCGCCGGAACGACGCGCCAGCCGCGGCCCGACTGCATCGCCACTTCTTCTTCGGCGTCGAACGCGTGAGGAATAGCGGCCAAGATGTCGGCCGCTTCCTGATCCGCCCGCGAAAGCGGCAGCCCCAGCTCGGCCACGCGCACGATGTAGCGGAAAAACGACGAGTTTCCCACCGTGTACGCACCCACGGCCGACGCGACGCTGACATGGACGAGGTCGAGTTCCGGCCCGCCCTGATGACCGCTCATACAGGGGTTATCGGGTGGCCCGGACGGAATTCCTGGGCCTCGGGTGAACCCCCGGTGAGGATTAACACAACCCCACCAAGTGGGGCGCTTCGTGGGAGGTCGTGTGAAAAAACGCATCAAGGTGGCGGTCACCGGAGCCGCCGGGCAGATCGGATATCAACTGATATTCCGGGTTGCCAACGGCGAAATGTTCGGTCCGCAAACGGAGCTCGAGCTGCACCTGCTCGAGATCGAACAGGCGCTCGGAACGCTGCGCGGTACGCTCATGGAGCTCGAAGACGGTGCGTTTCCGCTGCTCAAGAACGTCCAATACGGCTCCAACCCCGAGGCGATGATGCGCGACGTCGATTGGGCGATTCTCGTCGGCGCGGTTCCCCGTAAAGGCGACATGCAGCGCTCCGATCTGCTGCGCATCAACGGCAAGATCTTCACCGAGCAAGGGCGTGCGATCGAAGCCAACGCCGCCGACGACGTGCGCGTGTTCGTGGTCGGCAATCCGGCGAACACCAACTGTTTGATCGCGATGAACAACGCGCCGAGCGTTCCCAAAGATCGTTTCTTTGCGATGACCACGCTCGACGAGCTGCGCGCGCGTACGCAACTGGCGAAGAAAGCCGGCGTCGACGTCAGCGAAGTCTCGCAGGTGGTCGTCTGGGGCAATCATTCCGCGACGCAGTTCCCCGATTTTCACCACGCAAAGATCGGCGGCCGGCCGGCGCGCGAAGTCATCAACGACGACGAGTGGCTGCACGGCAAGTTCATTTCGACGGTGCAAAATCGCGGCACGCAAGTGATCCAAGCGCGGCTCGCATCGTCGGCGGCATCGGCCGCTCACGCGACCGTCACCGGCGTTTACCGGCTGACGCACGACACGCCGCCCAACGAGTACTACTCGGTCGGCCGCTGCTCGACCGGCGAGTACGGCATCGATCCGGGACTGATCTTCTCGTTTCCGTCGCGGACCGAAAACGGCGTATCGAAGATCGTCGAAGGTCTCGAGATTAACGAGCACGCCCGCAAGATGATTGCGGGCACGCTCGACGAGCTGCGCAAAGAGCGCGAGGCGTGCATCGAGCTGGGGCTCATCCCCGCGGAAGCCGCGATAAAAGCCGTTTAGACGCTAGCGCCCAATATCGAACGGGATGTCCAGCTCGCTCGCAAGGCGCTGCAGGCCGTCCCAGACTTTGGCGTGCACCGGGACGCCGTACTGGCGGTGATAGGCGGCCTTGAGGATCTCCGGTTCGCCGGCAACCATGATGCGTTGGGCGCCGCGTGCGGCCGAGCTTTCCTTAAAATAGCGCAGCTCGGCGTCCATATCGGCCTTGAACTCGTCGACGTCGCGGAACCCGTCGACGCGAAACGCGCCGAACCAGTGCGAGATCGCGCCTTCCTGCGTTTCGTGGGCAAACGGCAAGGTCGGCCCGAAGCATCCGCCCGAGAGCACACCGCAGAGAATGTCGGCGAGCAGTCCCATGCCAAAACCCTTGTGACCGCCACCCTCGGTGCCGAAACCGCCCAATGGCAGCAGCGCGCCGCGCAGCGCTTCGTCGGGATCGTAGGTCATGTTGCCGTCGGCATCGATCGCCCAGCCGGGCTCGAGCTTCTTCTGCTTGCGCTTCATGACTTCGAGCTTGCCTTTGGGTACCGTCGTCGTCGCGAAATCCAAAACGAAAGCCGGCTCATTGCCGGCCGGGATCGCGAACGCAAACGGATTGGTTCCCAAAACAACCTCGCGACCGAACGTTGCAGCCGCGTACTTCACGGAGTTCGTCGACGACATGCCGATCATGTCGTGTTCGAGCGCCATCATCGCGTAGTAGCCGGCGATGCCGTAATGATTGGAGTTGCGGACCGCACCGAACGCCGCGCCGAACTCGCGAGCTTTGGCGATCACGGCTTCCATCGCCATCTTCGCAACCGGATGTCCCAGGCCGTTGTCGGCATCGTAGACGATCGACGTCGGCGATTCCCGAACGATCGTGTAGTTCGGGCGCGGCTTGAGATTGCCGCTGCGGATGCGCCCCACGTAATACGATTCCAAGCGCGCAACGCCGTGCGATTCGATTCCGCGCAAGTCGGCAGCGGATAAAACGTCGGCCACCACTTCGGCGTGGGCTCGGGCGACGCCGGAGCGCTCGAGCACTTCGACGATGAAATGCTTGAGTTTCTCTTCGGTCGTCAGTTGGTACGCGGTCGCTACGGGAGCCAAGGAGGGACCTCCTGGAAGTGCAAAGGGTGCATGTTCGCGCCTGAGAACGTACGTCCATGCCCGCCTGCTAGTCTACCGGAAACGTCTGAGCGTCGCCGAAAGCTGCGATAGCTATGGATCTGGCTCGTCGCCACACCAAGTTTTTCCACGTCGCGGACGACGGCTCGTTCGAAGTCTCCGCTCGCGGATTCGACGTGTTGCGCACGCCGGAGATCAACAAGGGAACGGCCTTCCCCGAGGACGAGCGCCAGGCGCTCGGCTTGGTGGGTCTTCTGCCGCCGGCAATTCTCTCCATCGAGCAACAGGCGGCGCGGGCGTACGAAATTCTCGAAAAACTCGACGACCTCGGGCGGTACCGTTTCCTTACCGGCGTCCGCGATCGCAACGAGACGCTCTTCTTTCATATCGTCGCGTCGCACATGACGGAAATGCTGCCGGTCATTTATACGCCGACGGTTGGACTGGCGATCCAGCAGTACAGCCGCCAGTTCCGCCGGCCGCACGGCATTTTTCTCTCGATCGACCGTCAGGAAGAGATCGAGCAGGCGTTTCACAACGCCGACCCAGGCGGCGAGGCGACGATCGATCTCGTCGTGGCAACCGATGCGGAAGCGATTTTAGGGATCGGCGATTGGGGAGTCGGCGGCATCGACATCTGCGTCGGCAAGCTGTCCGTCTACACCGCCGCGGGCGGAATCGATCCGCAGAGCGCGATCCCGGTGGTACTCGACGTCGGTACCGATCGTCAATCGCTGCTCGACGATCCGCTCTATCTCGGTTACCGTCATCCTCGCGTGCGGGGCGACGCCTACCGCGCGTTCATCGACAAGTACATCTCGACGGTTCTGCGTTTATATCCCAACGCGCTGCTGCATTGGGAAGATCTCGGCGCCGCCAACGCTCGGTGGATTCTCGACCGCTACCGGTCGTCGATCTGCACGTTCAACGACGACATTCAAGGCACGGCGGGCACGGTGCTCGCCGCGGTGACGAGCGCGTTGAAAGTCACGCGCGGACGGTTGCGCGACCAGACGTTCGTCGTCTTCGGCGCGGGCACGGCCGGATGCGGCATCGCCGACTTGCTGGTCAACGCGATGACGAGCGACGGACTCTCGCCGCACGAAGCCGCGCGCCGCTTCTGGTGCGTCGATCGCAACGGTTTGCTCGTCGAATCGATGAACGGCGTGCACGATTTCCAGCGGCCCTATGCTCGCCCGGCAAGCGACTGCGGTCACTGGCAGCGCGACGGCGATCGCGGCATCGCGCTGGACGAGGTCGTCCGCCAAGTCAAGCCGACGATTCTCATCGGATCGTCCGGCGTGACGGGCGCGTTTACCGAATCCGTGATTCGCGAGATGGCCAAACACGCGCCGCGTCCCGTGATTCTTCCGCTGTCGAATCCGACGGCGCTGGCCGAAGCGCAGCCGGCCGACGTTATCGCGTGGACCGAGGGCAAGGCGCTCATCGCCACCGGCAGCCCGTTCGCGCCCGTCATTTACAACGGCGTGACCTACGCGATCGCGCAATCCAACAACGCAATGCTCTTCCCCGGGCTGGGTCTGGGGACGATCGCCGTACGCGCCCGCCTCATCAGCGACGGCATGTTCATGGCCGCCGCGCAGGCCATCGCGGATATGGTCAATCCGTGGGACCTCGGCGCGTCGATTCTGCCGCCGATCTCCGACGTTCGCGAGGTTTCCGTTCGCGTCGCGATTGCCGTAGCGGAGCAAGCGCTGCGCGAGGGGCTCGCTCGTGCCAATCCGCAGGACGTTGAAGCGGCTGTTCGCAACGCCATGTGGGAACCGCATTACCGGCCAATCCGGGCAGTATAGGGAGTACACCTCAGTGCCGCACTCGCCGATCAGTTTCTCGCTCATCATGCGTATCGAGATGGCCAACAATCCCGGCAGCTTCGGCGTTCTCACCAACGCGATTCACGACGCCGGAGGAACGATCAGCGCGCTCGACATGCACACCGCGACGAAAGAGCGCGTCGTGCGCGACGTCACGATCAGCGTTCCCTCCGATGTGGTCGCCGACGCCGTTCGCGCGGCGATCGAGGCGCTCGACGGCGCGCGCATCGTCAGCGCGTCGGACGCAACGTTTCTCGCGCACCTCGGCGGGAAGATTCGCGTCGCACCGAAGATTCCGGTGAAGAACCGGCAAGATCTCTCGACCGTCTACACGCCGGGCGTCGCGCGCGTCTCGATGGCGATCGCAGCGGATCCCGGTAAAGCCTTCCAGTTGACCATCAAGCGCAACACGGTCGCCGTCGTCACCGACGGCAGCGCCGTGCTCGGCTTGGGCGACATCGGCCCGCTCGGCGCGCTTCCGGTCATGGAAGGCAAAGCGATGCTCTTTCGCCAGTTCGGCGACATCGATGCGTTTCCGATCTGCCTAGACACCAAGGACGTCGACGAAATCGTCGAGACCGTCGTGCGCATCGCCCCCGTCTTCGGCGGCATCAATCTGGAAGACATCAGCGCCCCACGCTGCTTCGAAATCGAAGAGCGCCTGATCGAGGCGCTCGACATTCCCGTGATGCACGACGACCAGCACGGGACGGCCGTCGTCATTCTCGCTGCGCTGATCAACGCCGCCAAGGTCGTCGGAAAACCGCTCGAAGAGCTGCAGGTGGTCATCTCGGGCAGCGGTGCGGCCGGAACGGCGACGATCAAGATGCTGCTCGACGCAGGCGTTCGCGACGTCGTGCCGGTCGATCGCAGCGGCGCGCTGACGCGCGAAGGCCGCTACGATAGTCCCTACAAGCAGTGGCTCGTCGAGCATTGCAATCGCGAAAATCGCCGCGGTTCGCTGCGCGACGTGCTGCCCGGCGTCGACGTGTTCATCGGCGTTTCCGCACCGGGGATTCTGCAGCCCGAAGACGTCGCGCGCATGGCGCGGGATCCAATCATCTTTGCCATGGCCAATCCCATTCCGGAGATCATGCCGGATTTGGTCGCACCCTACGCTGCGGTCGTTGCCACCGGACGATCGGACTTTCCCAATCAAGTCAACAATCTGCTCGCGTTCCCCGGCATCTTCCGCGGCGCGCTCGACGTTCGCGCCCGTCGCATTACCGAGCGGATGAAGCGCGCCGCCGCGTTTGCCATCGCGGGTACGGTCGGCGACGAAGAGCGGTGCGCCGAGTACATCATTCCGAGCATCTTCGATCCGCGCGTGTGCGACGCCGTGGGCAAAGCGGTCGCCGCCGCGGCCGTCGAGGAAGGCGTCGCGCGCAAAGCGGCACCGGTGTGATCGCGGCTCGCGGATTCAGCGGCGAAGACCAGCCGGACGCATCGATCTTCAACCAATGCATTCGCTGCGGCTTCTGTTTGCCGACCTGTCCGACGTATCTCGAAACCTACGTCGAGACGTCGGGACCGCGCGGCCGCATTAGTTTGATCAAAAGCGTCGCCGAGGGCCGCATCGATCTGCTCAGCCCCGGCTTCGTCGAGCAAATGGAGCAGTGCTTGGATTGCCGCGCCTGCGAAGCGGTCTGTCCCTCCGGCGTACGCTACGGGCAGCTCGTGGAAACGGCGCGCACGCAAATCCAAAAGGCGCGCGAACCCCAGCTGCCGGCTCGCACGCGCCGGATGCGCGCGCTGCTGCTCAATACGCTCTTTCGACGGCTCGACGTCTTGCGCGGGGCTGCGTCGCTGCTGCGCTTTGCGCAGCGCACGCATTTGACCGGGCTGGCGGGACTCTTCGGACTTGGCGACGCCGCGAAACTCGCGCCGCGCATCGAGGACCGCTACTTCGTTCCGAGCAATCAACGCTACGAAGCCAAGACTCCGGAAGGCGTTGCGTTTTTGCACGCGGGATGCATCGCGCAAGTCGCGTTCGCCCGCGTGCACGAGGCCTCGGTTCGACTTCTGGTGCGTGCGAAAATGTCCGTGACCGTTCCGTCGGATCAGGGATGTTGCGGCGCGATCGCCGTTCACGCCGGCGAGATGCCGCTCGGACGCGAGCTCGCCAAGCGCAACATCGCGGCGTTCGAACGCAGCGGCGCCGACGTCTACGTCGTCAACGCGGCGGGCTGCGGCAGCGCGCTCAAAGAGTACGGCGAGCTTTTCGCCGGCGATCCGGAGTGGGCGCAACGCGCTCGACGTTTCTCGCAGCGCGTGCGCGACGTTACCGAAGTGCTCGATGCGATGGACCTCACGCCGCCGCTACGAGGCAACCTCGCCGAGGTCACCTACCAAGAGCCGTGTCATCTGGCGCACGCACAGCGCGTTACCGCGGCGCCGCGACGGCTGCTCGCGAAGATCCCCGGCCTGCGTTTGGTGGAAATGGCGGAAAGCGCGGTCTGCTGCGGCAGCGCGGGAATCTATAATCTCACGCAGCCGGCGATGTCCCGGCGGTTACGCGATCGTAAGATCGAGAACGTCACGCGCACCGGCGCAACGGTCGTCGCCACGGCAAATCCGGGCTGCGCGCTTCAGGTATCGGCGGGGTTACGGGATGCCGGCGCTAAAGTGCGCGTCGCACACGTGGTCGAGCTTCTCGACGAAGCGTACGGCGACTAGATCGTCGCGACGACGCGGGATTGATCGTTCTTGGCGTCTTCGAGCGTGTGATAGACCGACAGCACGCGGATCAGTCCCGTAATGTTGAGCAAGCGAGCAATCGGTCCATCGCTAACGATCAGCCGCAGGGAACCGTCGTGTTCGCTCGCGCGACGATGCGCGCCGATCAACGCTCCGAGCCCGGTCGAGTCGAGGAACTCCAGTTGCGTGAGGTCGACGACGATGTGGCGTTTGCCCTTCTCCGTCGCATCCATGAGCGCCGCGCGCACCGTCGGCGACGTCGCCAAGTCGAGACTGCCGCGCAGCCTGAAGATCAACTGGTCGCCGCCGTCTTCGGTCCGTAGATCGATGGTTAGTTCGTCTTGCGACATAGGGTCTGCTAGATTCGCCCTCCCCCTACCGCGGCCTGTTAGGAACTAGCTCCAATAAACTGTCCTTTCTCGTCGTCCCAGCGAGTGACGCTCGAGGCGCTCAGGTGCACGCCGCCGATCCAGCGATCGATGCCGGCGACCTCGATCCAATCGGCTTCCCCCGCGAGAACCCGGCGCCCGAGCGCCGTCACCGCGAACGCATCGTCTTGCGTCTCGATCAACGGCGCCGGCGAGTTTCGAAGATCGTCGACGATTTTCGAAAACACGGCATCGCCCATGAACGCCGCTTCTTCACGTGCCTGCGCCCGGCGAAACAGTCCTAGCTCGGGAGCCGGTCCCTGCGCGACGGCCTGAAGGGCTTGCCGTTGCGACCGCGACAGCCCGTCGCGCGTCCACGGATACTCCTCGCACAGTCGCTGCAAAGCCGCACGCAAGAACGGCAACCCGATGGCATCTTCCTTCGAAGCGACGTAGAGATCGAGAGGAGATGCCGACGTAAAACGTTCCCACGCCCGGCGTGCGGAGCGAAACGTAGCGGTGGTCACGGTGCGCCGCTTGGCCAGCAAGGGCGATAGCTCGTCGGCGGTCATCGTCCCGAGATAGTGATCGCTCTGGACGATTGAAACACGCCCCGGCTCGAGATCGAGTACCTCGAGCGCCGTGAGCACTTGCAGCACCTGCAGCTGATCGTAGAGATCGTGTTCGAACCACAGGACGACTTCTTCGAACTCCGACGCCTTGCGCATCTGCGCGTCGCGGCGCTCGAAGTCGCGGATGATTTTGATTGGATTTCCGTAGCCGCGCACCGCGGCGTACTGCGCGCGATACGCGCTCGTCCCCTCGAGCGAGCCGTCGCGCACCGGCCCCTCGTGCAACGAGTCGCGCCACGCGAGATGCGTGCCGGTGATACCCGCCTTCTTGAACGTATAGAGGACCGAATCGCCGTTGGTCACGTGCAGCGTCGCTGCGGTTCGTGAGGTCATCGGCGCGTCCGTCCGTTACTCCGACGTCGTCGGATCGATGACGGCTTTGACTTCCGAGACGCGATTTGCAGGAAATCCGCCCTGCTTTGCGTGCTCGAGCACCATCCCTTCGTTCGGGGCGATGTAGACGCAATAGATTTTGTCGCCGGTCACGAAGCTCTGCACCCATTGAATTTGCGGCCCGAGATCCTGAAGTACACCGCACGACTTCTGCGAAATCGCTTTCAGCTCGTCGGCCGACAGTTTGCCGGCACCCGGAATCTCCCGCTCGATGACGTATTTCGGCATGGTTGGCTCCTTCTAGGTACGATGTCGTTACCCGAGGTTTGTTAAATAGTTAGGGCGCCAAATGTCCGTAACTCGGTGTCAGGCGTCTATGCCACGCGCCTTAGAATGTCACCCACGCGAGATAGACCCTTATCTGTAAGACGATACCCGTCTCCTTTACTACCCTCAATATCTCGCTGCGCCCAAAGCCTCTGAACTAGACGCCTTACGGAAGCGCTCTTCCGTCGATCCAAAGATTGGCAAATGTCCTCGATGGAAACAGCATCTGGATAGCTGTGGTGAAGGCGGAGTAATATCTCCTCTGTGGCCGTCACGTCGGCGAGCAGAAGCACCTTCTGCTCCGAGCGATCCACCAGCGGGGAAATCCGACCAACGTAGCAATCCGTTAGAGTTTCTGCTTCGCGAATTGAACACTTACCTAAGGTTCGTAAGAGCTCCGTTAGCAGCCACCGGGCACATGAGTACAGGAGCTGCAGGTCCCCCAGGCTCGCTTTGACGGTGGACGTATGCGCAATATCGCGCTTGTTGCGAATGGAATACATTGCCCGAGCTAGCCGACAGCCACAAATGCGTAGTCCTTCGTCTAATCCTGCTCTGGTCTCGACGGACCGTAGATACGAATTGACGTCGGGGTTTGCCTCGTACGACCCTCGCTCCACCCATTGCAAGATCTGCACAAACGTCTCCACCACTTTGCCAGCCGACGCGCGCTCGAGGGTTTGCGTCACCACGTCGGACCGTAGCTGGGCAAAGTGGCGGAGAAATTCGTCTATCAGATCGGGCGCGACCGAATTTACCAAAGCCGCCCGTACGGCTACTTCACTCTGCGGCTTCTTCATCGACCAAAGCCCCGCCGTTGAACCCGTCCCCTGCCCGCCCCAGCAGGTTTTCTACGGAGCTTAAGCCCGCGACCGTCAGACGGTACTTCTTGCGCCCCTGGCGGCTAGCGCCCGTTTTATGAGTTTGGATCGCAAGCTGCGGCTTTTGCTTCATCAAGCTTGAAAAGGCCGATGTGATGTTGCTAATGGAATGACCGAGATGACGAAGCTCACGATTAAGCAAGCCCGAATCGAGATCAGAATTTCCTTTAATTTTTTGGAAGAAGTAGCCCGCTACGAGTACTTTTTGGGTCTCGGTCTTAGGTGCCGCGGCGGCGTATAAGCTGGCTAAGTCTTGAAATTCCTCGATACTGGCGTCTGCGTCAGCACCTCGGAAAGCGATCTTACGCTTCGCCGCCGGCGCCAAGTCATAGCGTTCGCAGACCCACACTAAGACCCTTCTGGCGGAATCATCACTTAGCTGTGCAAGACTCTCCATGACACCTTTCATGGAATCTAGTTCCTTGATTGCATCCTCGACCATCGCATGGCACCCCCTTTTGGTACGCCGACGTCGCTGCCGCTATGGGCTTTATTCAGCGGCCGCCTGAGTGCCTATTATAACACATCACTCGTACCTTGGGAAAACTCTATGATGTTGCCCGTCCACTTGAGTTAGTGCCGCGTGTGAACTATTAGGCATTGCGAGATCCCCTCGTGGGGATTGCATGCGAATATCCTGTGGATAACTCCATGACGCGACCCGTCCGGGATTCTACTCCTGGCGGATTGTAGGCGGAGCGAGGCCTTGGCGCGCGTTAAGGGATGCAACTGAAGCCGCGTTAATCGTTGCGCGGCTGGGGAACTCTTTCAGTGTGCTGGCAAAGGCGTGGCGCCTAACAAGAAAGCTGGGGCGGATGGATTCGAACCATCGCATGACGGAGTCAAAGTCCGTTGCCTTACCACTTGGCTACGCCCCATTGTGCTACGCCCGTCCGGCGCGACGCCCCTGATTATCGCTTTTGGGACGAGGCCCCTGTCAAGCGCACCACCCACGGCACGTCGAAAAGCTGGCCGCTGCCGGCGCGCCGGCCGTACCGCGCGGCTATGAGCATCCACCAGACGAACAGCGCCAGATCGACGATCATGGCGAAGACGTAGACCCAAATCATGGCCGTCACGTTGGAAATCAAAAAGCTCGCGAGCAGCGGCCATACCAATGCGACGAACCCAATAACGCCGGCCTCGAGGCCGAACCAGAGGGCTTGACGCATGTGAAACCGGTACCACGACGAGCAGTCGGCACGTGGCGCGACCACCTCGTATAAAGCGAGCGGCCAAACCACGTACGCGACGGCGACGAGGCGAGCCTCGTCGTCGGCGCGTGTAGGCTGATTATTTACCGTTGGAGGCGATGAGGCGTTTTGCGCCGAGATAGCGCGCCGCCCAATAGGATTCCGAAAGGTTACTAACCATCACGCCGTGGCTGGAACTGGCGTGGACGAACTTCCCCTTACCCAAATAGATCCCGACGTGGGACGGCCCGTAGGTGTACGTCTGGAAGAAGACCAGATCGCCCGGACGCGGTCCACCCACGGCGGGGCGGCCTACGTCGTACTGGGCATCGGCCGTGCGCGGCAACGAAATGCCGATCATGGCAAAAACGTGCTGCACGTACGCCGAGCAGTCAAAACCCGACGCGCTGTCTCCGCCGAAGACGTACGGCGTGCCCAGGAAGCGCAGCGCGCTGCGCGTCAGGGTTTGCGCAAGCTTCGAGGTGCGCGCCAGGATGCCGCCGGCAAAGCGGCCGAAGCCGCCGCGTTCGCGGCGCGGCGCTGAAATGACCAAATGCGACGTCCACTCGGCGACGTCAGGACTTGCGGCCTGAGTTCCGACGGACTGAGTCATCGCCGATTCAGAATAATCGGGCGACGTAGTGGTAGGTGAGTCAGCCTTGGCGATCGCGCCTGATGCAGCGATCAAAAGGGCAAAAGCCCCAGCAGCTAACGCATGACGCAAGAAACGGCTCCTCTTTCACAACACTTGCGAGGTTAGTTGACGGGTTCGGGCTGAAAGATGCGCCCTAGAGCCGGACCGGCTCACTCACCCCTACCGAGATCTCCCCCGCTCGGCCCTATCCGGGGCCGATTCAGTGTTCTTGTGCAGGCGTAGTGTATATATCGGGACCCGACCGGGTCCCCTGAGCTACGGCGGATTAGGTTTGGGTTAAGCGCCCGATCTCCTCCTCGATCCGGGAGGCAAGGCGAGCAGCCACCTGCTCCACCTGGTTCCGGTCGTCCCCTTCCGCCATGACTCGGATAAGCGGCTCGGTTCCGGACGGGCGTATGAGGAGCCTTCCAACCCCGGCCAGGGCCCGCTCGGAGGCGGCGATCGCGTCGCGAATTTCCGGCCGCTCCAGCACGTCTTTTCGCGGCGTCCGCACGTTGATGAGCACTTGCGGTGCCACGACCACTTCGGAAACCAGATCGTGCAGCCGCGCTGCCGTTGCCGCGACGATGCCTAACACCGTTACGGCCGTCATCGGACCGTCGCCGGTCGTATTCCGCCGAAAATCGATGACGTGCCCCGATTGCTCGCCACCGAGCGCATAACCACCGGCGCGCATCTGCTCGAGCACGTAGCGGTCACCGACCGCGGCGCGCACCAGACCGATGCCGTGCGCGCGCAGCGCGCGTTCGAAACCGATGTTGCTCATCACCGTGCCCACGATCGCGTTGCCGCTGAGCTCGCCGCGCCTTTGCATATCGCGTGCGATCGCAAACATCACGTGGTCGCCGCTGACGACTTTCGCCGTTTCGTCCACAAACAGCACCCGGTCCGCATCGCCGTCGAACGCGACGCCGACGACGCGTTCGTTGCCCCGATCCAAACACTCGCGAACCGCAGCTTGCAGCGGGCGCAAATCGGTCGCCCCACAGTCGACGTTGATACGCGCACCGTCGTTTTCGCAATTGATTTCGATGACGTCGGCGCCCAGTTTGCGCAAGGCGTAGGGCGCCACCGCGTAGGCCGCGCCGTAGGCGCCGTCGACGACGACGTGCAACCCGCGCAGATCGGCGCCGCTCGAGTACAGTTCGTCGTAGTAGTGACGCCCGAGATTCTGCGCCAGCTGCGCGGCGCCCACGCCGGTTCCGGTCGGCCGCGCGAGCGTCGGCGAGTTCACCAGCGACTCGATCTCGCTCTCCATTTCGTCCGACAGCTTGAAACCGTCGGGGCCGAAGAACTTTACGCCGTTGTCGTCGATGGGGTTGTGCGACGCGCTGATGACTACGCCGGCCGCGGCGTTTTCGCGGCGCGTGACGCAGGCGACGGCCGGCGTCGGAACGATGCCCAAGCTCACGGCGTCGCGCCCTACCGACGTGATTCCCGCGACAATCGCGGCTTCGAGCATCGATCCGGACAGTCGCGTGTCGCGCCCGATAATTATTGGACCGGGATGGCGCGCGACCACGCTCGCGCCGGCGCGTCCGATTTGAAAGCAGAGCTCGGGCGTCAGATCGCGATTGGCGACGCCGCGTACGCCGTCGGTTCCGAACAGCCGGCTCATCGATGCGCTCCAGCACCGCGCGCGGCCGCAAACTTCGTTTCGACGCGCACGAGGTCCGGAGCGACTTGCAATCCGGAGACTTCGCTTCCCATGGCGTTGACCGGTTGCGGGCGCAGCGACTCATCGGCGTTGAGGGGCGCGGCCGGGAGCACCACGTCGACGCGAACCGCCGTTACCTGCGAGAGGATCGAGCTGGGGCCTTGCACCGTCACCGCGTTCGGCCGAATCTGCTGATCGGCGACGACGACGCCGGGCTGAGCCCCAACGTAGTGCACGACGATCGTGAACGCCCGCTCCTCGTTGCGCTCGATCGACAAAGTCACCGATGCGGGGCTGAGGCTTTGCACGGCGACGTCCGGCGCGACCAGCTGAATCGGAATGTTATAGACGCCCGGCCCCTTATTCGACAGGTCCAGTACGGCGCGAATCTCGTCCGGCCGTATCGCCGGCGCGCCGGGTTTTCGATCGACTGTCACCACCGCGTTGGTATCCGTGTAGTGCACGAGGAGTCCCGGTGCCAGGTTCATCTGCGTGATCGGTAACGACAGCTGCTGATTGAAATGCGCTGCGGCGACGATCGGATTGGTAGCGAAGCGAAAATACGCCCACCCGACGATCGCCAGCACGAACGACAGAAGTTTAAGTCCGAAGTTCTTGCGGATGATCTGCACGTGAGTCCTGACGCCGGCGCGGCGACACCAAACGCGAGCGGAGATGCGACACGAGGTCGTTGGGCAGTCGCCGTTCGGTGCGCGGCGGTCGCGTGACGGCAAGCAGCATCTTCGCGAGGCGGTTCTCTTCTTCGACCGGCCGCGAGAGCTTGCCGTCGCGCGCGATCGTAATCGCGCCGGTCTCTTCGGACACCACGACCACCACCGCGTCGGTTTGCTCGGAGAGTCCGATCGCCGCGCGATGCCGCGTGCCCATGCGATCTCTTCCCAGCGACAGCTCCGCGAGGGGCAAGAAGCAGCCCGCTGCTTCGATGAGATTCTCGCGCACGATTACGGCACCGTCGTGAAGCGGCGAACGGGGCATGAAGATCGCCAACAGCAGCTCGGCCGAAAGCTGCGCTTCCAGCATGGTTCCCGTATCGCAGAACTCTTTGAGTCCGCTCTGCTGCTCGATGACGATCAGGCCGCCGAGACGGCTTCGCGAGAGCAGGAAGGCCGCGTGTGCGAGAGCCGCAATCGCGCGGTCTTCGGGACGCGTTCCGCCGATCTCGGCGTCCATGCGGAAGAGACCGCCGCGCCCGATCTGTTCGAGCGCCCGCCGCAGCTCCGGTTGGAAGACGATCGGAATCGCAACGGCGACGGCAACGACGATCAGCTGCAGAATCGTGCGCAGCAAAAAGAAGTGCAGCACGTTGGCCAAGCCGAGCAACCCGAGCAGCACGAAGAAGCCCAGCAAGATCTGGACCGCACGCGTTCCGCGAATCAGTAGAATGAAATAGTAGATGACGATGCTGGTCGCGATGATGTCGATGACGTCGGTGATACCGACGTACGAAAGAATTTCGTTAACCATCGGCGAGTCCGGTTCGTTTCACGAGCGTCTCGAGCTGACGGTCCGGCGCGATCTCCGGAGCCTGAAGACCCTCCGACGCCACGCGCGCGACCAGGTCGTCGGGCAACGGCGCGAGCAGCTCGGCCGTGCGTCCGCCGCCGAAACGCCGCAGCTCGACGTCGACGAGATCGTAAATCGCCGCCGCTGCCGTACGCCGCGGATCCCACTCGACGACGACGCCGCCGTCGCAACTCCACGCGCCGATGACGCCCGACGGCCGCCCGGCACCGGCGAGCGCATCCCGAACCAACGGCAAGGCTTCGGCGGCCACAGGGTAAACAGCAAGAGCGATGATCGCCGTATCGTGCACGGTCGCCGTGCCGATTGCCGTTGCCAGTTCGCCGGCGGGCAGGCCGACGAGCCCGTACGTGCGTCCGGCGCGTGCGCTCGATCGCCACGCTACCGAACCGCCGCGGGCGCGAACGGCCGTTTCGACGTCGTCGCGCTCGGCCGCCGTCGCTTCGCGGCCAAAGCTTACCGTTTGGAAGTTCACGTGCGTTCATCGTTAGGCGCCGCCGCAACGCAATCCGCTTGGATTTGAAGAAAGCGCTGGTCGTTGCGACCGGCAGAAATTCGGCGTGGATCTCCGTGGACGGCGAAACGGATACGCGCATCGCCCAGCTGCGGCGGATGACCGGAAAACGCTTTATGCCGGTGCCCGGCGACGTCGTCCACGTGCGTATCTTGGAAGACGACCGAGCGGTCGTCGATCGGATCGAGCCGCGCACGTTCGCGCTCGAGCGCCGCACGGTCGAGGGGCGCTCCAAGACGATGGCGGCTAACGTCGATACGCTGATTACCGTGACCGCGCTCGCGAATCCGGCGCCGCGAACGAATACGCTCGATCAGCTGCTCGCCTTCGCCGAGCTCGAAGGTATCGCGGCCGCCGTCGTTTTCACCAAACCCGATTTGGCCGCGCCCGAAGATCAACAACGGCTCGTCGACACGTACGCCGCGCTCGAGTATCCCACGATCGTTGCCAATCCGAAGCGTGGCGAGAACGTCGAAGCGCTTCGCGCGTTCTTGCACGGACGTCACGCGCTATTGTGCGGTATTTCGGGCGTTGGAAAGAGCACGATCTTTCGCGCGTTGGGCGGCGAGAGCGTCGTCGGCGATCTCTCGCGCCACGGAATGGGACGGCAAACGACGACTACCGCACGGCTCTATCGGCGCAGCGACGGCTTTCTGATCGACAGTCCAGGCGTCAACGAGTTCGGCCTCGGAGCGATCGCGCCGCGCGACCTCGCCGAGACCTTTCGTGAGATGCGCGAGCCCGCATTGCATTGCCGGTTCAGCGACTGCACGCATCTGCAAGAGCCGGGGTGTGCGGTACGCGACGCCGTCGAATCCGGCACGATCGCGCAGAGCCGCTACGCCAGCTTCGCGAGAATCGCACAGGGGGGTCCTTCATGAACGTGCACGCCGAACGCTCCGCCGGCTGGTCGGTGCTCTGCTTTATCGTTTTGGTGGTTGTGTCGACGGGGCTGCTGGGACAACTTCCCGACATCACGACGTCGCCGTCCGCGCAAGCGGCCTACATCGCCGCCCATCGTCTGCCGCTGTTGTGGAGCGCGTGGCTCTTCTTTCCCGCGGCCGCGTTCTTTTTGTGGTTTTTGGTCGGATTGCGATCGTATTTGCGGGAGGCTCCCGGCCGTCAGGAAGGCCTGCCCGGATTTGCATTCGGTGCCGGAATCGTCGTCGTGACCGTCGCGTTCGTCACGGCGTTCCTGCAGTCGGCGCTCGCGTATCCGCCGGCGCGTATCTACATCGCCGACGGCCTCTCCGCCGTCTACGTAGCCTTCGTCTTTCTGAGCTCGGGGTTGGGCTGGGCGCCCGTCGCGGTCTTCCTCTTTGCGGCGGCGCACAGCATGCGCCGGCACCACTCCGCCCCCGACGCGCTCGTCCTCCTGGGCTATTTTGCGGCCTTCACCGCCGCCGTCGCCGCCTTCAGCATCTTCTTCGACGGCGGCAACCTGGCGCCGACCGGCCTGACGACCATCCTGCTCGGGGGCATTCCGTCGACGATCTGGCTGATCGGGACCGGCGTCGCATTGATCCGTATTAAGGAAAGCCCGGCACCGTCCTAGACACGCGCTAGGGCGGCTGATATACTACTGGCCGTTGTCACCGAGCCGTTAGAGGAGCCCGTTTTGCCCAATATCAAAGCCGCCGAAAAATGGTCCCGCCAGTCCGAGAAACGCGAAACGCGCAATCGCGACGCCAAGAGCCGGTTGAAGACCATGTACAAGAAAACCGCCGCTGGTGCCGACGCGGACGCCGCGAAGACGGTCGAGGCGGCCTACGATAAAGCGGCGAGCAAGGGGATCATCCACCCGAACAAGGCTGCCCGCAAGAAATCTCGTCTCGCCAAAGCGATGCGCAAAGCCGCCTCTACGCCGAGCAAACCGGCGAAGAAAGCCGCGAAGCCCGCGAAATCTGCCGCGAAGAAGCCGGCGCGCAAAGCCTGACCGACCCGCGCGAACTCTTCCTCACCACGATGGCGCGTGAGCTCCATCGCGCCGGCATTGCGACCGACGCGATCGAGCAGACGCTCAGCGATCTCGCGCGCACGATCGGCCTTCAGGCGCAGATTTTCGCGCTTCCCACGAACATTTCGATCAGCATCGGTCCCGATTGGGATCAGCGCACCGTCAACATGCGGCTCGAACCGGGCCGCATCAGTTTGCGCAAGATCGCGTTGCTCAACGAAATCTACGACGCGCTGCGGCGCGACGATTTCGACTACGCGCACGCGGCGCAACTGGTTGCCGAAGTCGATACCCGGTGGCCCGGATTATCGCCGTGGTTTGAAGTTCCGGCATTGGGACTCATCGCGCTCGGCGTGGCGCTCATTTTGGGCGGCGGTACTAACGAGATCGTCGTCTCGGCGCTCATCGGACTGGTCACCGGCCTGCTCGTCGCACTTTCGCTGAATCTACCGCTCGTCGCGCGGCTCTTCGACGTCATCGCGGCCTTTCTCGGCACCGTTATCGTCGGACTATTCGTGCGTTTCGTCGGCCCGACCAACGTCTACGTGTCGATCGTCGCGGGCATCGTCGTCTTGCTGCCCGGCTACTCGTTGACCCTTGCGCTCCACGAACTCGCCAACGATTTCCTGGTTGCGGGTGTGGCACGTCTGGGCAAGGTGCTGTCGGTTTTACTCGCGCTCGGCGTCGGCGCGTTTTTGGCGCTGGCAATCATGCCGTGGCTGCTGTCGACGGGCAACGTGCAGCCGCATCCGGTGAGCGCGACCTGGTGGTTCGTCGCATCGGTCTGCCTGGCGGTGGGCCTGTCGATCGAGCTCGACGCGCGCATTCGCGATTTTGCGTGGGTCTTCGGCGCGAGCTTCATGGCGCTGCTGGCCACTCACGTGCTCGGCGCGACGTCCGCTCATGCCGTGTCCGCATTCCTGGCCGCATTCATCGTCGGCATCGTCGCCAATCTCGGCGCCCGCTATTTGCGCGTACCGCAGGCGATCATGCTCGTGCCGGCATTGCTGGTCCTGGTTCCCGGAAGCTTGAGCTATGAGAGCGTACTCTTCGCTTTTCAAGCCAACCTCAACACCGCGTTGACTCTCGGAGCAAACGCGCTGTTCGCCGCAATTCAACTCGTCGCCGGATTGCTGCTCTCGCAGTTGTTGCTGCCGGCTTCTACCTTGCGCGTGAAACGCGCGGGTCGATACCGATAGTGCAGATGACTCTTCCGCTTGCAATCGTTCTGAGGTGCGCTTAGAGCGCCTTAAACGCTCGCACGACTTGTCGACATGCAAAATAGGCCCCGACAAGCGCAAAGCCCAACCTAACGAATTTACGAAATTGGTGATCGCGCACGTCTGCTTTTCTCCCCTAGCCGGCACCGTTAAACCCGCTGCCCGTAGTTTTGGCCGCGTTCCGACTGGATATCGCGCGCGTTAGAGATACTCAACTATTGTCGAGCCCACCGAGCCGTCATTCGGATTAGAGCAAGCGTCCACAACATTTAGTTGGGCGACGATTCCCGTCACTCGGAAAAGCTTTCTGACCAGAGACTTGGGCGGCGCTACAACCGTGATTCTGGGGAACCCTTTTCTCCGGCGCGCTTTCTCTAGCGACATCAGTTCGGAGATGAACGTGGAATCTATAAATGTTACTTCGGACACATCAAGCACGAGTTCTTGTGCAGAGCCCAGGCGGCTCAGGTCTTTCCGAAGTTGGGCCTTGCGCGCCAAGTCATACTCACCGGCGAACACAACGAAGTGCGCCATGACTGCGTAACCTCCACCACTTTTAGAAAACAGGCCCCTGGTCGCCATTATACCCGCCTGGCCGGCAACCAACCCAGTGTCAACCGCGATCGAGGGCGCCCGAACGCTACCGATAATAGAGCGTTATCGAACCGCGTAGTCCACTTTCGCGCCGGGAAAGTTAAGGCCAGCGGCTCCGCGCCTAAAGGAGACTCCATGGCAGACATTCCTTGCGCCTGTCCCAGTAAAGAGTGCGAAGCTAAGCCGCACAAGGGCCGGAAACAATGCAGCTCGACGATCGATGACGCCGACGTCGCCACTGAGTCCGACTCGGATAGCGGCGAGCGATCGGGCCCGCTGCGTTGCGAGCCTTGCGTCAAAACAACGCCAATGGGAGCGCAAATGCGGGGCGGCATGGACGGTGGAGGCTGACGTTGGTTGCAATAAAGCCGCCCTAGCTCTCGACGAGCGTGTAGCCGGCCTTTTTTACATCGGACTTGCACGCATAGAAACCGCCGATGCGCTCGGGTCCGACACCATCGACGTAGTAGACTCCTCTGTGCGCGGCACTCCCCCAGACGACGGTGTCGCCTTTACAGCCCTTCACTGCGTCTGCGTGGAACCTGTACTGAGGAAAACCGCCTCCCGCTGTGCCGTTGCCCATCGAGCCTGCCCAGCCCGGGGCCGCTCCAAATATCAGCGATGACGACATAACGAAGGCCATGCTAGCCAAGCGCCATTTAATCATAGGTGGTCTCTTTCTAAGCAAATTGCGCGTATCTTCACCGTATCCCGAATCGGGCTTGCCGTAAAGCAAGCGGAAGAGCGACCGGTTACGGATCGACGTTGATCGCCAGCCGCGTTTCTCGTTCGGCGCGCGCGATCGGAAGCACGCGCTCCCGAATCGCGGCACGCGCCGCCGCCGGTTTACGCGACTTGATCGCCACGCGAAAGCGCCACTCCGCGTTGACGCGCGCGACGGGATAGGGTGAAGGTCCCAGCACTTCTCCTTCGACCGCGTCGTGCAGGAGCGTGACGTACCGTGCGGCGACCTCGTGCGTGCGCGTGCGGCTGCGTCCGATAACGCCGAGATAGATCAGCCGGCGCGACGGCGGAAAACCCAGCTCGGCGCGTTCCTCGAGTTCGCGCGCCGCGAAGCCGTCGTAATCGTGTGTCGCGGCATGGACGATCGCCGGATGGGACGGCGAGTACGTCTGCACGATGGCCTCCCCTTCGCGCGCGCGGCCGCTGCGGCCGCAAACCTGGGCGATCAACGCGAAGCTCCGCTCCGCCGCGCGAAAATCGGGCAGATGTAAACCGAGATCCGCCGCAACGACCGCCGCCAAGGTCACGTTGGGATAATCGAGCCCTTTAGCAACCATCTGCGTGCCGACCAGCACGTCGCCTTCTTCTTCAAACGTACGAAGGAGTCGCGCGTGATCGCCGACGCGCGTCGTCGTGTCGGAGTCCATCCGCACGACGCGCGCCCGCGGAAACAACCGCGCGACTTCTTCGGCGACGCGCTCCGTACCGACGCCGAACTCCTTGATCGTTTCCATCGTACATTGCGGACACCGCTTTGGAATCGGCATTTGATAATCGCAGTAGTGGCATCGCAGCAGCCCTTCGCTGCGATGCGAGGCCAGCGCGACGCTGCAGCGCGGACACTCGGGGACGCCGCCGCAGCTGCGGCAAAGCACGAAACCCGCGCTTCCACGGCGGTTGACGAGCAGCACGCATTGTTCGTTCCGCTCGAAACGCTCGGCAAGTGCCTGTACGAGCGGCGCGGCAAAGATGCCGCGGTTCCCCGACTCGAACTCTTGAGTCAAGTCGACCACACGAACCGCGGGCAGCGGCAGTTTGGTCGCGCGTTCGCGCAGCTCGATCAGACCGATTTTACCGGCTTTTGCCGCAGCGAAGCTTTCGACCGAGGGCGTAGCGCTTCCAAGCACCAGCACCCCGCCTTCACGCCGCATCCGCTCGCGGGCAACGGCGACCGCGTGATAGCGCGGGACGCTGTCTTGTTTGTACGACGACTCGTGCGCTTCGTCGACGACGAGCAGCCGCACGTCACGCAGCGGCGCGAACACTGCGCTGCGCGCACCGACCACGACGTCGATCTCGCCCGCGACGCACGCTTGCCACGCATCGAACCGCTCGCGTTCCGATAGGGCCGAGTGCAGCACGGCGACGCGCTCGCCGAAGACGGCTTCGAACTGTCGCGCGGTTTGGGGCGTCAGCGAGATCTCCGGCACGAGCACGATGGCGCGGCCGCCTTCGCGCACGACGCGTTTGATCGTCTCGATGTAGACGTAGGTCTTGCCGCTGCCCGTGACCCCGTACATCAGTGTTTCGCCGAACGTCGGAGCCTCGAGCAGCGATGCGATGGCATCGAGCGCCCGTTGCTGCTCGGCGGTGGCCGGCGGCGGGTCCGGCGGCACGGAGGCGGCGCGCTCGCGGGATGGAACGATCTCCCGTTCGCGCAGCGCGCCCGCGGCGACGGCACGCGCGATGACGGCGTTTGAGAACCCCGCCAGGAGCGCGTCGGCACGCGGTACGGCGCTTACCCGATCGCGCACGAACTCGACCAGCGCCCGCGCCTTCTTCCCTTTGATGTCCGCGTCGCCCGGTTCGAGCACGCGGATGCGATATTCGCGCGTTCTCGCGTCACTGACGGCGCGCTCGCGCCGCAACGCTCCGCCGCGCACGAGCGTCTGCACGTGGCGCATCAGTGCGCCGCGGTCGCCGCTGCGACGCGCCTCCGGATGGCGTAACAGTGCGTCGAAGGCAAAGCGCTCCGGCAGCTCTTCCCAAATCAGACGCAGAAACCGCGACGGTACCTTTTCGAAGCGGCCGGCTGCCGGCGCTGCGCCGCGCACGATCCACTCGCGCATGCTGGGAACGGCGCCGGCCAAAACCGCGGCGCCCAGCGCTTCGCCCAGCGTGCAGATGTAGTGATTGGCGATGAAGCGGGCTAAGTGCAGACCCGTCTCGTCGAACGCGCGCGGCACGTGGAGTTTTTCCTCCACTGCCTTGAGCGGTGACTCGGTACGCTCGACGTTGCGAACGGCCGACACCACGAACGCGAGCACGTCGCGATTGCCCAGCGGCACGCGCACCACGTCGCCGACGCCGAGCTCGAGATCGCCGGCGTCGTAGGTGAGCGGAAGGTCGAAACGCGAGGAGCGGATCGCCGCAAGCGCGTCGACGACGCGGATGATCAGCGTTCCTTTACAGAACCGGGGACGTGCCGCAATCGTCCGAGCACCGAACGCACCGTGCGATCGGAACATTCAACCCCGTATTCGACGTCACCGATGGCGCGCGGCAGGACGAAGCGCAGCCGGCCGTTGCGGCGTTTCTTATCGGTGAGCATCGCGTCGTAGATCGCACCGGCGTCGACCGACGTTCGCAGCGGCATGCCGAAGAGCGCCAGTAAGGTCAATACGCGCAGGTGTTCGCGCTCGCTAAAACGTCCCGTACGCAAAGCCATCAATCCCGCTGCCCGCAATCCCAGTGCGACCGCGGATCCGTGGGTGACGCGGTACTCCGACGCGCGCTCGATCCCATGCGCGAACGTGTGCCCGAGGTTGAGGAGCTCGCGCATCCCCGCTTCCAGCCGGTCGTCGGCAACGATGGCCGTCTTCACCTTGACGGCCGCCGAAATGAGATCGGTCCACGGCCAAAGCGCAAATCCATGCGCCGACAGCGTTTCCAATCCGTCGAACAGGTCGTCGCCTTCGATAATTGCGGCTTTGACGATCTCCGCCAATCCTTCGCGCACCGAACGCATCGGCAGCGTGTAGAGCGCCGAGACCTCGCAAAAGACGGCCGCCGGATCGCAGAAGACGCCGGCGAGATTTTTACCAGCCGGAAGATCGACGCCCGTCTTTCCGCCAATCGCCGCGTCGACCATTGCGACCAGCGATGTCGCGACGTGTGCGTAGGCGACGCCGCGCATGTACGTTGCCGCCGCGAATCCGAAGAGGTCGCTGGCGACGCCCCCGCCGACGCCGACGATCGTCGTCGAGCGATCGGCACCCGAGCGCACCAGCCGTTCGAGCACGCGCTCCACGGTCGCCAAGCGTTTGCGGCTTTCGCCGAGCTCAAATCCGGCGACACCCAGGACGCGATCTTTTCCGATGGCGCGCGCGTATCGCCGCGCGATCGCCGTAACGGCCGGGTTGGCGTCGTGGACGACCACGACACCCGAGCCCCGTGCCGCGGCGAACTCGGCCGCCTCGAGGTGCAACCGGTCGCCGATCGCGATCGGATACTCGAGATCGTGATTGACGGCGACCGGCGACAACCGCGTTAGAGGTGAATCTTCTTCTTGTGCAGCCACGCGATGATATCGTCGACGGCCTGCGAGGTGGTCATCCCGTCGACTTCCACCACGTAGTCGGCATGCGCGTATTGCGGCATGCGCTTGGTATACAGCTCGCGGATCTTATTCAGCGCCGGCGTGGGCCCGAGCAGCGGTCGAACGACCTTACTGCGCCGCATCCGTTCCAGCGCTTGTTCGGGCGACACTTTCACGAAGACGCGGTAGGCGCGCTTCTTGAGCAGTTTTTGGTTCTCTTCGATCGTCAGGGCGCCGCCGCCGAGCGCGACGATGCCCGCCTCGCCGTTTTCGAGCACTTCGGCGAGCGCGGCTTTCTCGTAGCGCCGGAACGCCGTCTCGCCTTCGTTATAAAAAATGTCCGAGATCGCGCCATGATCGCGCACCACGACGTCGTCGATATCGTAAAAGGCGCTCTTGAGCTTGCGCGCCAGGCGCTTGCCGATAGTGGATTTACCCGCCGCCATGAAGCCGACGAGTGCCAAATGCCGTTTCATACGTTTTCCGTTTCCGCCCCTTCGAATAAGGATTCCGCGGCGTCCGCGCTGCGGCGCAGATTGTCGAGCGTTTCCTCCATCGAGTCGCCGCCGTACTTCTCGAGAACCGGCGCCATCAGCGCGAGACGCACCATCGCTTCGCCGACGATCGCTCCCGCGGGAACGACGCACACGTCGCTGCGCACGATCGTCGCCGGCGCGTCCGTACGCGCGTGCAAGTTCACCGACGGCAACGCCTTCATCAGCGTCGGAATCGGTTTGACGGAAACGCGCACGATAATCGGTTGACCGTTGCTCATGCCGCCCTCGATGCCGCCGGCGCGATTGCTGCCGCGAACCACGCCGTCGCCGGCGAGCGCGAAGACGTCGTGCGCTTGCGAACCCGGCCGCGACGCGACGCCGGCCCCCATGCCGATCTCCACCGCTTTTACCGTTTGCATGCCCATCACGGCGCCCGCGAGAATTCCGTCGAGGCGCTGCTCCGGCTGGCGATTGCTGCCGATGCCGACCGGCAGACCGTCGACGCGCACGATAAACTGACCGCCGAGCGTGTCGCCCGCGGCTTTGGCCGCATCGATGGCGTCGATCATGCGCTGTGCGCTCTCGGGATGCGGGCAACGCACGTCGCTCGCTTCGACGTCGTCTTGATTCCAATCGTCGAGTTCGTCCGCTTCGACGGCGCCGATGCGTTGCACGTAACTGCGCGTCGTGACGCCGAGCGCTTCGAGAAACTGCGCGCAGATGGCGCCCAGACAGACGCGCATGGCGGTTTCGCGCGCACTCGCGCGCTCGAGGACGTTACGTAAGTCGCGCTGCCGGTACTTTAACGCCCCCGCAAAGTCGGCGTGACCCGGCCGCGGATTGGTCAACGGATCGCCGGCGCCCGTCAGCGGATCCATCAACGCCCGAACCTTCGGCGTCAGATGGTCGCGGTTGCGCACGATTGCCGCGATCGGCGACCCAAGCGTCTCGCTGCCGCGCACGCCGGCCAAGAACTCGACCTCGTCTTGCTCGATTTTCATGCGAGCGCCGCGTCCGTAGCCGCCCTGGCGGCGTGCGAGCGTCGCGTTGATCGCCGAAACGTCGAGCTTGAGGTGCGCGGGGATGCCGTCGAGGATGCCGACGAGCGCCGGCCCATGCGATTCGCCGGCTGTCAGGTAACGAAACATGCGTTTTTGCCTCTTCGGCGTGCGGCCGTGCGGCTACTCTTGCGCCGTTTTGGGGCCCTTGGGATGGCGGGTACGAGAGCGCTATGGCACAACAAACGTTAAACGGACTCCGCGTTGCGATTCTCGTGGAAAACGGATTCGAGCAAGTCGAGATGGAGAAACCGCGCGCCGCTCTGGAGCAAGCGGGAGCGCAAACGACGTTGGTCTCGCCGCAGAAGGACGAAGTGCAGGCTGCCAATCACGACGACAAGGGCGATACGTTTCCGGTCGACGTCACACTTGCCGACGCCGATCCGGCGCAGTACGATGCCCTGCTGATCCCCGGCGGCGTGCGCAGCCCGGACGTACTGCGCATGAACGGCAAGGCGGTGCTCTTCGTCCGCGCGTTCGATACCGCAAAGAAACCGATTGCAGTGATCTGCCACGGACCGTGGATGCTCGTGGAGACGGGCATCGTGCGCGGCCGTCGCGTTACGTCGTGGCCTTCGCTGAAAACCGATATCCTCAACGCCGGCGGCGATTGGGTCGACGAACCGGTCGTCCGCGACGAGCGCATCGTGACCAGCCGCAAGCCCGACGATATCCCGCAGTTCAACGACGCCATGATCGAACTGTTCGCGACGCAAGGGCTGGCCGCCGGCGCTAGGCATTAACCGGTAACGAGGAGCGCGCTGCGGCAGGCCAGCATCGTTCTGGTCACGACCGCGGCGAGCTCCTCTGCCCCAACGCGCTGCTCGGCCGCGAGCCAATCGGCGATAAGACCGAGCGCCGTACGCGAGAGCGTCGAAGCGATCGTGGCTCGCGGCAGTGGAGTCGAGCTGCGCGGCAATTGCGGCTCGATGAGTTTCGTCACGGCGCTTTCGATGGCCGCGCGTTCCGCAGACGCAAAAAACTCGAGCGCGTTTGCGCGCTGCTCTTCGAAATGGGCGAGAACCCAGGGCAGCTTGGGCGCTTCATTTCCCGCCGCGGCGTTCGCAACGATGGAAAGCAGCGGATACATGGCTTCGACGAGCAGGGCCGTCTTGTCGTCGAAGTGCTGGTAGAACGTCGAGCGGCCGACGCCGGCTTTCCGCGCGAGCTCCCGTACGCCCAACTCCGCGTAGTGGCCGTTAAGCACGAGCGCGTTAAACGTCGCCACGATCGCTTCGCGGCTTTTTCGGACACCTCGGCTCGAGTGTCTACCGCGTCCGCTCACGACGACGCTACGCTGGTCGACATGCAGCAGAACCGCAGCGGCGCTTTTGCGTCGATTCTCATTGCCGTCACGGCGTTGATGTTCTTTGCCCTCTTAGCGCATCCCGCCGCGGGCGGCAGGCACGGACTGAGCGGCCAAGAGCTTCTGGCGCGCCTCTATGAAGCGCGTTCTCATTTAGGCGGCATGCACGCCGCGGCGATCGCTTTTGAACTGGCGGCTTTAACCTGCATCCTCGCGTTCTGCAGACTGCTCGGGTTCGATCGCCCGCTACCGGCCTTCGCCGCCGTCGCGTTCTGCGCCGCAACCGCGGGGATTTGCGTCGCCGCCAGCTTCGACGGCTTCCTTATTCCGGCGTTTGCCGCACCGCATTTAACGCTGGGCGGCGGGGCGCCGCTCGACATGCAAGCGGCGATCGCTGGGGGTGCGATCATCATTCAATATGCGACGAAGTTTGCAATCCTACTGACGGCCCTAGGGATCATTCTTCTATCGCTGGAACCGGTCGTGATGAGAGAACTGCGAGCGCTCGCCCTATGCGGTCTCGTGCTGGCGATCGCGCAAATAGCTGCGCTGTTCGCGTTCCAAGTTCTCACGCCGCACAACGTTGCGTTCTCGGCCCTGCCGATCCTTATCTGGCAGCTCGTTCTTGGACTATTTTGGCGAGCGCATCGGGTAAGCTCCGCGTAATCTCCGACAGCTCGCGAACCGATTGGGCGAGATCGGCCATGACGTTCCCGCTCGGCTGTCCTTCGCGCGCTTCGAGCACGTCGAGCGCACTGCCGACGCCGTGCGCCAATGCAGCGAGGGCTTCGGTTTCATCCGGCGCATAGGCTTCGCCGTCGCGCTTTGGACCGCATACGAGCGCGCCGACGAGCTGGCCGCGCGACGCCATTGGAAATGCCAGCTCCCCGTGAAGGTGCGAGCCGGTAACGGCGTGCAGGTCAACCGGCTTGCTCCAGGCTTTTAACTCGACGATCGCCGGATCGTTCTCACTGATCTCTGCACGCGGCTCGGAAGCCGATGAATATGCCGCCGAACCGTTACGCAGTACGATGTAGGAACTCTCCGCGGTCGTGTGATCGCGCACCGTCTTGAGCGTACGTTCTAAGAGCACTGCGGGTTCGTTGATGTAGGCGGCCTCGTGGGCAAAACGGCGCAGCGCCGTCTCGGACTCGTGGCGCTTGCGAAACAGGATGTTGTCAACGAACCGGTCGACGTAGCGATGGATATATCGCATCGACAAGCCCAGCGCCAGCGCTACCACCATACCGACGACCGCGCTGGTTACGTGGTTGGCGTTTACGAGCCACTCACCGGCCGCCCACTCGACTAGGATGAACGTGCCGATAACGATCGACGAGACAATCGCAAAGACCACGGTCCGATTGAGCACGAATCCGACGTCGATCAATCTGCGATTCAGTGCCGCGTATGTCAAAACTAGCGGTGCGCAGATCGTGATTATGCTATTGGCGTACCCTGCCTCGAGGATGCTTGAGTAGGACAGGAAATGGAAGGCAAATAGCGTTAAGGTGCCGGTACAAAAAAGCATCGTGCAAGGTACGAGCAACCACCCAGCCCGTTGCCGTTCGACTCCCCGGCTTGCAACAATCGCTAAAACGCTGCACGCGACGGCGATGAGAACCCCCGTAGCAACGGTCAGAATCCACGCTGGACCGATGAAGAAGGTCGGATCGAACCACAGCGTGAGCATTCCAGTAAGCGATGCCATTCCTGGGGCGCGGTCGGGAGTTCCGTTTCCAAAGAGAATCCAGACTCCGACGGCTACATACGTAAGCGCGAGCACGAGCCGGCGCACCGGTGAGAGCGGCCGCGCAAAAGCACTAGCCAACGTAGCCCAGAGCGCAATCGACAACGGCTCCGCCTGTCCGATTAGCGAAAGGACCACGTACGGCCAGGGCCAAGGCCACGCAGAAAACAACAGCGACGCGCTGCTTCCGATTGCTGCAGCTACCAGAACCGTCGAAAGGAGCAGATTATTATCGACGTATGGGCGGCGCCATGCAATCAACGCCGCAAAGAGCAGCAGCCATAAGCACCCGAGCTCCCAGACGACGTATTGCCAAAACCGGAACATCGAAAACGTTCTCGGAATCAGCGTTCGCCCTGCGCTTCCGTGGGCGTTTTCTACGCGCAGCGTAACGGGACGGTTCGCCATGAACTGTCCCAAGAGCGACACGCGCAAGAGCACGCTCGCATCGCGCACGTCGACCGTGTCTCCCTCGCGAATAGCCGCGCGATCGGCCGGCCCACCGGGATCGATTCCGCGAATGGAAACGTGCCACGGCTCCGACGAACCGGAGACGTACGCGCCCAATAGACCGTACCACGGCTGACCGCCGATGCCGGCCTGATTCCAAAAGTCCACAACCACCAAGAGCGCCCCGAAAGCACAGCACGTTAAAAGGATCGCGCGCCAAGTAGCGGGCTTCATGATGGCGCATTAAACGCGGGCAGCAGCGCGACCTCGCGTGTCTCCGGTAGGAGTAGCACACCGATTGTGGAGATCACTGCCATGAGCATGACATAGAGTGCAAGCACCCAGGAACTGCCACCGGAAAGCGAGAGCAGTGCGGTGGCGATGAACGGAGCAAGACCGCCGCCGACGATCGAGACGAACTGATAGCTCAGCGACGCTCCGGTGTACCGCACGTTGCTCGGAAACAGCTCGCACAAGAGCGCGGGCAGAGGACCGGCGATGAGCGCCGAGACGCATTCCCAAAGCGCGAGCCCCGCGGCTATCAGCAGTGGATTACGTGTGTCGATGAGCGAGTACGTCGGAAACGCGAGCGCTATGCTTAGCACCGCGCCAGCCAGGCAAACCGGACGGCGGCCGAAGCGATCGGCAAGATATCCCGATGCCGGCAGTGCGAGGAGAGCAAAGCAGCCGCCCACGATGAGCGCGTTAAGGATGACGCTCGGATCGATCTTCAATGTCGAATGTGGACCGGCGGCATAGCTGAATATCTGCACGGCGCGCAAATAGAATCCGCCGTTGACGACCAAGAAGATGGCGCTCCCGATCAGGACCGGTTTCCAGTCGCGCGTAAGCACGGTAAGTATAGGTGCCTTTACCAGTTCCGCGCGATCGCGCACGCGCTTGAACGCCGGAGTCTCGTCGACGCTGAGCCGGACGAGCAAACCAACGACCACCAAAACGATGCTGAAGAGAAACGGCACGCGCCAGCCAAAGGCGAGCAGCGCAGCTTCTCCGTGTCCCGCCACCGTGCGATAGACCAGGTTTGAAAGAATCAAGCCAATCGGCACGCCAATCTGCGGCAGACTGCCAAAGAAACCGCGCGACCGATCCGGCGCATGCTCGGTCGCCATCAATACGGCACCGCCCCATTCGCCGCCGATCGCCGCACCTTGTAGCAGTCGCAGAATCAGCAGCAGCACCGGCGCCAAATCGCCGATTTTCGATTGTGTGGGCAGCAATCCAATCGCACAGGTCGCTACGCCCATCGTCGTCAGAGTAATGACGAGCATCGTTCTGCGTCCGAGACGATCCCCGAAGTGACCGAAAATGACGCCCCCGAGGGGGCGTCCTAAAAATCCAACCCAGAAGATCACATACGAGGCGAGCAACCCCGCGAGCGGATCGGCCTTTGGAAAAAAGAGCGTGGGGAATACCAGCGCCGCCGAAAGTCCGAAAATGAAGAAATCGTACCACTCGATCGACGTGCCGATCACGCTCGCGACGGCGACGCGCGCGGCGTAGAAATAGCTTCGCCCGCCCATCTTCAAAGAAGTTCCCATGCGTTGAGGCTTTCAGTACTGCGAAGACCTCTCCTGGTGCGCTTCCCTTCTACTTAGCCGGTGGGGTGCTGCCTGGATAGATAACGTGCGGCGTAATCAAGAATACGATCTCGTCGCGTTCGTGATTGGTTTGCTTGTTCTTGAACAAACCGCCGATAATCGGAATATCGCCGAGGCCCGGAACCTTATCGATGGTCTCACTGCTTGTGTCGCGCATGAGGCCGCCGAGCACGATCGTGGAACCGTCTTGGACCCGCAATGTCGAATCGATCTTTCGATTGGCGACGATCGGATAGCCGGTCGACGTAAAGCCGACGAGCTCGCTGTACTCCGGATGGAGGTCCGCCGTGACGCTGCCGTCGGAGCCGATAGTCGGCGTCAAGCGAAGATGAACCCCGATATCCACGTATTGCACGTTTTGTCCACCGAGTACCGAGGTACTATAGACGATCGGGTAGGTCTCTCCGATCATGAGATTCGCTTCCTTGTTGTTAATCGTCACGAGCTTCGGTGTCGCCAGAATCTGCGCGTGGCCTTTGCTCACCAGCAAGTTCAGGCGGGCGTTGACCGGTATCGTTCCCGTCGTAAAGGCATAGGTCGCCGCACCCGGAAGCGGCTGGCCGGTCAGATCCAACCCACCGAACTCGAAACCGACGTTGCTCGAGTCGTTCACGGGCGTCAGGTCGGCGACTTTGACCTCGAACAGGACCTGCGGGCTTGCGACGTCGATCTGCGCGAGCAATCCCCTGGCAACCGACTGCACGCGCTCCCCGCCCGACACCAGCACCGCGTTCTGCTCCTCGTCGGCGAGCACGTTGCCGTCGGGCAACAGCGCCTTGAGCTTGGCGACGGCATCATCGGGCCGTAGGTACCGCAGAGGATACGATGTGGTTCGCGAGCCGCCCGCCTCCGATAACCGCGCGGAATCCAACGCGCCAACCAGCGTGCGCGCACGGCTCGCGACCGACGCGTCGCCGCCGACGAAGAGCGCGCCCGTGCGCTTGTCGGGAACCACGACGGTTCCTTGCGGCAGAACCGCGGTGAGCTCGCGCGCCACGTCTTCGGGCTCCGCGTGGTGCAGTGCAAAAACCGCGGTAGCGTTCGCGGTACTCTGAGACTGGCCACTCGCGACGATGAGAATCGAGCCTTCGCGGCGCACCGACAGCCCGTGCGCGACGGTAATCGCCTGCAGTGCCTCCTCGAAACTGACGTCGTGCAAGTGTACCGTGATGCGTTCTGGTTTGACCGATCGATCCGTGACCAAGTTCACGCCTGACTCCGCCGCTAACAACGAAATCACGTCGCTAATGTCGACGTCGTGAGCGTCGATCGTTATTGCGCTGCGTTCGACGGCCGCGCACAAGAGAACCGCCAGCAGCAGCATCGGCACCATGCGGGAATATGTCACGGACGCCGCCCTTCGAGTTCCAGCCGCTCGCCGTTATCGAGCTCGAGTCCGCGTGAGTCGATTCGCACGATCGCCGACCCTTCGAGCTTCGTTCCGACACCGACGATCGCAGTGTGGCCCTCGACCTCCACGAGCGCTTTGGGCACGGCACCCAAGATCAGGGCCTGCACGCGCGGCGGCGAGGCGATCCCCGCGTTCGGCGGCAGGACCAAGTCGGGCGGCAAGGCGTCGTCGTCGCCGGCAATCGGCGGCAGCGGTCGCACGAACGGATTGTGGCGAATCGTAAGCGCCGGATAGCTCAGCGGCGGCGGAATCGAAGGCAGCTCGCGCCACGCTGCGGCGATGCCGGTCGTAGTGCCGGCCGACGTGCTTGGCGGCACGGCCAGTGGAAGCAGCAGCAACGAAACGATGCAGCCCGCCAGCGAGCTGCGCGCGATGCTGCGTCGCTGATTAGTCGTGAGCGGTCGTATCATGCGGATGCACCTCCGTCGAAATCGTGTGAATGAAACCGGCTGCCGTATGATACAGCACCACGCGAACCTGGCCGTCGATTTCGGAACCATCGCTCGTATCGGATTGCCGCTGCAGCTCCGCGCTCTCGACTTCCACCAACGGACGGTGGCGCGTCAAATCGCTCAGAAACGGCAGCACCGCTTCATACGAGCCGTGAATCGCGAGCGAGATTTGCTGCGCATCGCCGCTTTCAGCCGTTTCGTCCGGCGCGAACGTGCCGACGGCTACGTCACGCTCTTTTCCCACTCGATCGAGCAGTTCGATAAGCGCTAACGCGGCTTTAGCCGGCGTATTCTCCGCGCCCAAACCGTCCAAATCCCGTCGAACGCGGTCGCGCAGGCGCACCAGCGACGCGCGCTGCCGAAGCACCGCCTCGTTGCGGTTTGCCAGTTCGTAGAGATCTTGGCTTTCGCGCGTCAGCGATCGAACGGTGCGTTCGGCCGGCGCGACGACGCCGGCATAGCCGGCGATCGCCAACGCGAGAACTGCAAGCCATGCAGCCTTCACGGAGCACCCGCGCTGAACTCGAACGTGAAGCCTGCGAGAACGCCGGAATCCTTCGCAATGCGGACGATACCGGGATGCGGCAGCGCGCTACTCGCGACGATTCGGCTCAACACGCCGCTCACCGCGTCGATGGTCGGAGCCTTCCCTTTAACGGCGTACTCTTCGCCCGCGGCTCGGAGCGAATCGATGCTTACGCCGTTTGGGAACCGATCGCCGATCGCGGCCAGTCGCTCGGCCACGCGGCTTCCGGAAAGCCGAATCTCGCGCAATCTTCGATCCTCGGCGATCAGGTCGTCGATTTGACGCCACTGTAGACGAAATCGCTCGAGATCCGCACGGCTGCGTTCGAAGCGGTCTTGCGCCTCAGCTCGTACGCGTTGCGCTTCCCGCACGCGTCCCCGTTCGATCGCCGCCGCGCCGCCGAGCAGCACCGCAACCGCGGCGAACGCCACGGTGAGGTTGTGAAGTCGCCGCGGCAACCGCGCGGTACGGATGGTTCCCCATAACCGCGACGGCGGGTCGTGCAGGTAGTCGAAGCGAATCACGGTGTTTCCCATGCGGCAAGCGACGCTGCGAGCGTCCAATCCGGAGCGGCCGAGCGCGCGACGTCATCGGGATACGCGGCAACGCGCAGTAAGTCGCTGACGGGGACGTCCACCATCGCCCCGACCGCGGCTTCGACGAACTCCGCAAGTCCCGGCAAACGCGCGCCGTTTCCCGTCATGGCAAGACGGCGAACGGGGTGGCGTTCGCGCACGTCGTGAATCGTTGCGGCGACGCGTGCGACGAACGCGTCGCGCGCTCCCTCGCCGGCGCCCGCGGTTCCCAAGATGCGCTTTCGGCGCTCGGCCGCGGTGGAATCGATCCCGAGATCGCGGCAGATGCCGGCCGTCACCTCCGCGCCGCCCGCCGGAATGGTCACCGACAGCGGGCCCGACGCTGAGAAGACGTGCAAGCTCGACGATTCGCATCCGACGTCGAGCACTGCATCGGCGAACGGAAACGCTCGGCGCATCGCGCACGCATCGTGATCGACGCCGGCAACCGACAACCCGGCCCGACGGGCACACGCAACCCGCGCGCGCAGCGCCTCCTCGCGCGCGACGCCGATTGCAACGAGCCCGTCACGCACGTTCACCCAATGCGCGCGAACCACGGTGGCGATCTCCTTGGAGTTCCACGAAACGATACGCTCGGACTCAAAGAGCGCCGCGTTGCGACGCTCGGCATCGCTCATCTTCGGAAAGCGCAAGACCTTTAGCACGCCGGCGCTGGCCGGCAGTGACAACACGCAGCGGCGCTCGCGCGTTCCGAGCTCGCGACGAAGATCGTCGAGAACCGTCGCCGCTGCTTCGGGCTCGTCCGGCGCCTCGCGCGACGCGACGCCGACGAGCTCCACGGCTCCCGACGCCGCTCGGACGGCCGCGGCGACGCGTATCCGCGTCTTGCCGATATCGACGCCCAACGGAATCGACCGCATTTTCACCACGCCGCGCTTCCCGCCGACATCACCGCCCCCAGTGCGACGAACGGCGCGAACGGCATCGCGTCACCGCGCGAGCGGCGGCGCGTCACGATGCACGCAACCGCGACGAGCGCTCCGATCACAAACGCGAACCACAGTGCCCGCATCGCGTCGTACGGTCCGAGCGCACAACCCAGGACGCCCGCGAGCTTTACATCGCCAAACCCCAGACCGCGCGCGCGGGTCACCGCCCACGGCACGGCAAGCGCCGCCGCCGCGACCGCACCGCCTTCCAGCGCAAAACTCAGCCTTCCGTGCGCCGCCTCCGCGGCCATCAACGCAACGCTCCCGGCGAGCAGTACGCGGTCGAACACATATCCGCAGTGGAGATCGGTAATTGCGGCAACGGCGGCGATACCGAAGGCGATCGACGTCTCGATTCCACCGACGCCGCGCCGGGCCAACCAGCCGCGTGCGAGCGTCGCCGCGACCGCTATCGTCATCGCACGAGCGTCGAGCACCCGCGCTTTCAAGCCGTTCGCGTGCATCCTTTCATAAGCGATTGCCGCCAGAACGCTCAGTGTTAAAACGGTCTCGAGGGACGCCGCAACGACGCTCACGACGCGTTACTCCCAAGCGCGTGAAGCGCGGCGCGAAAGTTACGATCGACGGTCAGCGCTTTGCGCCATAAGGCACGCGCGCGGCGATGCTCGTGGAGCTTGTCGGCGGCATAACCGGCAAAGGTCAGCGCCGTCGCGTCGCGTTCCCGTTCGCCAACGCGCTCGAAGTCTGTCGCAGCGTGGCGCCAATCGCCCAGCAACCGAAACGCCATCGCGCGATCCATGCGCACGACGTCGTCGGCCGGACGCCGGCGAAGGTACGCTGACGACGCCGCGATCGCTTCGCGAACGACCGTTTTTTCCCGAAGGCTCACCGCGCCGAAGGCGAACCGATCGACTGCGGAGGCGTTGAGCGGATCCGCGTCGATCCCGCGCTTGTAATACCCGAGCGCCTCCCTTGCGCTGCCGCGATAAAGCCGCTCGTCGCCGCGTATCACGAGCGCTTGGGAAATCTGCGGACGCACCAAGTAACCGGAAAGGACGATGCCGGTGAGTGCCAGCGCCATGCGCCGCGCCGCCGGAATCTCCCTCACGCGAGCACCGCGTAATACGTACCGGTCGCAAGCATCAGGGCGCCCGAAATCGTTACGCCCGCGCCGCTTTCGACCGCTCGCGTGACGGCGCCGCCGAACCGCATCGAGCCGGCTGCAACCGCCACCAGCGGTAAAGCGTGACCCAGCGCGAACGCGCCGGCGATCGCTGCTGCGTATCTGGGACCGGCCGCCGCGGCCGCGACGCCCGCCAACGCGGCACCGATCGGACCGCAGCACGGCGACGTTACGCTCGCCGACACTAAGCCGGCAAAGAATCCCACACCGCCGTTAACTCGGCCTTCGCCGCGGCAACAAGCCCGTTGCGGCCCGCGTACGAGCGTCCAGACGCCGCCGGCCGCAGCGGCGATCGCCAAGATTCGATAGATCGACGGCGACAGCGCGGACGCCAAGCCTGCCGCACCCGCAACTGTAGCGACGATGGCGTAGCCGGCACACAGTCCGGTGGCAAAGATTCCAGCGGCAATCCAACGCGCCGCGCCTCGGTGCCGCGAGCACAGCGCCGCGAGCGTCAGTATTCGCGGACCGATGCACGGGCCGAAACTGGATGCGGTTCCCGCCGCGAACGCAAGCGCCGGCGCGGCGACCGATGCGCTGCCCGCGTCGCGCAGTGCGGCGCTCATAACGTCCACCACGTCAGTTCGCCGCCGAAAACCCTGCGGCCGACGTGTACTGAATGTGGGTGAGCGTCGTGTTCGGCGTAATGTTCTGTAACGTGCCGGGATCGTGCACGCCGGGGCAAACGATCGTATACGTCGCCGTCGACGCACCGGATCCGGTCACGGTAAACGTGTAGTACGCGCTAGGACCCGCGGCAGGATCGACCGGCGTTTGCTTCAGATAGGGTTGCAGATCCGTGTTGCTCGCGTTAACCGTACCGCTCGCGGGATATTTCTCGTTATCGGTTTCGTACAGCTCGAGTGCCGTCGCGATTTCCTTGAGATTCGCCTCGCACGCTGCGGTCTGCGCTTGCGCCCTCGCGCGAATGAAATTCGGGACTAAGATGCTCACCAGAATCGCAATGATCGCCACGACGATCATCATTTCGATCAGGGTAAACCCTCGTTGGGACGCTAAATGCTTGCGATCTGGCACGCTTCATCACCCTCCACGGGCAATGAAGTGCCCGGTTAGTACGAAGCCGAGCCGTTGTGAATCGTGCTAATCCCGATACCGAAGATGATCGCGAGCGAGTTGTGCGTTTGGCCGGCCGTCGTGACAACGTCCTCGAGCTGCAGTTTGAACGGGCGGCCGATAAAGATGCTCGTCCCATAGACGAAGTCTCGTCCGAATCCGCCGGCCGTGTCGTTAACGCCGTCCTCACGCGCGTACGCGAAGATCGATCGCCCGATTTGATACTGCCCCTCAACGTAACCGCCGCTCGAAACCACCGCTTGTCCGATGCCGAGCGGATTCGTATCGTTGCCGACCTGCAGCGCGGTGTGCACCGTCAAGCGGCCGGTATAATAGTTGGCGCCGTACCCTTGACGCCAAAACTGATCCTCCGGACCGACTGCTCGGCGCCCGGTGTACCGGTACACCTCGAAATCCGCGTGCCGGAACGTTTCGCGACCCACGAACATCCAATCCGTGCCGGTCTGCTGGATCGGCGATCCTTGATCGTGATTGCTAAACGCCAGAATCGATGCGTTGAAGCCGCTGACTTCCTTTCCTAGCGACAGTCGCAGACCGTCCATCGGCTCGTAGAGATTGAACGGATTGTCTCCGACGGTTTGCACGGCGACGCCGTAATCTTGTTCGCTCAGCTTAAAGCGCTGGGGATCGGTCGGCAGCGGCATGACTTGCTGGCCGACGCGAAAATCGACCGGAATTTTGTCGGTCCAGTTCGACGTGTATTCCACCCACGCTTCGCGCAAATCGCCCACCACGCCGCCATCCATGAAATACTGCTGGCCGTCGTAGGTAAAGTGCGGACCGATCGGCCCCCCGACCAGCCCGATAACCTTATCGACGATCGTCTTGGGCAAACCCGTGGGATCGGGGTCACCGAAATAGGCCGCTTGCGCCTGCAACGTTGCCGGAATCGAACCGTTCGGAACGAGCTTGGGAACCACGTAGCCGCCGGCTTTGAACGCCTTACCGAAATCCGTGAGCTTTACGCCCACGCTGTGACACGCGCCGCACGACAGCAAGGTGCGCCGTGCAAACTCCTGCGTCGCGTCGGCGGGACGCGGGTGAAACACGCCCAACGCCAGCACCGCCATTGCCGCGATACGAACGACCGCGCTGCGCAGGGCCGGCATCTCGATGTTGCGGAACACGCCGACCAGCTCGCGTAGGCGTTCCGACTGTTCGCGCGAGCTCTGCGACGAGTCGTTCATCTCTTGCATCTGCTGCGAGAGCACCCCCGTCGCATCGGAAACTTCGCGCGCGGTCTTTGCCTGCGCGTCGGCCGACTCGGCGACTGGATGAATCGTCGTCTGCACGTGCTCGCTGCGTTCGTTGACGTGCGCCGCAGCGGCGGCGTTGTCGTCGATGATCCGCGAAACGCCGGTGATGCTGCGCGTCAGCGCGCTCGAAGCGGATTTCATGTGCTCCGAACGGCTCGCCACCTCGGCGGCGACGTCGCTCGTCTGCGAGATCGCGGCGCCGAGCGCGCCCAGTGCTTTGGTCGCGTCGGTCGACAGTGCCGTGCCCGTCTTCACTTGCGCCGAGGCCGATGCCATTGCCGCCACGGCGCGCACGCTCTCGTCGCGGATCGCGTCGAGAATGCGGCTGATCTCTCCGGTGGAGATGCGCGACTTCTCCGCAAGCTTGCGTACTTCGTCGGCTACAACGGCGAAGCCGCGACCTTGCTCGCCGGCGCGGGCCGCTTCGATCGCCGCATTGAGGGCCAGCAAGTTCGTCTGATCGGCGATGTCGTGAATCACCGCGACGATATCCGAGACGGCACTCGAGCTGCTTTCGAGATTCTTCATGGCCGCCTGCGCCACGTTGGTCGCTTCGGTGATGCGCTCCATCGCGTGCGCGGCCTGCGCCACCGACCGTTCACCGGTTTGCGCTTGGTCGGACGCGTGTCCCGCAGCGCCGGCTAACGTCGTGCCGAGCGTCGCGAACGCGGAGATCTGCTCGTCGAGGCGCCGCACCGCTTCGACCGCCTCGATCGCTCCGCGCGCTTGCGCGCTCGAGCCCGTAGCGATTTGCTGCGCGCTCGCCGTCAGCACGTTGATTTCGCCGTGCGCCGCACTGATGCGTTCGGCTTGGTTACGTGCGCCGTCGGCTACGCCCTCGATCGATGCCGCGATCTGATCGACGGCGACCGATGATTCGCTCGCGGCTGCCGACATGCGGGAACTCAAGCTTGCCAGGTCGTCAGTCGCAACGGCGATGCCCGACATCACGTCGCGCAGCGTCTGGGTCATCTTGTTGAACTCCAGCGATATCAGTCCAAGGCCGGCGGCGACGCCGTTGTAGCTCTGCGCGAGCTGACCGATCTCGTCGCTCCCCTCGTCGACGATGAACGCTCGATCCGACTCGAAGCTAACGGCAAGATCGCCCGCGCTGAGGCGATCGAACGCCGCGGTAAGTTGTGCAACGTCCTGCTCGGTAACCTCGAGCAGCGCTTGCGTCACGGCCTGCAAGCGGCGTGCGATGCTCCCGCCGATGAACACGGCGGTAAAGATCAGCGCGATTACGGCAGCCACGGTGCTCACGAACAGCGCCGTCATCAGCTCGACTTGCGCACGGTCGAACTGCCCGGATGCGACGCCGGCCTGCGTGGTCGAATAGGTCAGCAGCGCGTCGTTGTCGCGTCGCAGATTCTTGAAGAGCCGTTGCGTGGCGTCCATCGCCGCAATCGGCTGCGGGCCGCGTCCGGGACCGACGGCGATCTGTTTGTCGAATCCCTTCTTCACCGCATCGATGTCGCTCTCGATCTGCGCGGCCTCGATGTCGACTTGCTCGAGCCGGGCCGAATCGATGGCATTGGTCTGATCGACTTTATCGAGCTTCGCGGTATCCGCGCTCACGGCCGCCTGCGCGGCACCCATCGAATCGAGATAACGCCGGTTGCCGGTGGCGACGTAGCCGCGCACCGCACCGGATTGATCGAGCATCTGCGCCATCACGTCGCGCGTCAACGTTGCGATGCCGCTCAGGGCGGCCGCTTCTTCCGACCGGGCGCGCATCACGTGAACGCGCGAAATAGCCAGCGCCGTCACAATCCCTAAGAGCAAAACACCAACGAAAAACCCGGCCCCGATTTGCACCGGAACGCGAAAGCGCGAGAGGACGTTCACGACTTCGAGATTCCGCAGGCCGCTTGCGTGGCGATGTCGGCGTACGACTTGTGGACGTTGACGATAAGGTCGCCGCCCGTGAGCTTGTCGATCGGCACGCTGAGCGTCGTCGTCGACTGGCCGTTCACCACGTCTTCGAGCGGATAGAGCGGACGCGGCTGATATTTGTCGCACGTGCCGACGTGAAAGTGCGCGGGCTGCTCGATGCCCGATCCATTAGAAAGCTTGATAACGACGACCGTCTTGCTGCCTTGCGCGTGCAGCGTCGCCGTTCCGTTCTCGCCGCTGCCGTTGAGCGCGTTGAGCGTTACGACTACGGTCTGACCGGAATCGGCGGCCGCCGTCACCGGCATTAACAGGGTCAGGGCAAGCGACGAAATCACGAGAGCGCGGGTCCTCATCACACCTCCAGCGGCATGCTTGTGCCGCTTCCGAGCTAGAGTTTGCCAGCTTGTCATGAATAAAGTCTGAAGGGATTCATGAACTTGAAACCCTTGCGGCTACGCGCGCAGGCGGTAGCCGACGTTCCAAATCGTCTCGATGAGATGGTCGGCGCCGCTGCGTTTAAGCTTACTGCGCAACTGGCTCACGAACACGTCCACGACGTTGCTGGCGCCGTCCCGTTCTTCGCGCAACCGCTCGAGAATTTTAGAGCGCGGCAAAGTCATGCCGGCGTTGCGCGCGAGCAGCTCCAATAGCCGAAACTCCGTCGGTCCGAGTGCCAACGGCTCTCCGGCATACGTGGCGGCACACGCTCCAACGTCCACGCGGAGCTCGCCGATCTCGAGAACGTCTGACTCTTCCCGGCCGTGACTACGCCGCAGCAGCGCTCGCAGACGCGCCAGCAGCTCGTGCTCGGCAAAGGGCTTGATCAAGTAATCGTCGGCGCCGCACTCCAAACCGCGAACGCGATCCTCGACACCGTCGCGTGCAGTCAGCATGAGAATGGGGATGACGACACCCTCTTTACGGGCGCGTTTTACGACCTCGAATCCATCAATGCCGGGCAACCCAACGTCGACGATTGCAGCGTCGTGCGAATGCCGCAGAAGCTGATCGAGCGCCGCCGGGCCGTCTCCCGCAACGCTCGTCGCGAACATATGTCCCTCGAGCATCGAGCGAATCGCTCGCGCGGTTGCGGCATGATCCTCGACGAGTAGGATCTGCACGGCGTCACCGTAGCGAGCGGACGTGAAGAAACTCTGAAATTCATGGGTTCTCCAGACTTGGAACGCTCGTCGATTCAGGATTCCTTCATGGATGCTTCCGAGAATCGATTCATGAATCTCCGGAGCGTCCTCGCGCCCTTTGTGGGCGCCGGCATCTTTTTATGTTCCTTTGCGCACGCCGCCGCCGGTGACGTCCGCATCGTCGATATCAAGGTCATCCCGAGCACCTTTTCGCCCGATACCATCGTCCTGCACGCCGGCGAGACCACCACCCTGCGCTTCTCCGTCAGCGGCGTCCACGGACTCTACGCGCCCGACGCCGGCATCACGCACACTCTGCTTTCCGACGGGCAAACCACCGACGTGACGATCACACCCGTCAAAACGGGCGCGTACGTTTTACACTGCCGCGTTTTCTGCGGTCCCGGGCACGCCGACATGACGTTGACGATCGTGGTCGAGTCTTAGTGTCGACCGCACACCGCGATCCGATCGTCGCTCTAACTTTTGTCGCAATTGACTTCAGTCCCGCGGAGGCTTCACCTAAGTGCGATGTATATATGGCGCGGACGCGCGGCGGCTTGGTAGAGTAGGCGTTATGCTTCCGAAGAGCTATGACGGGCCCGAACGCCGAATCAGCGATCGCCGTCGCAGCGCAGCCCCTCCCGCGCCATTTTTTGCGCTCGGTATTCTCGAGCGCCGGCAGCAGGGGCGCAGGTTGTCGGACCGCACGCACGCGATGCACCGCGAACAACTGCTCGACATCGCGCGAACGTTTTTACTCGAGGAAGAGACGCCGTAAGTCAACGGCGATCGGGAGGTGGCGCGCCCGGAGGGATTCGAACCCCCGATCCCAGCCTTCGGAGGGCTGTGCGTTATCCAGCTACGCTACGGGCGCACGTGACGCTTATGGCCGAGGTGACTCGGGCGAGCTCCCCGCACTCGGAATGTGCTTGAAGAGATCGAGCTTGTGGTCGACCAGCGTGCGGTAGAATTTCCGCACGCAATCGGGATGTCCGAAGAAATACGTGCGCGCGTATGCGAGATCGTCGCCCGAACTGTCCGGAACGTAGTGCGAGATCTCGATCTCTTCCATTTGTCCGCGATCGACGGGATGGGGACAAAAGTCGCAGGGAATGGTCGACATGATGCGATGCTTACCTCGGGAACTGAACCGGCCGCCGGACACGGCGACCGGCCCTCTATTCAAGCTTGACTCGGGTAGGATTTGAACCTACGACCTAGGGCTTATGAGTCCCCCGCTCTACCACTGAGCTACCGAGCCATGGCCGTCGAGCGCTTTTCGACACCGTACGATACCATGACCCGTCGCCCGTCGCAACTGTCGCGCCGTTTTGCTCGCCAGGGTAGCCGCCACACCCCCAGAAATCCTCGGCTCCGAGCCATCGTCCTTCGGAAGGCATCTCGTGCGACATCGTTTCACCGTTTTTGCTGCGGCCTTGTCGATCGTTCTCCTAGGCAGCGCGTGTCCAAGCACGACCGCCCAAGCTCTGGCCGATTCGAACGCCGGCCGAGCGCTTGCCATCAATGCGGGCGGCACGTTTCAGGATATCGGTGTGTGGCTGTATCGAAACGCTGCCGGCAAATACCGCTTCGGACCTGCAGTCGTCGGTACGAATGAGACGCTGAACATGCCGTCGCCCTCGCCCGAGACCGGCGGCGCTGTAGCGGGCGTAGAAATCGTGCGCCATTCCTTGGACACCCTCGGTTATCCGATGCACATTTCGCTGGTCGAAAAACTTTTCGCCGCCTCGTATCAGATCGAGATCGACGCCTCGGACGACGGCGCACTATGGTCGTACGAATATGGCGATCCGATCGCGAACGAAAAGCCGGTGACGACGACGTCCGCCGCGCGGCCGGCGTTCAAGGTTTGGGGTCCATTTCACGGCGATGCGGTGCCGTTCGGGCAAGCTCCGGAGGCCGACCTTCAGGCCGCTTTCGATTTTGCAAAAGGCGCGCTGAACTCGATCGGTAATCTGCCCGCGGCCCAGAAAGACCTAACGAATTACGGCGTCCTTTTCATCGACGACGGTCACACGATCTGGGTGGAGTTCGGCCCCCGCTTCGCTTCCGCCGAATCTCCGCATCTCGGCTGCCAAACCAAACTCGGCCGCGACATGGTGTTCGGTTACGACAAGCAACACGCGGGTCAAGATAAATCGGGCAAGTTCTTACAGTGTTTCTAAGATGGAAGCCTCGCGTTGCCGCGAGGCTTCTTCCATAATCGCGGTCGGAGGGACTCGAACCCCCAACCTACAAGTTCGTAGCCTGTTGCTCTATCCAATTGAGCTACGACCGCGCGTCCGTACTAACTTCGGAGAGAGAGGGATTCGAACCCTCGATACGACTTTACATCGTATAACGGTTTAGCAAACCGCCGCCTTCAGCCGCTCGGCCATCTCTCCTCGCCGACGACCGACTATACCACGCCCCGGCGCGATGTCCTAGTGGGTGCTTGGCTCGGGTGGGGGCGGGGGCGTGATCGGCGGCTCGGGCACGAACTCGGCCTGAACCCGCGGTATGCGAGTACGGCGTCGTCCCAACAGCGCGTCGAAGCCGAGGACGCGACCCGTCGGCAGTACGAGATTTATCCCCGACAGGACGATCATGCTAAAGTCCGGCGTCGCGAGCGTTTCGTAGCTCAGCAGCGGCCCCTTCGCAGCGAGATACATGATCGGGAGAAAGATTCCGACCAAGCCGCCTAGTCGCGTAAACAATCCGAGCAGCAGCGCGATGCCCGTCAACAGTTCGCCCAACCGTGCGAGCTCGGCGAAGAGCGGTAAGTTCGGCGTTACCACGGTTGCGAAAAACCCCGCGAATGCGTGCGAGCCGTGTTGCGCGCCGTGAGCGACCAGCTTCGGCATCATTCCGTTGGGAGGCATGAACGACGCGGCGTTGAGAAACTTCGGAAGCGCGTGCGCGATCCACATTGCACCGGTCAGGATGCGCAGCAGTGACAGCCAACGCGCGTACGTCGTCGCAGACGGTAACGTCATCATTAGGCAACGACCTCCTTTCGCATCCGCACCAGCCGCGCAATCAGCGACGCGGCTTCGGCCGCTGCGTGCGGTCTCGCGATGCGTCTAGCCGCAACGAGCATGCGCTCGCGACGGGCGCCGGGTGCCAGCACCGCGCTCACCGTCTCCGCCAGATCCCCGACGGTCCGCGAACGAACCGCCGCGCCGGCCTCGCAAAGAATGCGGGCGTTTCGTTCTTCTTGCCCGGGAAGCGGCTTACATAAAACCATTGGGAGCTGCGCGACCAGCGCCTCGGCCGCCGTTAAACCGCCGGGTTTGGTCACCAGCACGTCCGCCGCGTGCATGTAATCGTAGACGTTATCGACGAAACGCATCGCGCGCACCGGATAGCCCACGCCTTCTGCGGCAGCGAGCACTCGCCGTTCCATGCGCTTGTTGCGGCCGGCGATGACGACCGCGGCGATCGGTAACTCCACGCCGTCCAAGGCACGCATCAATCGTGCTAACGGCCCGATGCCCAAGCCGCCGCCCATAAGCAGCACGATGTGCCGATCCAACGGCAAGCCGAGCGCTTCGCGCAGGCGGCCGCGCGGAAGCGCCGGCGGCGCGAACTCCGCTTGTACCGGTATCCCGGCAGCGACGACGCGTTCGGGTGCGACGCCGCGCGCCATCATTTGATCGCGAATCGCTTCGGTCGCAACGATGTATCCATCGATGTTCTTATGGATCCAAAACGCGTGTACCGCAAAGTCGGTAACGATCCCGACGACCGGAGGAGCGTCGTCGAACTGGCGTTTGTATTCGGCCATCGCGCCGCTAGGAAACGCGTGCGTGCACACGACTAGGTCGGGGCGCTCGCGCTCGATCAGCGGTCGCAGATTTCCGGCGGTAAACTGATGCGCCCACGTTCGGAACGGACCGACTTCGGTGGCGCGCTCGGCGCGATGGTAGATGTAGCGATACATCTGCGGAATGGTTTTGACCATCTGCAGATAGCCGTCGGAAACGACGCGCGAAACGACGAGCGCCGCGTACTTATACGAGTCGACGACCAGCGTACGCGCGGACGGATCGATCTTGCGCAGTCCCGCGCAGACCGCGTTCGCGGCCGAGACGTGACCGACGCCGACGTTCGCCGACAGAAATAGGACGCGAATTAGGCTTTCGCGCCCCCGTCGTCGCCCGCTTCTTCGGCAAAGACCAAGAACTCGTCGAGAATCTCTTGGGCGAGCTCTTCGTCGTCGACGAGGTTCCCTTGCAAGTCCGTGACGATGAACTCACCTTCGCCTTCCTCGTGCGGCTCGTGCATGAGCACGGCATAGGAGGTTCCGTCGTCGGGATCTTCCAGAATGCCCACGACCTCGAACGGCATCTCCGCGCCGTCCTTGGTCTGAATGTAGAGGACCTCGCTCAGCTCGAGCGGGCCGCTCGAACGTTCACCGTTATCGGACGGCATTTCTGAAAGCTCCTTAATGCAGACAGCGTGCGACGTTGGCTTGGTGCTCGGTCAGCGTTTTCGCGAACGCGTGCCGCCCGTTACCGCAGTAGACGTAATACAGAAAATCGGTCTTCGACGGGGAGAGCGCCGCCTCCAGCGAGGGGAGCCCTGGATTGGCAATCGGCGTCGGCGGCAGCCCGGCGTGCGTGTAGGTATTGTAGGGCGAATCGATCCGCAAATCCGCGAACGACAGTTCGTTCTTGTGGGAAGGAAGTGCGTATTCAATCGTGGCGTCGACCTGAAGCGGCATGCGCAGGCGCAGGCGGTTGTAGATCACGCTTGCGATCAGCGGGCGGTCGGCATCCGCCTTTGCTTCACGCTCGACCAGCGAGGCGACCGTCACGGCTTGGGGAACGGTCACGCCGAGCCGTTTCGAGCGCGCTGCCGCATCGCGCGGAAGCCTTGCGAAAAACTCACCGGTAAGCTGCGATTCGACTTGCTGCGGACCGGCACCAAGCGACACCAGGTACGTGCTGGGAAAGAGAAAGCCCTCGAGACTCTTGGTTCGCGCGCCGTCGACCACGATCGAATCGTGGGCAAACGCGCTCGCAAACGGCTGCGCCGTTCCGACGCCGCTTTCTTTCAGTCGCTCGGCGATCTCTTGCGCCGTAAAACCTTCGGGGATCGTCACCCATACCGCGACTTGCGCGCCGCCCGTCATGAGCGCCTCGAGCACGGCACTTTGCGTTTGGTGCGCCGCGAACCGGTATTCGCCGGCGTGCGCGCCGGCTTCTTCGCCGCGGATGCGCGCCAGGAGCCGGAACGCCGTATAGTTGCCGACCACGCCTTCGCGCGCGAGCTGACGCGCGATCTCGTCGAACGTCGACCCGCGCGCGATCACGACTTGCGTCTCGTGCGCGGGTAACGTCGTGTCGCGATACGCCGTCGCGTAAAACCACGTAGCGGCACCCGCTGCAACGACGATCGCAACGAACAGCGCCCAGCCGGCGGCGCGAAGCAAACCCTTCAGGGGGTTTCCCGCCCACGGCGCGCCAGGTACGTTTCCAGGATGAGCGCGGCAGCCATTGCGTCGACCGCGCGTTTGCGTTTCGCGCGCGACACGTCCGCGGCGATGAGCGTTTTGGTCGCCGCAGCCGTCGTCATGCGCTCGTCGACGCGATGAATCGCTCCGTCGTAGACCGCGCGCAGCCGTTCGACGAACTCGTCCATCTTTTGAGCGGCGATTCCGCGCTCCCCCGAAAGCGCTATGGGATCGCCGATGATCAGTTCGTCGACGCCGTGTTCTTCGAAGAGCTCGCGCAGGCGCGCGAGATCGGCTTTGAGATTGCTTCGCTCGACCGTCGTCGCCGGCAACGCGAAGGTGCGGCTGGGATCGGCAACGGCCACGCCGATGCGCTTGCTTCCGACGTCGAGCGCCATAATGGCCATAGCGCTGCCTTTACCGCGAGCTAAACTCGGCCAGATGCGCGCCCGATTTCGGACGGCGCCCGAGATGGTGCGCGAGCAAATCGTCGATCGCGCGCGCCACGAGCGGACGCGCGCGCAGCCCGGCGGACGTCGCGTCCTTAGGCGCGCGGAGCGCGGCAAAGTTTTCGCGATCGGCCGCATCGGCTTCGGGAAGATCTCGCCACCGCTCGCGACACGCCGCATCGATGAATCCACCGGCTTGCGCATCGACCCACGCACGTGCGTCCCCCAGCGCCGTCGCGCAGCGCACGCAGTCGCCGGCCGGGGGAGCCAAGCCCAGCAGATCCAATAGACGTAGCGAAAAACGCGGCAACAGCGCGCGGGGTTCTTGCGACGAGGTCACGGCGCCGAGCATTCCTGAGAAAAGCGCGTACACCTCGGGCAGTTCCAAATCCGGTTCGCAAAACGCATCGATCAGCTCGGCCGCGACCGAGGCAACGGCGTATCGCTCGGGTTCGACCAGCTTCGTCCACGGCGCCGTCACGATGTCGGCCGATACGATGACGTCGAGCGAACGTCCGTGATGCATTCCAAACGCACACTCATTTCCAAACTCTAAGCGTCCCGCGAGATGGCTGCGCGGACGACGGACGCCTTTTGCAACCGCGTCGAGTTTCCCGCGCTCGAGTGTAAAGAGCGTGAAGATGCGATCGGCTTCGCCGAGCTGGCGTCCGCGAATGACGATGCCGCGCGTCTTATAGGCGCGTGCTTGCGTCGCTCGTCTCCACTTCGGACTGCGGCTTGAGCTGGGTTATGCCGTTGGTGAACACGCGCACCAAAAGGATGCGCCGTCCGCGCGTCCGGTCGACGCGCAGCCGCGTATGGTCGTCGGCGTCGATCTCTTCGCCTTCGGCCGGAAGCCGGCCGAATAAACCCACCGTGTAGCCGCCGATCGTCTCGAAGTCGTCGCTGGGAATCACCGTTCCGAGTTTGGCGTTGAGATCTTCGATGTTCGTCCCCGCCTCTACGACGGCTTCGGTCGGGGAAACCACGTGAATCGCTTCTTGCTCGTCGACGTCGTGCTCGTCGCGAATCTCGCCGACGATCTCTTCAAGCAAATCCTCCATCGTCACCAAACCGGCGGTGCCGCCGTACTCGTCGACGACGATCGCGAGCGTAAATTTATCGCGCTGCATCTCGCGCAGCAGGTCCGCCAGCCGCTTGCTTTCGGGAACGTGTACGGCCGGCCGCATCAATGCGCGCAAACTCGCTTGCGAGATCGTTCCGTTGGCCAAAGCGACGAGCAGCTCGCGGTCGTGAATCACCCCGATGATGTCGTCTTTGGATTCCTGATAGACGGGCAGTTTCGAGTAGCCTTCGGCGATCACGACTTCGAGCACGCGGCGCGGCGGATCGTCCACCGAGACGGCCACCATCTCCGGGCGCGGCGTCATGACTTCGCGCACGATCGTGTCGCCGAACTCGATGATCGAATGGATCATCTCGCGCTCGCCCTCTTCGATGACGCGCTGTTCCGCGCCGACGTTGATCAGCGTGCGGATGTCTTCTTCGGTTATGTAGATCTGCTGCCCGTGCTTGACGCCGAACGGCCGCAGCACGAGTTCGGTCAAGAACTGAAAAGTTCGCGCGATCGGCGTGAGCGCGATCGCGAAAAAGCACATCGCTTTGCCGAGCCGCAGCGCCCAGCGTTCGTTGTCGCTCGTCGCGATCGTTTTCGGAACGATTTCGCCGAACAGCAGCATGACGATCGTCATGAGGACGGTCGACCACACGGCCGGCGCGGGCAGGTTCAAGTTGATCGCGACGTAGGTCGCGAGCGAATCCGACGCCATCAACACGATCGTGTTGCCGACGAGGATCGAGGTGAGGAATCGGTTCTTATCCTCGACGACGGTGACGAGGGTGTCCGATCCGAGCACGCCGCGTTCGGCGATGGATCGGGCCCGAAGCCGTGAAATCGAGATCAGCGCCGCCTCTGAGGCCGCGAAGAACGCCGCCAGGAGCACGAGCACCACGAGGGCGACGATCTGGAAAATTAAGGCCTCGGGACTACTTCGAGACGGGTCGGTATTCAAGACGGCGCCTATTATAGCACGAAGGGCAGGCGGTCAAAGCAGCACGTGGGGGCGGACGATGACGTAGATGGCCATGGCCACAATCGTTCCCAGGGCTGCCCCCCAGAAGACCTCAAAGACACTATGAATCCGGGCCTCCACGCGGCTCTGGGCCACCAGGAAGGCGATGGCATAGGCTAGGAGCGCCGGAAGCGGCTTCTGGTAGAAGAACGCCAGCATCGTGGCGGCGGCGAAGGCGACGGCCGCATGGCCCGAGACGGCGCCCCCTTGTAAGGGCGACCCCCGGCCGACCCAGGCCTTGGCGAAGATCGTGGCGATCGAGACGACCGCCAGCACGATCAGGGCCACGTTGGCCGGTACCGACTGTACCGCCTCGAAGACCCGGGTGCCGCCACCGACGATGCCTTGATAGAAGATCAGGTAGCCGGCCAGCGCCGAGGCGATGGCCGCGATGAGTACGGCCCCGGCGGCGGCGTCCTTGGCCGTCTTCGCCAGCGGGTGGTGCGCGACGGTCAGCAGATCGACGATCGCTTCGACGGCGGTATTGATCAGTTCCAGGCTCAGCACCAGGGCGACCAAGATCAACGTCGCGACGACGTAGAACCGGTCCAGCCGCAGCACGAGCGTGGCCAGCAATACCAGCGCCGCGATGACGAAGTGCACGCGCATGTTCGGCTGCGTGCGCGTCGCGTAGAGAATCCCTTCGAACGCGTGGTAGAACGAACGGCCGAACTTGCTCTCCGAAATCGGAACGTATTGCGGGCGCTCCGGGCGTTTGGGCTCGTCGACGGGATGCTTCATCAGCGGCTACCCTCGTACGGCCACGTAAGTCCGATAGCTCGCGCCAAACGCCGTTCCGCGGTCACCATCACGCGGCGCTCTTGCACGCGCTCGTGGTCGTGCCCCATGACGTGCAGAATCCCGTGAATGAGCAGGCGGTAGAGCTCGTCTTGCAGCGATGCGTCGTAGTCGGCCGCCTGCCGACGCGCGGTTTCAATTGAAATCACGACGTCGCCGAGCAGCCGTTCTGCCGACGCGCTGCCGTTTTCCACTAGAGAAAACGACAAAACGTCGGTCGCCTTGTCTTTTCCGCGATGCTCGCGATTGAGGCAACGAATCGCCGCATCGTCAACCAGCGTGAGCGAAAGCGACGAAGACGGCTCGCCGGCGGCGACGAGCAGCTTCTTCGCCGTTGCGACGAGGGCGCGGCCGTTCACGCCGCTGCTCCGGACGTCGTTGCGATAATAGATCACGGCTTTTTGGGTGCGTACGCACGGATAATCTTCGCCACCAGCGGATGACGAACGACGTCGCCTTCATCGAACTCGACGATCGCGACGTCGCCGAGACCGTTCAAGCGGTTTGCCGCGTCCCGCAGCCCGCTGCGCTCGCCCGACGGTAAGTCGATTTGCGTCTCGTCGCCGACGACGAGCATCTTCGACGCGGAGCCCAGACGCGTGAGAAACATCTTGATCTGATCGTTGGTCGCATTCTGCGCTTCGTCGAGAATGACGAACGCGTCCGAAAGCGTCCGGCCGCGCATGTACGCCAGCGGTGCGACTTCCAAGGTCGCGCGGTCGATGTGTTTGTCGACGACCGCCGGACCGAGCAGTTCGTTGAGCGCGTCGAAGAGCGGACGCATATACGGGTCGACCTTTTCGCGTAAATCGCCGGGCAGAAATCCGAGTTTCTCCCCCGCTTCGACGGCCGGTCGCGAGAGGATCACGCGCGCGACTTCGCGATTGCGCAGCGCGCGGACGGCCATCACGATCGCGAGGTACGTCTTTCCGGTACCGGCCGGACCGATCCCGATCGTCAACGTCTTCGATTCGACGGCTTCGACGAACCGGCGCTGTCCGGGCGTTCGCGGACGCACGCTTTTGCCGCGTTGCGTCTGCGCGAGCGTTTCAGGCAGCGCACGCTCGCCCGAACCCTCACGTACGTCGTTGGAAGCCAGCGAAACGTCGTCGGGCGTCACGAACGTGCCGCCGCGGGCAGCGTCGAGCATCTTGCGCACGACGTGCTCGGCGCGTTCAACGTCGTCCGGATGCCCGCTGACGCGCAGCCAATCGCCATCGGCCTGTACGGAAACATCGAGCGCCTCCTCAATAGCCGACAGGTTGCGGTCGAATTCGCCGAACAGGCGAACGCGATCGGGAAGATCGTGCAGCTCGATAGAGCGGGTTGTTGAAGTCAATAGCCGATTATTCGTCGCGCAGCGCGAGAGGCTTTCCCAGCACTTCTGCCGCGACGATACCGCGGATCAGGGCCCCGCGGTCGGCAAAAAATCCAGTGGCGCGCGCTCGCGGCAACTCGACGTGTGATACAACCGGGCGCGGCGGCGCGATCACGATTGGCGGCGGCGGTACGCTTGCAACCGGCGGTACGCGAGCCGGCGGCGGAGCCGGCGCCGCTTGCACCATCACGGGAGGCCGCGCGGGCGCTCCGGCCGACCGATTCACTCGAGCGTTAGGCGAGGCCGGGGCAGCCCGAGCACGCCTGGCACTTCGCACGATGCTCGATATCACCGCGAAGAGCACGAAGACGATCCAAACGAGACCGCCGATGTCGCGCACGGTCGAAACCTACTTCACGGGCGGCGTGGGCGGCGCTTGCTGATCGCTTGCGGCGTCGGCGGAGCCTCCGATCGTCGAGCGCATGTCCGTGTCGGCTTGAAGGTTTTTCAATCGATAGTAATCCATCACGCCCAGATTGCCGCTGCGAAACGCTTCGGCGATCGCTTGGGGGATTTGCGCTTCGGCTTCTACGACTTTTGCGCGCATCGCCTGCGTCTGAGCTTTTTGCTCTTGTTCGGAAGCCATTGCCGCGTATTGCCGTTCCGCGGCTTTCGCCTGTGCGATCCGCCGATCGGCTTCGGCTTGACTCGTCTGCAGCTCGGCACCGATGTTCTTGCCGACGTCGACGTCGGCGATATCGATCGAGACGATCTCGAATGCGGTGCCCGCATCGAGCCCTTTTGCGAGGACGGCTTTACTGATGCGATCGGGAAACTCCAGTACTTCCTTGTGATCGATAGCCGCACCGACGGCCGAGACGACGCCTTCGCCGACGCGCGCAACGATCGTGGGTTCGCTGGCGCCGCCGACGTAACGATCGAGATTCGTACGCACCGTGATACGCGCTTTGACGTTGAGTTGAATGCCGTTTTGCGCAACGCCCTGGAAGATCGGCGTTTCGATGACTTTCGGGTTTACCGACGTCTGCACCGCTTCGAGCACGTCGCGTCCTGCGAGATCTATGGCGGCGGCACGCTGCCACTCCAGCGGAATCTGCGCGCGCTGCGCGGCGATCATGGCCAAGGTCACCTTGTCCACGTTACCGCCCGCAAGAAAGTGCGACTGCATTTGGTCGACGGTGAGATCCAATCCGGCTTTGCGCGCGCGCACGTAGTTCGAGACGATCACGCTAGGCGGAATGCCGATCAAACGCATCCGCACCAGCGAGATGATGCCCAGCGGTACGCCGGCCGCGACCGTTCTGATCCACATCCCGATCGGGAAGTAGTACAGGAACATGAAGAACGCGACGACGAGAACGAATATGACAATCGCCGCGCCCGCTCCAGCTAACGCCACCCTCTATACCTCCTCAACGAATATGCGCGCGCCCTCGACGCGCGCGACGCGAATCGGGGTTCCCTGCGCGATGAACTCGCCCTGCGTCAGCACGTCGACGCGGTGTCCTTCGATCTGCGCGATCCCGGCCGGCCGCAGGTACGAGGCCGCCACGCCGCTCTTCCCGCGCAGCGCTGAAAAGTCGGCGCTGGCGACGTAGTCGGGACCTTGCACTGCCGCCAACGCCAGCCGGTTGGCCCACGCGTTTTGCGGAACGGCGCGCACCAGCAGCGAAAAGCCGATCGCGGTGAGCACGATGGCCGTCGCGATCGTCTCGACGGCGATGACGAAAAACGGCGTCCCGAATGCGAAGAGCACCGCGCAAAAGAGTAAGACGGCGCCGATGATTCCCGGTAGGCCGTGGCCGGGCACGACGTGCAGCTCCCACAAGATGCCCAAGACGCCCAGCAGCGCCAAAACCGCGACGATGCCGTTGGAGAATCCGGCATAGATGTGCGCTCCGAAGAAGAGCGCGAACGCGCCGACGCCGATAACGCCGGCGATGCCGTGCATCGTCTGCATCTCGATGAGCAACCCCAGCATGCCGAGCGTCAGCAGAAGCCCACTAATGACCGGATCGGTTGCAAACCGCGCAAGCTCTTCCGCCCAGGTGTACCCCGCCTGCTCGCGCGGAGCGGAACCCAGACCTTGTGCCGTGAGCGCCGCATCCAGCGACGGTTCAATCCCGTCGGCGATGTGCGAACGAATCGCGTCCTGCGTGTTGAGCGTTAGAAACGCTCCCGTCGGCTTATATTCGGGAACGTCGATCGTTCGATCGACCATCGCCGCGGCAAGCTTTGGATTGCGGTGATTGCGCAGCGCCGTCGACTCGAACTCGGCTTTTAGCGCCGAAACGGTCTCGCGCGTATCGGGATGCGGCTCGGCGGATCCGATCGACGCGCCCGGCGCCATGATGATGCGGCTCGACGAAAGCGAGATGAGTGCTGCCGACGAATATGCGCGGCCGGAAACGAACGCGATGACGGGTTCGTGCGCCGAAAGCAGCGCGTCTTTGATCTGCAGTGCGGCATCGACGATACCGCCGAGACTGTTGACGTCGAGAACGACGGCGGCGGCATGTTCTTCGTTGGCTTTTTGCACCGACCGCGTGACGAGGTGGGCCATGCCTTGGTCGACGGTACCGTGAATCGGTACGACGACGACCGGAGGGGCCTCCTGAGCGAACGCGGCGACGCCCAGCCCGCACATACCGCACAGCACGAGGCCGGAGCAAACCCAGGCACGCAAGCGTCGACTCCACATACGGCTAGCTACCGTCGCGGCGCGAAAAGGTTACTGGCCGAGCTCTTCGGTGACGATTTGGCGGACCAAATTGCCGTCGGCCACGCCCTTGAGCTGGGGCATGACGACCCTCATGACGGCGCCCTGGTTGCGGTTTTCCGGCGGCAGCTCCGCCAGAACGCTTTGAACGATCTCGCGCACCTCGGCCGCCGATTTTTGCTGCGGCAAATAGGCCATGAGAATTTCACGCTCGGCGCGCTCTTTGGCCGCGAGCTCCGTCCGTCCGGCCTTCTCGAACTCGGCTTGTGAGTCGCCGCGCTGCTTGACCAAACGCCGCACAACGTCGAGCTCGTCGGCGTCGGTGAGGTCTTGACCGGCTTCGGAGCGTTTGTAGGTAAACCCGGAAAGGGCCGACCGCAGCGTATCGAGGCTCAGTTGGTCGCGCGCCTTCATCGCCTCCTTGAGATCGGAGGCGATGCGGTCTTTCAAGGATGCCATTGTGTTATTAGCTGCGGCGCTTGCGAGCGGCTGCCGACTTCTTCTTGCGGCGCACGCTCGGCTTCTCGTAATGCTCGTGCTTGCGCGCCTCGGCGAGGATCCCCGCCTTTTGGGTGGCCTTTTTGAAGCGACGCAGCGCGCTCTCGATCGATTCGCCCGGAGCAACGCGAACTTCCATTCTGTAACGACCCCCCTTTCGAGACGTGCTGACGCACGCAAAATTAGGCCCCGAGGGGCCTGAGCACCTACCCTAACATAGGGCAGCAAGTGCGTCAAATATAGAGGAGGCTACCTCCCTCGACCTCGACCCCTTCGGTGAGCCGGTGATCGGCCTGTTTCCCGGCGATCAGGTGGACCACGTGATCGTTCGCCAGCAGCACCGCGGCGTCGGAGATCAGCCGCCGATGGCATTTCCACCACGGCGTCTCGGCGCACATAACGGCCGTGCGGCGTTCGCGCGACTCGTCGACGACGCTCGAAAACGCCGCTCGAAACGCGTCACTCGCCATCCAGTCCGCGTAGCCGCGAAAGCCTTCGTTGCGCAAGCCGGTGTTGGCAGAATCGGGCAACGGACGACGCCGCCCTCCGAGATCGACGGCGTGGCGGTACGCAACACCGGCTTGCCGCAACGCGTCCGAAAGTGCGGCCGAGCCGAACTGCGGATGTCTACGGCTGCCGGGAAAACGTCGCACGTCGACGAGCGATGCGATTCCCGCATCGCACACGTAGCCGATGAACGTGTCGATATCGACGGCGCCGTGACCGATCGTAAAGAGCGGCTGCGAGGCTACCCGGGAGGCCACGTCATCGGACGGCCGGCGAGCACGTGAACGTGGAGATGATCGACGGTCTGTCCGCCGTCGCGGCCGGTGTTGATCACGAGCCTGAATCCGTCGCCGCCGCGCTCGCGCCCGAGCCGCGAAGCGACCTCGATCAGCTTCCCAACCAGCGAACCGTCGTCACGATCGGAGAGCGCTGCGATGTTCGGATGATGCCGTGACGGCAGAACGAGCAAGTGCACGGGGGCTTGTGGGTTGACGTCCTCGATGGCGAGCACATCGCCGTCGCGATAGACTTCCTTCGCCGGAATCGACCCCGACGAAATCCGGCAAAAGATACAGTCCTCGTTCATGGTTACCCCGGCGGATGGAGAAACTCGAAAGCGATGCTCGTGTCCGGACTGGGAATGTACCCAGCGATCGACGTTCGCATCGCCACCGGCACCGCCGAATGGACGATCGGAATCGACGGAACCATGTCGTGCACCATCGCGTTGGCGCGCTCGTAGATGAGCGCTCGCTGGGTGGGATCGCTGGTATTCTGACCCTGCAGCATCAGTTGATGGTACGCTTCGTCACGCCAGAAGCTGTAGTTGAGCGCGTTCGGCCGGCGCGCCGAGTCTTTGTCGAGCAGCGTGTACATGAAGTTGTCGGGATCGCCGTTATCCCCGCTCCATCCGGTCAGCACCATCGGATGCTCCCCGTTGTGGATCTTTTCCAGGAACACGCTCCAGTCGAACGATTCCAGCTTCACGTCGATGCCGACGCGGTGAAGCTCGGATGCAACTTCCCGGGCCATGCGCGCCGGATCGGGCATATACGGCCGGGCCCTGGTCGTGTAAAAGAGTTCGGTCTTGAACCCGTCGCGAAATCCGGCGCTCGCAAGCAGCGCGCGCGCGCGTTTATCGTTCTGCGCGTACGCCTTGACGCTCGAGTTCTCGCCCGCCATGCCGGGCGGAGTCCAGTTGTCCGCAACCTCTGCGCCGCGTGGGAAAAACTCTTTGACGATGCCGCGCACGTCGAGCGCGTACGCCACCGCTTCTCGGACGGCACGCTTGTCGAACGGTTTGCGGTCGATATTCATCGCGAGGTAGGCGCTATTGTTGGGCGGCTGATAGTACATCGTCACGCCCGGCGTTTCCGATAGCGCGTCCACGCTGTCGGGCGCCGGATCGACGAGCACGTCGACCGTCCCTTCCGTCATCGCGCGCACGCCGGCTGCGGGATCCCCCATGTCGCGAATCACGACCGCGGAGTACGTCGACCGCACCGGATAGGATGGATTCGCGCGCAACACGATACGGTCGCCTTTGACCCACTCGCCCAAGGTGTACGGTCCCCATCCGACCGGATGCGAAGCAAAGCCGGCGAGGTCGTCGCGAATCGCCGTCGGCGAACCGATCCCGAACGACGGCACGGCGAGATCGTGAAGAAACGGCGCGAACGGCCGCGCGAGCGTAAAGACGACGGTGTAGGTGTCCGGCGCCTGGACGTCTTGGATCAGTCCTGGGAATCCGCCGAACTCCGAAATGTAGTACGGATAGCTAAAGTTCCCGTGATACGGATTGCTGATCAGCCGCCAGCGGTCGAAGTTGAACTTCACCGCCTGGGCGTCGACGGGAGTGCCGTCGGAGAATTTCAGACCGCGCTTGATGGTGAACGTCCAACTGCGTCCGCCGCCGCCGACGCTCCACGATTGCGCGATAGCGGGTTCGATGTCGAACGTCCCCTGCTTGAACTGCACCAAACCTTCGACGATCTCGCGCGTGATGTTGAGCGAGAATCCGTCGCTGGCTTGCGCGGGGTCCAGCGACACCGCGTCTCCCGCCCGCGCGACGAGCAGCACGGGGTCGTTCACCGACGCTGCGTAGGCCGGTCGCGTGACCGGCTGCGACGTGCACCCGCTGAAAAGAAGGGCCGTTAAAACGGCCGATGCTCGGACTCGTTCGGCTCCGTTACGCACCTGCTACCCCCTGCCGTCACCGCGCCTTGATCGAAAAGGTCCAAGACTTCGTGGTGACGTTCCCGGCCCGGTCCGCGATTCGCACGGTGACGCGCACCGGTCCGTTCGGATACGAATACGACGGAAGGTATTGAATGAACTGCGCGGTGCGCACGCATTCGGAGGTAACGTCGCGCCCGTTGACCCACAGCACGGCGCTCGACGGATTGACCGGGACCGCGCCGGCCGAGAACGCGGCAAAAATGCCCGGGTGCGAGCCGTTGACGGTTGCTCCGGGGTCCGGAGCAATGGCCGAGATACCCGGCGCGGTACTGGCGGCCGAAACCGTTTGCTCAGCGGCGGCGTCGGCCGGGGCACGCCCCGGCAACTGCAAGTGGCCGATCACCGGCACGGCCGAAAAGTTCGCCCCGCGTGGAATCGTGTAGACGCCCGAATAGGTGCCGGGCTGCGTCTCTTGCATGGCGATATTCGTGACGTACGAACCGATGTCGAAGGTCGCCGAACCGCTCGGCGTACCGTGTATCGTGACGTGCACCGCGTCGCCGGCGCGCAGCGGCTGATTGGCATCGTCTTCGACGCTCGTAATGAGCTGCGGGTCGCCGCTGACGCCGGCGACTTTCCGGCTGGCCAGCACTTCGCGAACTTCGTTCGTCTCGACGTTGTATCGAACGCTCACGTCGTCGCCGGGCTTCAAGTCGCCAAAGCCGGCGGCGCGGCCGTTGAGCGCGATCTCGGTCGTGCGCCCGGCGGCAATAACCTGGCCGTCGTCGAGCACGAACTGACCGCTGCCGACCGCGACGATTTTTCCGTAGTGCGATCCGTAGGCGTCGATCACGCGCTCGACGCTGCCCCTACGGTCCATCTCGACGCGCGCGAAATCGCCCGGGCGGACGTCGCCGAGTTCGCCGGGACTCGTGACGTTGGCGCCGACGTCTTCCATTTCGATGATCGCGTTGCGCCCGATCGCAATGGTCTTTGGTCCGGTATCGTAACCCAGCGTAATCGTCGGCGGATCCGACAACACGTCGACCGCGGCGACCGTTCCAACTCGAACGTAGCCTTCGTGCGTCGCACTCAAACCGTTGGCCGTCCGTCCGACGAGCTGCGCCACGATCGTTACGGTGTTCGTCTTTCGGTCGTAGTTCGTTTGCGCGCCGAGGACGTCGCTAAAGAACCGCAGCGGCGCGTAGAGCACGTTCCTGATCTCGATGGTCGGCGCGACGTCCACGTTGCGCGAGCCGACCTGCGTCGTCACGTGCTTGTCTTGCGCGAAGAACGGCAGACCGAGCGCCGCGAGCGTGTGCCGCACGGGAACGTAGAGCACGTTGTGCTCCATCAGCGGAGGCGGATCGATCGGAAGCTTGTCGCCGTTGATGACGATCGAAATGGGCGGCGCCGCGCCGAGCAGGCCGATCAACGCCGCCATCGACAAAAGGCGTCTATACACGTTTGCGCGCAGGCTCGAGCACCTCTCGATAGACGTCGGCAGTCGCCCGCGCGCATCGATCCCACGTAAGCGTCCGGGCGATTCGCCGCCCTAAGTTGACGAACCGGTCGCGGAGCCCTGCGTCGGCGAGCACGTCGTGCAGAATCGCCGACAACTCGCCCGAGTCCCGCGCAGCAAAGGTCAGCGCGGCCGGCTCCAGGATTCGCGGAACCGCGTCCTCGCACGCGACGACGGGACAGCCGGCCGCCATTGCCTCGAGCATCGGCAGCCCAAATCCCTCCCGCAGCGCCGGCTGCACGAGCGCCCGTGCGCCGGCGTAATACGAGGCGAGCCGATCGTCGGGAAGGTCGCCCAGCGCCACGATCGCGCGCTTGCCCGTCGCGCGCCGCTGCAGCTCGCCGTTGAAATCGTCCGGACCGGTCACGTAGAGATCGACCGCGTTCTCTTCGGGCAGTTTTGACCACGCGTCGAAAAGCGTCGCCAGATTTTTATGGAGCCGATGGTTTCCGACGTAGAGCACGTAGGGACGCTCGGCCGTGAAGGGTTCGGCCGGCGCCAAAAACCGGTCGTCGACGCCGAGCGCGACCACGCGAATCTTCTTCCGCTCGACGCCCAGCAGTTCGTGCAAATCGTCAACGGTTCGCTCGTCGTCGGTGATAACGGCCTTCGCTCGCGCGCAGGCGAGTCGAACGACGGTTTGATAGTATGGCCGAACCTTCGCCTTGAAATACTGCGGAAAGCGCAAGTGGATGAGGTCGTGCACCGTAACGATCGACGGCGCAGCCACAAGCAGGGGCACGTAGATCGAAAGAAAGTGCACCAGGTCGACGCGCGACCGCCGCATCGCCCACGGCAAGCGGATCTGCTCTTCCAATCCGAAGTTGCGCCCGCTGGAATACGTGCGATAGGAAAACTCCGGCGCCACGTTCGGAAGGCGCGCGACGAGCTCGCGGACGTAGGTTTGCATTCCCACCGACATTTGAGCGGTCAGCCGCGCATCGAGTCCCACCGTTCCCCGCGTCAACGGAGCAGCGCTTTCCAAGCCACCGCTATGGGATACGTCGCGGAGCCGCACGCCACGTAAATCCCGCCTAGACCGTCGAGCAACGCTCCCTTGGCCAACAAGAAATACGGAAACCTCACGGCTGCGCGCAGGCACGCGGCCAGCAGGGCTCCCACCGACGCTCGGGATCCTTCCGCTTCAATAGCCGTATACTGCGCGAACTTTTTGCGATACGCCGAGGCGTCCGGATAGGAGTAGTGCAGCAGCGATCCGGTCAATTCGGCCACGCTGCCGTCGCCGACCCAACGTTCGTGGAGCGCCGCGTCCGCGTCGGTTGCCGGCGCGGATTCGAGATGCGCGCGATCCCGCTTGAACAGCCGCAGCAGCGGTTCGTCGCGCCACAACCGCATCGGCCGGCCGCAGAAGTACGTCGTCCGGCGCACGCGGTAGCCGTCGATCGCCGGATCCGCACGCTCGATCGCGTCGCGCAGCACGTCGTCGAGGGCTTCGTCGGCATCGAGCATCAGCACCCAAGGGGTCCGCACGTGCCCCAGCGCAAAACGCCGCGCGTCCAGAAAGTCCGTCCATTCACGCTGCACCACTTCGGCGCCGGCACCCCGGGCAAACTGTATCGTGTGATCGGTCGAACACGCATCGAGCACGAACATGTGCATACCTTTCGGCAAGCTCGTTAGTGCTCTTGGTAAGTTACGCTCCTCATCCCGCGTGAGTATGACGGCAGTAACGTCAGCGGGATTCACGGTTGCGACGAGGACTTAGCGCGTGACTGAACGTTCGATCGAGCCGTGCTTGAGACCAGCGCTATCTGAATGCACGAGCGCCGCACCAATAAAATCGCGGTACAGCGGTGAGGGGCGGTTCGGGCGAGATTTGAATTCGGGATGCGCTTGCGTGCCGACGAACCAGGGGTGCATCTCCGGCGGAAGCTCGATGAGCTCGACCAGCGTCGTTTTGCCGATCGTGTGGTGTCCGCTAAAGCGCATGCCGTGCTCTTCAAAAATCGGACGATAGCGGTTGTTAAACTCATAGCGATGGCGATGACGCTCGCTGATCTCCACCTCGCCGTACGCCCGAGCGGCGTGCGTTCCGGCGTCGAGCGTGCACGTGTACGCTCCTAAGCGCATCGTGCCGCCCAGAATTTCGAGATTGCGCTGGTCGGGCATGAAATCGATCACCGGATCCGGCGTCGATTCGTCGACTTCGCTCGACATGGCGTCGGACAGCCCGCACACGTTACGCGCAAACTCCACGCAGGCGAGCTGCATGCCGAAGCATATCCCCAAATACGGTATTTTACGCTCGCGTGCGCACTGTATCGCGCGAAGCTTGCCCTTAACGCCGCGCGCCCCGAAGCCGGGGGCGACCAGTATCCCGTGCGCGCCTTCGAGCAGTTCGATACCGCTCTCTTCGATCGTCTCGGAATCGATGCGGCGAATTTCGACGGCCGCGTCGTGGAAGTTTCCGGAGTGATTGAGGGCTTCGATGATCGAGATGTACGCGTCTTTGAGCTCGACGTATTTGCCGACGAGGGCGATCGTGACGTGGCGCTGCGGTTGGAGCATCCGCGCGGCAAAATCTTCCCAATCCGCGAGTTTGGGCACCTGCGTGGGCAGGTTCAATTTCCTCACCGCCGCTTGGGCCAGACCTTCGGCCTCCAGGTTGAGCGGGACTTGATAGATCGTTTTCGCGTCGCTGTTTTGCACGACGGCGCTGGGCGGAACGTCGCAAAACAGCGCGATCTTTTCCTTGAGCTCCACCGACATCGGCGTCGACGATTGCGTGCGGCAGACGATGGCGTCCGGCGAGATACCGATGCCGCGCAGTTCGCGCACGGAGTGCTGCGTCGGCTTGGTTTTGAGCTCGTCCGCGGCGCCGAGGTGGGGCATCAACGTAAGGTGGACGTACATCACGTTCTCTTCGCCCACGTCGTAACGCATCTGGCGGATCGCCTCCAAGAACGGCAGCGACTCGATGTCGCCGACGGTGCCGCCGACTTCGACGATGCAAACGTCGGCATGGCTGGATTCCGCGACGCGCTTGATATGCGCCTTGATCTCGTTGGTGATGTGCGGAATGACTTGAACCGTCGCCCCTAAGTAATCGCCGCGGCGTTCCTTTTCGATGACGGAGTTGTAGATTTGACCCGTCGTGACGTTATTCGCCCGCTGCAAATTCTCGTCGATGAACCGCTCGTAGTGCCCCAGATCGAGATCGGTCTCGGCGCCGTCTTCGGTGACGAAGACCTCGCCGTGCTGGTACGGGTTCATCGTGCCCGCGTCCACGTTGATATACGGGTCGAGCTTTTGGATCGACACGCTGACGCCGCGGGATTTGAGGAGTCGTCCGAGGGAGGCCGCCGTAATGCCCTTGCCGAGCGAACTCACGACGCCGCCGGTGAAGAAGATATACTTCGCCATCTCGGGTTGTTGCGTTTCGGCGCGAAGCGGCAACGGGCCTTTGGCTCCTAGCTTGGCGACGTGAGCTTTACGTAACGAGCGAGGCCCGCGTAGTCCTCGCGGATCTCGAAATCGACGCGGGGGAACGCCTGGCCGGCCAGGAGCGCCAGCCCCTCGATGGTTGGGGGGGCCGCCTCCATGAGCAACAAGCCGCCCGGTTTGAGCAGCGCCGGCGCCGACCCGAGAAACTTCCGGTACGCGTCGAGGCCGTCCGGTCCGCCGTCGAGCGCTTCGCGCGGCTCGTAGCCGGCGGGGTCGGGCGGTCGCGGCACGTCGTCGCTGGGAATGTACGGCAGGTTCGCGACGACGACGTCGAAACTGCGGTCGCCGATCGGCATCGCCAAGCTTCCATAATGAAAGCGGCATCGCGAGATCACGTTGAGCCGCCGGGCGTTGTGTTGCGCGACCTTCAGCGCCGCCGGCGAAGTATCGGTGCCCTCGACGAAGACGTTGGCGTTTTCGGCGGCCAGGGTGCACGCAATCGCGCCGGAACCGACGCCGACGTCGAGCGCCGTCACGAACTGTTTGGGGAAATCCGGGTTCACGCGCATTTTGACGAACGCAAGTGCTTCGTCCACCAAATGTTCGGTTTCCGGGCGCGGTACGAGGACGTGCTCGTTGACGGCAAACTCGCGTCCGTAGAAGCCGGCAAACCCCAAGATGTACGCCAACGGCGTGCCCAGCGCCCGGACGTCGCACAGGGATGTGAACTTTTCGGCCTGCGGCCTGGAAAGAAACGTTTCGCCGTGAGCGGTCACCCACGCGCGCTCGCGGCCGAGCACGTGCGCCAGCAGCAGTACCGCGTCGGCGCGGGGCGAGTCGCCGTTTTTGGCCAACGCCACGATGCCGCGCGCGAGCGTCTGCGCTACCGTCTGAGGCCGGTAGGCCTTGGCGTTCATCACGGCGGCTTCTATACCGCGGATGCTTCTCCCGCGAGCAAGCGCGCACGCTCGTCGGCGAGCAGTTCGTCGACGATGTGTCCGAGATCGCCGTCCATGATCGCGCGAATGTTACCGAAGTTACGATTGATGCGGTGATCGGTTACCCGGTCTTGCGGAAAGTTGTACGTGCGGATCTTCTCGGAGCGGTCGCCGGTGCCGACTTGCGAACGGCGCATCGATCCGACCGCCTCTTCCTGTTCGCGCAGCTTGCGATCGTAGAGCGTGGCACGCAGCATCTGCATCGCTTTCTCGCGGTTTTGCATCTGGGAACGTTCTTGCTGCGAAGCGACGACGACGCCGCTGGGGACGTGCGTGATGCGGATCGCCGACTCGGTCTTGTTGACGTACTGACCGCCGGCGCCGGAGGCCTTATAGGTGTCGATCTGGAGATCCGAAGCCCTGATCTCGATCTCGATGTCTTCGTCGACCTGCGGGAGCACGGCCACCGTCGCGGTGCTGGTGTGAATGCGCCCCTGCGCTTCGGTTTCGGGTACGCGCTGAACGCGATGCACGCCCGACTCGTGTTTGAAGTAACGGTAGGGCTCGGCGTCGCCGGTGCCGTTGACCGCAAAGACGATTTCCTTATATCCGCCGGCGTCGCTGGGGCTTTCCGAAACGAGTTCGACGCGCATGCCCAGGCGTTCGGCGAAACGCATGTACGCGCGCGCGAGATCGCCGGCAAAGATCGCCGCTTCGTCGCCGCCCGCGCCGCCGCGGATTTCGACGAAGACGTCCTTGTCGTCGTTGGGGTCGCGCGGGATCATCAGTTGCTGCAGCTCGTCCTCGAGCGACGCGAGTCGCTCGCGTAGACTCTGCGTTTCTTCTTCCGCAAGCTCGCGCATTTCGCCGTCGCTCTCGCGGGCAAGGCGCGCGCTGGCGTCCATCTCGTCGCGCGTCTTGGTCAGCCGTCGGTACTTTTCTACCGGCGCTTCCAGCTGCGCTCGCTCTTTCACCAGCGCCGTAAACTTCGTTTGATCGAAGCCGCCGGCCGGATGTGCCAGCCCCGCCTCGATTTCGTCGAAGCGGCGGCCCATCGCGTCGAGCCGTTCCCGTAATGCGTCGTTCATGGCGTAACCAAATCAAAAGCGAGCCGCATCAACGGCTCGCTTCCGGAAAACAGTGCGTAGCTAAAGGGATGCGGCGGCTTTTTTGGCGTCGCGATCCGCTTTGCGGACGGCGGCCTCTTCCTGCTTCTTCTTCGCGGCGGCCGAACGCTGATTGAACTTGTCGACGCGGCCAGCGGTATCGATGAGCTTCTGTTGCCCGGTGAAGAGCGGGTGGCACGCGGCACAAATTTCGACCGAGATTTCCGGCAGCGTCGAACCGGTGGTAAAGGTACTGCCGCACGCGCAGTGGACGCGCGCTTGCGAGTGCCATTTGGGATGGATCTTGTCTTTCACAGCCTTAGCATTATACCAGGGCCCGCAACCCCTCGACTTCGGCACTACGTGCCTTCGGGACGACGCTCCCTTCGGGAGCTCGCCGGTACGGAGCGGTCGCTTCGCAGGAGCCGCTACGACGCCGCCTAAGAGCGCCCGCGTGAAACCCTTTGCGTCCACCCTCCTCGCGTCGGCAGCAGCCGTCGCGCTCCTCGGCTACGGCTCGGTGGCCTCGAGCTCGCCCGTCGTTGCCGCGACGCCGCCTCCGACCCCGCCGCCCGTTTCGGCCCCCGGACCTCTGGCCAGCCCGACCTCACTGGCTCCGCCCAACGGCCCGCAGATTCCCCTCACCTCACCGTCGCCGGGCGCAACTCCCACGCCGCCCGCCGTTGTGCGCAAAGGGCTCGAAGGCGTCTGGGAGGTCGCGATCCAGCATCCGGACACCACCGACTACACGCATTTCCGGCTGGCACCGCAAAGCGGCAGCACCTTAACGGGCACCTACCTCGACACGAAGGGTAAGCGATACCCGCTTGCCGGCTCGGTCGACGGACAGGCAATCCGCCTGATCGTGACTATGTCCGACGGAACGACGCTTCTGATGGAAGGCCGGCTCGACGGCACGACGGACATCATCGGCATGCTGACCACCCCAAAAGAGCAGATCCCGTTCACGGCAGCCTATCGGCCAAAAGAAAAGTGGATCGAGAACGTCAATCCGGCGCCGGGCGGTTTCGGGATGCCCAACGCCGGCGGAGGTCCCTCGGGCGGCGGCGGCTACCCGCCGCCGCGCTAGGCCTTCGCTTCGGCTAAGCGTTTCTCGACGTACGGAACCAAACCGCCGGCATCGATGAGCGACTGCATGAACGGCGGAAACTGGGCCGCCTGATACGTTTCGCCCTTCGTGTGGTTGACGATCGCCCCGGTCGCCGGCTGCACCTCGATATCGTCACCGCTGGCGATACCGTTGACGGCAGCTTCCGATTCGAAGATCGGTAAACCGATATTGAGCGCGTTGCGGTAAAAAATCCGCGCGAAGCTCTTGGCGATCACCGCCGACGTCCCCGAGCCTTTGATCGCGATCGGCGCGACTTCGCGACTCGATCCGCAGCCGAAGTTGGTATCGGCAACGATGATGTCGCCGGCCTTCATCTTCGACGTGTATTCGGCATCGAGCCCCTCGAGCGCGTGCTTGCCGAGCTCCACGGGATCGATGATGTTGCAATATTTTCCCGGGATGATCACGTCGGTATCGACGTTCTTTCCGTATTTGTGCGCCTTGCCGCGCATCGAATCTTCCACTCTATACTCCTGCCAGCTCTAAAACGCGCGGATCGCTGATCTTTCCGGTTAACGCCGACGCCGCGCACGTTGCGGGTGACGCTAAGAACACTTCGGCTTTGGGCGAGCCCATCCGGCCCACGTAGTTGCGATTGGTCGTCGAAACGGCGCGCTCGCCGTCGCCCAGCGTTCCCATGTGGCCGCCGAAGCAGGCGCCGCAACCAGGCGTATTGACCACGCAGCCCGCGGCGGCAAGCGTCGTGAGCACGCCTTCCTGTGCGGCCTGCATCCAGACTTTTTGCGAACCCGGATTGACGATCACGCGCAAGCTCGACGCGATTTTCTTGCCCTCGAGAATCTTTGCGACGATGCGAAGATCTTCGATGTAGCCGTTGGTGCACGAACCGATGAAGACTTGGTCGACGTTCACGTTGTCGGCCGCGACTTCCGAAATCGGATGCACGTTGTCGGGCGTGTGGGGACAGGCCACCTGCGGCTCGAGCTCGTCGACGTCGATCGTTACGACGCGCTCGTAAACTGCGTCGGCATCCGACCGCTCGACCACGAACTCCCGGCTCGTGCGCTCCTTGACGTAGGCAATCGTCTTGGCATCGGCGTGGAAGATTCCGTTCTTCGCGCCGGCTTCGATCGCCATATTTGCCATCGTGATGCGTCCGGTGATCGACAGTTCGTCGACGGTCGACCCGTGGTACTCGATCGCTCGATACGTCGCGCCGTCGATGCCGAGCTCGCCCACGGTGCGCAGCATCAGGTCCTTGGCGTAGACCATGCGCCCGAGCTTCCCGTTATACACCAGCTTGATCGAGCCGGGAACCTTGAGCCAGACTTCGCCCAACACGAACGCCGCCGCGATGTCGGTCGAGCCCATGCCCGTCGCGAACGCGCCGAAGGCGCCGTACGTGCACGTATGCGAGTCGCCGCCGACGATCAGCTCGCCGGGCGCGACCAGACCTTCTTCGGGTAACACGACGTGCTCGATGCCGCCGCGTCCGACGTCGAAGAAGTGCTCGATCTTCTGCTCGATCGCAAAATCTTTCATGAGCTTCGCGAGCTTGGCGGACTGCGCGTCCTTGGCGGGAACGAAGTGATCTTCGACCAGCGCAATACGGCTGGGATCGAAGACGCGTTGAGCGCCCTTGATGCCGCGCATCACGCCGATCGCTACCGCCGCGGACAGCTCGTTGGCCAGAACGAGATCGACCTTGGCGTTGATGATCTGCCCCGGTTCGACGCGGTCCAGGCCGGCGTGCCGAGCGAGAATCTTTTCGGTAAGTGTCATGCCCATGATCTCTTCATTATAGGGCGAAGCAGTCGGGTCATGCACCTCGACCGGCAATTCGGCTTCGCCACCCGCGCGATCCATGCAGGAACGCCTCCCGATCCGGCAACCGGCTCGCGCGCGGCACCGATCTACCAAACGGCTGCGTACGTCTTCGGTTCAACCGAGCAGGCGGCGGAGCTCTTCGCCCTGCGCAGTTACGGCCATATCTATAGCCGCATCAGCAATCCCACCGTTGCGGCGTTCGAAGAACGCGTGGCCAGCCTTGAAGGCGGCCTCGGTGCGATCGCCTTCTCCAGCGGAATCGCGGCGCAGTTGTGCGCGGTGCTCGCGGTCGCGCAAAACGGCGATCACATCGTTTGTTCGCAGAACGTCTACGGCGGAACGGTGACGCAGTTTACCGTTACCCTCAAACGCATGGGCATCTCTACGACGTTCGTTCCCGGAACCGATCTCGAAGCGGTTCGCGCGGCGATCGCGCCAAACACGAGACTGCTCTTTGCCGAAACCGTCGCCAACCCGTCGGGTGAAGTCGCCGATATCCAAGCGCTGGCAGGGATCGCGCACGAAGCCGGCGTTCCGCTTTGCATCGACAACACGTTTGCGACGCCCTACCTTTGCCGGCCGATCGAGCGCGGCGCCGACCTCGTCCTTCACTCCGCGACGAAGTTCATCGGCGGTCACGGCGCGGTCATCGGCGGCGTGCTCGTGGAGTCGGGACGCTTTCCCTGGGATAATGGCCGCTTTCCGCTGTTGTCGCAGCCGAGTCCGGCCTATCATCAGAAAACGTTCACCGAAACGTTCGGTGAATACGCGTTTCTCATGCGCGCGCGAGCCGAAGTACTGCGCGACGTCGGCGCGCAGCTCGGGCCGATGGACGCGTGGCTGCTGCTGCTCGGCCTCGAAACGCTGGCCGTTCGGATGGATCGTCACGTCGACAACGCGCGGGCAATCGTCGCGTTTCTCAAACAGCGCTCCGAAGTCGCGTGGGTCAACGAGCCGCGGCTCGGATCGATCTTCACGTTCGGCTTGCGCGGAGGCCGCGAAGCGGCGCGCCGGTTCATCGACGCACTGGAGCTGTGGAGCCACCTCGCCAACGTCGGCGACGCGAAGAGCCTGGTCATCGCGCCCGCATCGACGACGCATTCGCAGCTCTCCGACGACGAGCTGCGCAAAGCCGGCGTTCCGCCCGAATCGATTCGCCTTTCGGTCGGCTTGGAAGATCCGGCGGACTTGACTTGGGATTTGGATCGCGCGTTGAGAGCGTCGGCCGTCCCCGAGGGCGTCGTATGATTCTGCGCACCCCCGCCGAGCGGCGCGCCCTGCTCGATCGCGTCAAAACCGTCGCAGTGGTCGGCGCCTCGGCCAATCCGCTGCGCCCGAGTTACACGGTCTTCTCCTATCTGCGCACGCGTACGGCGTATCGCGTCGTACCGATCAATCCCACCATCGACGCAATCGACGGCATCAAAGCGTATCCGTCGGTGGCCGCCTATGCCGCCGAAAACGGGCCGCCCGACGTCGTCGACGTCTTTCGCAAACCTAGCGAGCTCGTTGCCGTCGTCGACGACGCGATCTCCGCCGGTGCGCGCGCGATCTGGTTTCAGTACGGCGTCGTCAACGAAGACGCTATCGCGAAGGCCGATGCCGCCGGACTCACCGTGGTCGTCGATCGCTGCATGAAGGTCGAGCACGCGCGCTTTCACGGCGGTCTCTCCGCAACCGGACTCAATAGCGGCGTCATCTCTTCACGGTTGCTGCCCAACTCGCGCTCGTGACCTACGCGGCGGAGTCGTCCGCGCTCGACGCCGAGATCTTCGCCGTCATCGACGGCTGGCACGCGCACGAGCGAGATCTCCCCGAAGCCCAATTCGACGATCTCGCGTCGCGCCTACTCGAGTATCAACTTCGCTACAACGCTCCGTACGCCCGGTATTGCGCGAGCGCCGGCATTTCGCGCAGCAGTCTGCCCGCGCGCTGGGAGGCCATTCCGGCGGTACCAGCCGCGGCGTACAAAGAGGCGGCGCTCGCGACGTTCGATCCGGCGAGTGCCGCGCTCGCCTTCGAAACCAGCGGAACGACGACCGGCACCGGCGGGCGTCACTTCATGGAAACGCGCGCCCTCTACGACGCGGCACTGCTCGCCGGTTTCGACCGCTTCGTGCTCGGCGACGGCGCCCGGCTTCGCTACTTCAACGTCGTCCCGAATCCCGCGGATCGCCCGCACTCGTCGCTTGGATACATGATGCAGCAAGTCAGCCTGCACTTCGGCGACGGCCAGACCGGCTGGTACGTTCGCGGCGACGAGCTGTTCGTCGACGCATTTATCGCCGACGCGCGCGCGGCAGCCGGCGACAACGCCGCCGTATGCGTCGGGACGACGGCATTTGGTTTGCTGCATATCCTCGACGAACTCGAACGCCGCGGAATCGATCTTCCGCTGCCGCCGGCGAGCCGGATCATGGAAACCGGCGGCTTCAAAGGCCGCACGCGCGCGGTCGCGCGCGAAGAGCTCTATGCGCGTGCGTCGCGCGCCTTCGACCTTCCCGTCACCGCGATCGTCGCCGAGTACGGAATGACGGAGTTGACGACACAGTACTACGATGCGCCGCTGTCGCGCGGTGCGCCGGAGGGCCGGCGAAAAATCGCGCCGCCGTGGCTGCGTACGCGCGTCGCCGGCGCCGACGGGAAAACGCTGCCCGACGGGACGGTCGGCGCGCTCGTGCACGTGGATCTTGGAAACCGGTCGTCGTGCATTGCCGTCGCGACCGAAGATCTGGGCGTGCGTTTTACGGATGGACTGGTGGTCATCGGACGCGACGCCGGCGCGTCGCTGCGCGGCTGTTCGCTCGACGCCGAGACGCTGCTTCCGCGTTAGTTCCGGGACACTAGGTCGAGCTCGCCGTCGGTGACGGCGACGTGCTGTAATACGGTGTGGGCGACGGCGTGGGCGTCGATGCCGGTTGCGGCCCGACGACGACCTTCGATCCGCCGGCGCTCGAGAGGATCGTTACGTTTTTCCCGGTCGTTCCCGGTCCGAACACTTGCTCTTTGCGATACAAGCCGGCGCCCGAAGTGCCTTGCGTTTCGAAATGCAGCCACGTATTGCTGCGCGCGACGAGCGTGGCGCCGCCCGTCGTGATGTAAATTTCGTGAAGGCTGTGCGCGAGTCCGAACGTGTTCCCTCCCGACGAACCCGTCGCGCCGTACCCAAAGTCGAGCGTCATACCCGAGGAAGAACCCGACGACGACGAGCTCGACGTCGGCGTGCTCGTCGGCCCGGTCGTCGTCGCGGGCACGGTCGCCGGTTTGCTCGACGGCGAGGCAACGGCGTACGTATCGGTATACGCCGAATCACGCGCGGCAAAATTCTGTCCCGAGGCCGTCACCGAAGCGGTGCCGTCGGTACGAATCGCGTCGTTGCCGCTAATGACGGCTTGACCGGGTCCGCTGAGCGAAATTGACGGCGCGCTCGTCGCCGACGCCAGCGTGAAGGCCTCGATTCCGTAATCGCGGCCGCCGATCGTGCAGGCGAGGCAGTGCAGCGTTCCGCTCGGCAGCAGCACGCCGCCGGTCGACGGCTCGTGCGCGCCGGCGCCGAACGTATCGGCGTCGCCGGTGACGGTGCCGAAGTCGTCGACCGACGCGTAGATGCCGCTTGGCACCGCCGACGTCCCGACGTAGAGTTGATTGAGCGTCGCCGATACGCCGCCCTTGACGATGACGGTCGCGGAGAACGTGTGCGGAGCCTTGTTTAACGCCGTTTCGATGTACGTGTCTTCGCCCGACCCGTTGATGAACGTGCCCTTCGACTGCGAATGCCCGTAGTTGGTGCCGGCCACGACAACGCCGGCCGGAATGACGATCGGAAACGTCTCGCCGCTGCGCACCGAGTACGTGCCTTTGGTCAGGTTGATGGTGATGCCCATTCCGGCGGTCTTTACGACGGTGGCGAGCGCGTGGGTGAGCGTTTTGAACGGTTCCGAGACCGAGCCGTTGTTCGTGTCTTTTCCTTTGACGGGATTGACGTAGTAGGCGTTGATCGGGGTCGGGGTCACCACCGGCGGCGCGCCGTTACCCCCACGCCGCGTGCACGCAGTACTGCCGATCACCAAGGCGATGGCGGCGGCGGCGACGATAACGAACAGCGTTCGGCCCACTCGAGACATGGACGCGCCTTTTTGCCATCCCTTCCTTGGGAACCTCGGGCTCCTAAGAAGAACGAGTGAGCGTCAGATGAGAAAAGGCCTAGCCGCGCGACCGGTCCGTTCGATTCTACGTGCGATCGCCGACGCGGCCGAGCGGTGGAGGGACGGCGACTTTCCCCCTCGCGTGCGGGCGCTCGAACGCGTCTGCGCGCGCACCGGATACTCCATGCCGGCGGCGGAGTATGCGCTGGACCGGCTGTTCGGGGCGTTGACTGCAGTCGAACTCGAAGCAACCGTCGAGCGCGAGCTGGGAACCCTCGACGTCCTCGACGGATTCGCGGTGCGCGGTAACGGCCCGCGCGAGCGTGCGCTCCCCGCGGGACGCGTCTGCGTGATCTCTAGCCGTACGACCGTTGGGGTCGCGCTCTTCCCGGCAATCTTCGCACTGCTGGCTAAGTGCGACGTCGTGGTGAAGGACCGCGAGGACGCGTTGATTGCGGCGTTCTTCGCGACCTTAAAGGAAGAGCTCGAGGAGTTTGCCGGCACGGCGCTTGCCGCACAGTGGGAGGGCGCGGTTCGCGAGCGCGATCTGGCCGAGTTCGACGTCGTCGTCGCGTTCGGTGACGACGAAACGATCGCGTCGATTGCGAGTACGTTGACGCCGCGTACCCGGCTGATTCCGTTCGGTACGCGGGCGAGCATCGGTTACGTCGCTCGCGAGGCGCTCGCGACGCCAAGGCAAGCCGAGGAAACGGCTGGGGGCGCGGCGCGCGACCTCGTCCTCTACGAAACCGAGGGCTGCTTGAGTTTGCACGCGCTCTTCGTGGAGGTTGGGGGCACCGTCACGCCCGACGCGTTCGCCGAGGTGCTCGCGCGCGCGGTCGAACGCGCAAACGTGGAATTTCCCGTCGCAGAGCGCTCGCCACAGACCGTTGCGAGCGTCGCAGCGGCACGAGACTTGTCGGCATTTCGCGCGGCCCAAGGCCGCGGCGGCACGCACTCCGATACCACGGCGACGTTCCTCGTCGACGCGACCGCGACGCTCGACGAACCTCCCTCGTTCTTGCCGCGCGCCATCGGCGTGCGCGCGGTTTCGCGCCCCGCCGACGTGGTGGCCTATTGCACGGCGCATCGGCTCCCGGTCGAAGCCGTTGCGGTGGCCGGCGCGCGCGACGATATTACGGCCATGGCCGTTGCAACCGGTGCCTCGCGCATCGCCCGTTTCGGCGAGCTGCAATCCCCGGTCGCGGCAGGACGGCACGGCGGCCGTCCGCGCATCGCCGAGTTCGTTCGCTGGATCGACGACGAACGATGAGCGACGAACTCGAACGCGTCGTCACTGCGATACCTGGTCCACGCACGGCCGAACTGCTTCCCTCGCTGCGCGCGCACGAGTCGCGCAACGTCACGTACCTCAGCGACGAGTTTCCGGTGTTTTGGGAGTCGGCGAGCGGCGCGACCGTCACCGACGTCGACGGCAACCGCTACATCGATCTTACGGCAGCGTTTGGCGTCGCGAACGCCGGTCACGGCAATCCCTACGTCATTTCCGCCGTTGCCGACCAAGCCGCGCGGCTCATGCACGGCATGGGCGACGTTCATCCGCACGAAGCCCGAACGCGATTGCTGGAAAAGCTCGCGACCGTGCTGCCGCGCGGACTGACCAAGACGTTTTTGGCGACGACGGGATCCGAAGCCGTCGAAGCCGCGCTCAAAACCGCGATGCTTTCGACCGGCAAATCGCACTTCGTCGCCTATCGCAACGCCTATCACGGACTTTCGCTCGGCGCGTTGCCGCTCTGCGGCGTCGAGAAGTTCCGAACGCCGTTTGCGGGCGCGCTTGGCCCGAGCGCGATCTTCCTCGAGTACCCGCATAACGTCGCGGGCGCGAATACCGGTGCTGCCGTTGCGACGGCGCGCGAAGCCATCGAGCGCGACGGCAACGTTGCGGCGCTGATCGTCGAACCGATTCAGGGACGCGCCGGCTGCATCGTGCCTCCGCCCGGGTATCTCGCGGCGCTAAAAGATGTGTGCACCGAGCTTGGCGTCGTGATGATCGCCGACGAAATTTACACGGGATTCGGGCGAACGGGAACGTGGTTCGCCGTCGAGCACGATCGCGTCGTCCCCGACATCATCTGCATCGGTAAGGCGATGGGATCGGGCTTCCCGATCAGCGCCTGCGCCGGACGCCCGGAGATCATGGACGCGTGGCCGCTCTCCACCGGGGAAGCGCTGCACACGTCGACGTACCTCGGCAACCCCATGGGCTGCGCCGCGGCGCTGGCAACGATCAGCGAAATCGAGCGGATGGCACTTCCGGCGAAAGCGCGGCAAGCCGGACTCGCGCTGGCTTCCCGTCTGGACGCGCTGCGCGCACGCAAGAACGTCAGCGGCGTCCGCGGCCGCGGCTTGTTTTGGGGCATCCAGCTTCGCGACGCGGCGACGGCGGATCGCGTCGTCAAACGCGCGCTTGCATCGGGCGTCATCGTTCTGCAGGCGGGCCCGGAAGGCGACACCGTCACCGTCGCACCGCCCTTAGTCATCACCGATCGACAGCTCAGTCGCGGGATCGAGCTGCTCGAAGCCGCCATTCGGAGCAACGAGTAACGTATCGTGAAAACCTATCGCATCGGAATCGCCGGCGCCGGGTTCGGCGTCCACGCGCACCTTCCGGCCCTGTTAGCCCATAAACGATTCGAGGTCGTCGCGCTCGCGTCGCCGCACAGCGCGGCGCGCGTCGCGGAGGAGCGCGGCATACCGCATCATTTTCGGTCGTGCGCCGAAATGCTCGCGGGCGTCGAGCTCGACGCCGTCACGATTGCTTCCCCACCGTTTGCGCATAAAGATGACGTGTCGGCCGCGCTCGACGCGCGCAAGCCCGTCATCTGCGAGAAGCCTTTTGCAATCAGCGTCGCGGACGCCGAGGCGATGCTGGGTGCCGCCAAAGCGGCCGGCACCGCGTGCGGGGTCGCTCACGAGTTTCGTTTCGTTCCGCAAGCGCAAGCGCTCAAGGAGCTGGTGGTCAACCATCATCTCGATCCGCTGCGCGACGTCGAGATCACGTCACTGCGCCCGATGCTCCATCGATCGAGCCGCCGCACGCGCGGGTGGTGGTTCGACCGCGATCGCGGCGGCGGCCTCGCGGGCGCGATGCTATCACATCTCATCGATCAGGCTAGCTGGCTGGTCGCGCGCGTGCCGCAGCGCACGCTCGGCATGACGCGCACGGCAAATGTGGTTCGGCACGACGACGAGGGCGAGTTTGCGTCGACGGTTGACGACGGCGCGTTCGCGCTGCTCGATTACGGTGACGGGCTCATCGCGCGGTTGACGGTCGACGGCACGACCGCGGCGGAGGGATATACGTGCGCGCTACACGGTGAGGATCGCAGTGCGGTTGCCAGCGGCTCCAGCATGATCGAACTCCAGCTCTTTACCGTTGAGAAGGATGAAACCAGCGAGCTCGACTGCAAGCCGTCACCGTACGCCAAACTCAGCACGATCAACGGAAACGTTCCACTGTTGATGGAGCTCTACGACGAGTTCGTCAAAGCGATCGAAGGCCAACCCAACGCTCTGCCGACGTTCGAAGACGCCGTCGCAACGCAACGGGTGCTAAAAGCAGTAGGGTACGGAAGCTAACGCCGGTTAAGCGAGGGGGGTGCGGCAGACGAAAGCGTGAGCTTTCGCGTCGTACCACCACAAACGTTCGTAGCGGTCGATAATCGCGCCGCCGGCCAGACCGTCGAGTTTTCCGTACTGATCGAGCGGATGAACGCCGCCGTGGTCGACGCGCACGACCGATGACGTGAACGTGTTGCCGTCACGCGATCCCAAGAGGACCGTCGCCTGATCGGCGTCCGCACGTAAGATGCGCATCGCGCACCCGTCGACGTCCCAAGTGCGCAAGGTTCGCTTGCTCGGAAGGTCAATGGAGACGATGTGGCTTCCGGCCGTCACCCAGGTTTTCGTACTGTCTCGGCCGCGAACGTCGACCGGCACGTGCCACGTACCGCGCGAACCCGAAAAGCACGCGTTGTCGGGAACGCTAACGATTACCGAGCGGCCGTTCCAGCGGTTCTTGATCGCGATGACCGGTTTGGTCGCGTCGGCGACGACGAGATACTTTTTGCCGTGAGCTCCGCCCGCTAACGTCGACGCGTACGGGTCGATGGATGCCGGAATCCGCTCGCCGTACCACTTCCAGACGTCCAGCACGGCAAGCTCGTGCGGTTTGGTTTGTGCGAGGACGACCCAGCGGTTACGCGAGTCGGCGATAGCTCCCTCCACCGGCGCGTATTTATCGGGCACATCGGTGGGTTCGACGTGCAGCTTCGTGCCGACGCGCGCCAGCGTCGTTCCGCTGCCGTCGACGGCATACACGGCCCGGTCGTACCAAAAAAGCGTGCCGGATTTAACGTCCGGATCGTGCACGACGTCGCGCCGCGACGGTGCAGTCGAGCGGACGAGCGCGTCGCCGTCGATGTACCACAGCGCGCCGGACGCATCGACCGTGTGCGGATATTGTTGTTGAGCGCTCTTACCGACCGGATAGTTCAGGTCGATGTATTGCGCCGGTTTGTGCGCGAGTCGTTCGACGGCCGTGCAAGCAGCAAGCGAGCCGGCGAGCGCCGCGCAAGCAAGCAGTCTCACCCATGGCATCGTTTCCAGATCATACCCAACCCAGCGGTCGTCGCGCGGCTCTGCACGGCAGCGCGATCGCCCCGGAACACGATCCGCCACGCGCGCGCCCCCGAAACGTCGTCGATCGCGAACCATACGAGCCCGACCGGCTTCTCCGGGGTGCCGCCGTCAGGGCCCGCAATGCCGGTCGTCGACAGGGCCACGTCGGCCCCGAGGCGTTCCCGCGCTCCCCGGGCCATCGCGATCGCGACCTCTTCGCTCACCGCACCGGCGCGCTCGATGAGCTCGGCCTCGACGCCGAGCGCCGCCGTTTTGACGGCATTGTCGTACGCCACGACCCCGCCGGTGAAGCTCTTCGACGAGCCCGGAACGCTCGTGAGCGCTGCCGCGATGCGGCCGCCCGTACACGACTCGGCGACCGCGAGCATTTCGCCGCGCGCCTGCAGCGCTGCGTGAATCGACGACTGGATCGTCGCTTCATCGGTTCCGAAAACGTGACCCTCGAGCCGCATCTCGATCTCGCGCTGGATCGGGGCGATCATCGCTTGCGCTTCTCGCGCCGACGCCGCTTTGGCCATGATCTTCACGTCGGCGCGATACTCGTGCGCGAGTACGGCAATCTTCGGGTTTTCACCGGCACGAAAGAGGTCGTCGATGCGATGGTCGATCTCCGACTCGCCGAGATTGATGGTATGGAGCACGCGCGTGTAAATCGCCGAGTTCACCGCAAACCGCTCGCGTAAGAACGGCAGTAAGCGCTCTGCCAGCATCGGTTTCATCTCGCGCGGCACGCCCGGCATGCAAGCGACGAACTTTCCGTTTGCGTCGAACGCGACGAACCCGGGCGCCGTGCCGTGCGGATTGTCGAGCGGGCGGCTGCCGGCCGGCAACTCCGCCTGCTTGCGATTGTTGGGACGCATCTCGCGGCCGATCTGCGCGAAGAAGGACTCCATTTGCCGCAGCGCCGGCTCGTATAACTCCACGCCGAAACCGAGCGCGTCGCAGACCGCCTCCTTCGTGAGGTCGTCGATCGTCGGGCCGAGCCCGCCCGTCGTGATGACGCCGTCGGCTCGCGCGAGCGCGTCGGAGATCACCGCCGCGATGCGTTCGCGATTATCGCCGATCGTGTGGGTTGCGCGCACGTCGATTCCGTTTTCCGCCAGCTGCTGCTCGATATGCGTGGTGTTCGTGTCGACGAGCTGCCCCAGCAGCAGCTCCGTGCCGACGGCAATCAGTTCAAGCGCCGCCATTGCGGAACCACTGAGGATAGCGAAAGGTCACGTCGGCTTCAAAACCGTCGGCCGCTTCGATCGCGTCGGAGCGGCGCAGCGCCGATTCCTCAACGTGAGGGTGCGCTTCGCGCACGCGCTGCCGGCGCTCGGCGAGTTCGCCGACGAACGCCGCAAACGTCGCATCCATCGCGCGCTGGAGCGCCTGCTTCAGTTTCTTGCCGACGCGCGGCGCAAGGCCGGCCGTCGAGATCGCGACGCGGACGGGACCGGCCTTGGCAATCGCCGTCATCGCGACGAATCCGTGAGCCGGTTGATCGATGCAGCAGAGCAGGAACCGGTGCCGATCGGCCAATGCGCGCAGACGCGCGGAGAGCGCCTCGTCCTGCGGCGTCGAAATCACGAAGAATGCGTCGATCACATCCTCGTCGCGAACCGCCCGCGGATCGGTCAGCCGGCGAACGTTTGCACCGGACTCTTCCAAAGCCGCGGTTTTCTCGATCGCTTCGCGGTCGTCGGGCGCGCCGATGACGACGCACTTGCGCCCGTCGAGATTCAAACCGACGGGGAAAAAAGCTTTTCTCACATACGCCTGCCCTTCGACTTCGTCGCTTCGCGACTACGCTCAGGATGACACATATTGTCAGTAGTCGACGGGGCGTAAGTAAAACTCGTTGATTGCGGTGCTCGTGAGCATCGCGGTCGTGGGAAGGTGGCGCTTCCAGTGCGTCCCGTCCACGCGCCTGCGTATCAGGGCGACCTCCTCGGCGGCAAAGCCGCGCGTCACGAGCTGCGCGTTGGAGTACCCGAGCAGCAGCTGCGCCAGAATCGCATCGGCGCGCGCGTACGTTATGCCGAGATCGGCTTCGTCGGTCTGACCCGCCTCGAGGTCGGCGCTCGGAGCCTTCTCGATCAGTGCGGGCGGAACGCCGAGATAGCGGGCTAGTTCCCACACCTGCGTTTTAAACAGATCGCCGATCGGATTGACGGGGGGCGTATCGTCGGCGTGCCACGTGAAATACCCGAGCAGCCGTTCGGTCTTGTTTCCCGTTCCGATGGGAAGGGCGTCGTATTTCGCCGATTGATCGAAGAGCACGACCATGCGCGTACGGGCCATGACGTTACCGCGGCGCCGTCCGTTCGCGTCCGATTCGTACTGCAGGTATCCGTCCACGGCCGCGGTGATCTCGATCGTGCGGCAGTGAATACCCAACGCGTCGACGACCAGCTGCGCGTCGGACAAGCTCGACGAACTCGACGTGGCGTACGGCATCCGAATCGCATACACGTTCTGGGCGCCGAGCGCGCGCGCGCACAGGAACGCCGTCACCGCCGAATCCACGCCGCCGGAGAGCCCGACGACGGCGCGAGAAATATTGCGCCGGCCGGCAAGCTCGTCGCGCAGGAACGAGGTCAGCCATTCGGCCGTCACGGCCGCGTCGATGCCCGGCGGCTCGAGCGTCGGGCGCGCCGCTTCAACGATCGGCAGCATCGCGTCCTCCGCGCGGCAGCGGCAGCTCTTCGTCGAGCAAAAGATCCGGCAGCACCGCATCGAGATCGCCGATAAGCGGGAAGCTTGCGCGCGCCAGGTCGATGTCGCGCAAGTCGATATCCGCGGTGACGATGCACGATTGGTCGACCGGAGCTTCCACCAGCACGTTGCCGTGCGGATCGATCACGGTCGACGATCCCGACATGCCTTTGCCGCCTTCGAAACCCGTCAACCCGGCATACAAGACGAAGATGCCGTGCTCGGCTGCCGTCACGCGCAGAATTTGCCGCCAGCGCGTCACGCTGCTGAGCTCGCCGTCGCCGTCGATGCCGCGTCCCGGAGAAGCGCTGGGAACGATGACCAGACGCGCGCCTTTGATCGCGGCGATGGTCGGCACGATCGTGTGCCAGACGTCCTCGCACACGAGCATCGCTGCTTTCCCGAAACGCGTTTCGAAGACGCTCAGCTTACGGCCGCGCGATAGGAACCGCTCTTCGTCGAAGACGCCGTACGTCGGGAGGAACATCTTATGATGAACGTGCAGGATGTCGCCTTTTCCGCCCGCGACGTGCAGGTAGAGGGCGCTGTTGTAATAAGTTCCGTCGTCGTTTTCAAAAAATCCCGAGACGATATCCACCTCGGCGTCGCCGCACGCCGCCTGCCACGCCGCCGCGAGATCGGTCGCGAACGTTGCGGCCGGCAACGCGAGATCGAAGACGGCGCCCTCTAAGAAGTAACCCGTAAAGGCGCCTTCCGGGAAAACGACGAGCTCCGGCTCGCGTTCCCGCAACTGCGCAAACGCCTCGACAGCCGCGCGAAGATTCTCTTCGTAGCGGCCTTTGGCCGGCTTAGTCTGAACGATCGCGACGCGCATGTTACGGCGGCGTCGCGTCCACGCTGGTCGCCAGCTCCATCTGTTCGTCGCCGGGCGCCTTCATGCCGAGCTGCGCGGCGCACTCTTCGGCCGGATACGTCCAGATTTCCGCCAGCGTCGGGTGCAGATGCGGAATGCGCATGAACTCCGCGACGGTCGATCTGAAGTTCATCGCGACGATGACCTCGTGGATGAGCTCCGACCCTTGCGGACCGATCACCGACGCGCCCAAGATCCGCCCGTCCTGGGCGTCCGCCATCATCTTGACGAAGCCTTTGGTCTTTCCGAGGCATTGCGCCTTTCCGTGCTCGGCGAAATCGTAGCGGCCGCGCACGTATCGAGCGCCTTCACGCTGGAGCATCTTCTCCGACTTGCCGGCCGCCGCGACTTGGGGATCGCAGAAGACCGTGTGGGCGGCGACGAGGCCGTAATCGGCTTCTTCCCGACCGTTGAGACACGCATTGCGCGCCGCTACTTCGCCTTGGTAAATCGCGACGTGTACGAGCATGTATTCGCCGGTCACGTCGCCGACCGCGTAGATGTTCGGATTGCTCGTGCGAAGCGTGGCGTCGACGTCGATGCCTCTGATTGCGTGATAGGCGATACCAGCCTTCTCCAAATCCAGCCCGGCAACGTTCGGCGTTCGGCCGAGCGCGTAGAAGATCTCGTCGGCCGCGACCTCTTGCGGCCGGCCGTCCACCGTGAAATGCACGATCTTCTTGGCGCCGCGTCGCTCGGCACGCCGTAGCGACGTGCCCGTAATGACCTCGATGCCTTCATCTCTGAAGTAGCCGGTCAACGCGCCGCCGACGTCCTCGTCGGCGTGCGTCAGCAAATGACCGCTGCGGATCAAGATCGTCGTCTTCGCACCCATCCGAGCCAAGAACTGGCCGAGTTCGCACGCGGTATATCCGCCGCCGAGAACGACCACCGACTCCGGAATCCGCTCGAGCTCGAGCACGCCGTCGGTATCGACGTAACCCGTTTCCGCCAAACCCGATAAGGCCGCCGGCGGAATGACGCTGCCGGTCGCAACGACGAAATGTTTTGCTTCCACGACGTCGTCGTCGCCGACGGCGACTTCCGTGGGCGAGAGAAACCGCGCCGGCCCGCTATACAGCGGAAAGCGTTCGATGCCCTCGATCCGGTAGTCCGCAAACTCTTTGACGAGCATCCGCTTTCGGGCAAAGATCGCCGGCACGTCGGCTCGCACGCCGCTCGCGTGAATCCCCAGATGGGCGGCTTCCCGCACGTCGTAGATGGCGTCGCTCGAAGCGATCACGGCTTTGCTGGGCATGCAGCCGCGTAATATGCATAAACCCCCGAGTGGACCCGTGTCGATCATCGCGACGTCACATCCGAAATCGCGCGACGTGCGCGCGGCGGCGTAACCGCCGGAGCCCGCACCGACGATCGCGACGTCGTGTTTATGCCGTTTCACGGGTTTAGCGCCCCGTCGGGCGCGCACCAAGCCGGTGAATCGATTCGATAAAGCGCACGGTTCCACCAGAATGGACGTGAATCGAATGCGTGCGTGCCTGGTTGCCGTAGAACCGTACGCCGCGAACGAGATCGCCGTCCGTAATGCCGGTCGCGCAGAAGATCACGTTGTCGCTCTTGACCAAATCTTCGATCTCCAGCACGCGCTTGAGATCGCCGAAGCCCATCGCAATTGCGCGATTAGCTTCTTCTTCGTTCCGCGGCTCCAGCCGGCCCATGAAGTTTCCGCCCAAACACTTGATGGCGGCGGCGGCAAGCACGCCTTCGGGCGCGCCGCCGGTTCCCATCGCGACGTGAATGCCCGTATTGTCGATCGCGGTCGCAATGCACGCGTCGACGTCGCCGTCGGAAATCAAGCGAATCCGCGCGCCGGCTTCGCGCACCTCGCGAATCAAGTCGGCGTGACGCGGCCGATCGAGAATGACGACGCAGACGTCGTTGATCGGCTTCTCGAGCGCGTTGGCAACCGCTTCCAGGTTTTCTTGCACGGGAGCGTCGATGTGGACGTACGGTGCGGCTTTGGGACCGACGGCCAGCTTTTTCATGTACGAATCGGGTGCGTGCAGCAGTCCGCCGCGCTCCGAGATCGCCATAACGGCGATCGAGTTCGGCAAGCCGTTCGCCACGAGATTCGTGCCTTCGACGGGATCGACCGCGATGTCGACCTCCTCGCCGCCGGCACCGACTTCTTCGCCGATGTACAGCATCGGCGCTTCGTCGCGCTCGCCCTCACCGATGACGATGCGGCCCGAAATCTCCATCTCGCCGAGGGATTCGCGCATCTTCTCCACCGCCGCACCGTCGGCCGCGTCGCGTTCCCCGCGCCCCATCCAGCGCGAGGCAGCCAAGGCCGCGCTTTCAGTGACTTTCACGAAATCGAGCGAATGAACCGGGTGGTTGAAGACGGTACCTGCCATCGTTCGAGCCATGTGGCGAGACCTACAAGGGATGCGGGCTATTTCCTTTAAAACGATGCGTCGCCGTGTCCGCCAGTACGCACCTGCCGCAAACGTCGCGACCACGCTCGCTTCGCTTCGACGTTCTCCTCGCGCCGGGAACGGGCGCGTTCGCCACAGTCGCCTTTGCCGGCTTCACCCTCGGTTTCTTCGCTTGGTACGCACTCGTCGTTCCGCGCCACGACCCGGCACTGAGCAACCTGGCCTTACTCGCCGCCGTCATTGCGGGTCCGCTCGCCTCGATTTCCTTATGGATCGGCTACGCACGCTACTTTTCACGGCGCGCCGGCGTGACGCAGTTGCGATCGCTGCAATACGACGCCCTAACGTGGCTGCCGTTCTGGCTGCTGTGGTTGACGTTCTTCTTGCCGGTCGAATACGTGCACGGCGCGCGCGTCTTTCTGCTGGCCGTCGCGCTTTTCTGCGTCGCAAAAGTTTTTATCGCGGCGCGTTTCAACCAAACGGTGCGCGAGGTCCTCGTCGACTTCGTCGCTACGCGCGCCGCGATTCTCGTCATTGCCGAACTCGCGGCGGTTATCATCGGTCAACGCCCCGGCGAACACGTTCAGGAATCGCGCACGGTGCTGCTCGCCGTGTGGGGACGCTGGGATGCCGTGCACTACCTGGATATCGCGACGCGCGGCTATCAAGGCACCGACATGGCGTTCTTCCCGCTCTATCCCTATCTCATCCGAATCGTGGGAGCGTTCGCGGGCAACCATCTCGTTGCCGGATTGCTCATTTCCAACGCCGCATTTTTCTTCGGACTGCTTTTCCTCTATAAGCTGCTCGAGCACGAATTCGACCGCGGCGTCGCTCGACGCGGCATCTTTTACGTATCGGTCTTCCCGACCGCCGTGTTCTTCTCGGCGGTCTATCCCGAATCGCTCTTCTTCATGCTGTCGGTCGCGTCGTTTTATTACATGCGCGCGCATCGCTGGTGGCTGGCCGGAGCGATCGGCTTCCTTGCCGCGCTGACGCGCGTTGAGGGCATTCTCCTCGTCGTACCGTTTGCGATCGAATGGCTGACGACGTATTGGTCCGTGCTCAGGCGCGGCGGCCGCGAGCGGGGGTTGGCGTTCGCGAACCTCGCGCCGGTCGCGTTGATCCTCTGCGGACTGCTGGTCTACATGGCGTACTTGTGGGTGCTTCGCGCCGATCCGCTTTATTTTTCGCACGTCCAAACCCACTGGAACCGCCACCTCGCCCCGCCATGGGTGAGCGTCTATAACGCCTTCCACAAGATCGCCATCGCCACGACCGGTCAAACCGTCGCCACGCAGTCGCTCGAAATCTCCTTCACTTTCCTGATGATCGGCGTCCTAGCGTTCGGCTTCCGCAGCCTGCGCCCGGCGTTCATCGCGTATATGGCGCTATCGATTCTCGTACCGATGTCTACGTCGAGCCTCATGTCGATGCCGCGTTTCGCGCTGGTTCTCTTTCCGATGTTCGTCATTTTGGCGCGCTGGGGAGAACGCCCGTGGATCAACAACGTGATCCTCGCGTTTTCGCTGCCGCTCCTAGGTCTGTTTACCGTGCTCTTCGCAGATTGGTATTGGGTTGCCTAAGGTGCTCGCATCGCTGACCGAACGCCGCGGCGTACGCCAGTTCGTAAAGTTCGGCATCGTCGGAGCGTCGGGCTTCGTCGTCAATCTGGTCGTCTTCACCTTGCTTCAGCGCGTCGTCCCCGACCACTCACGCCCCTTGCAGTACAATATCATTTACTCCCTTGCATTCATGGCCGGCGGCGTCTCGAACTATTATTTCAACCGCATTTGGACGTTCCGTTCGCAGGGCGACGCCGTTCGCGAGGGTGCGCAGTTCCTCACCGTTTCGGCGGTCGCGCTCGGCGTCGGTCTCGGCGTTTCGGCCGCCGTGAGTCCGTGGCTCGGGCACGGTCATAAGACGTGGCTCGTCGCGACCGTCGCCGGAATATTCGTCAACTTCTTCATCAACAAATATTGGACGTTCAAACACGTAGCGTAACGCCGTCCCGGTCCTCGCTGTGGTGGGGAGCCGGGCTGCTCGTTGTCGTCTTGATAGCCGTTGCACTGCGGCTCAAGGGCATTCACGATCCGATTCTCGATCATCCCGCGTGGCGACAGGGCGATACGGCCGGTATTGCGCGCAACTTCTTTCGGCTCCGGTACGACATTATGTATCCGCAGACGACCTACAATGGTCCGCCGCCGAACTACGTCGAGCTCGAGCTGCAAATCGTTCCGTTCTTAGCTGCGACTCTCTACAAACTCTTCGGAATACACGAGGTATTCGGACGGCTGGTTTCCATTGCGTTTAGCGTCGGGACGGTCGTCGTTATCGGCTTCTTCGGGCGGTGGCTTTTTTCGAGCTCCTTGGCTGGACTAATCGGCGCGTTCTTCTTTGCCGTGTATCCGGGGAGCGTGTATTACGGCCGCACGTTTACACCGGATACGGCGATGGTGTTCTTCCTTACGGCAGCGGTATATGCCGTAACCCGTTTCCTTTTGGAAAACGAGCAGATGGATCCGCGGGCGCTGGCGCGCTCGGCAGCGCTGCTCACGTTTGCGTATCTGGCGAAGCCGGTCGCCGTCGTCGGCCTGGTTCCCGTTCTGTGCGGGATCTGGGAACGCGCTCGTTCGGGTATACACACGCGCGTGACGGCGCTTGCCGTGCTGGTCGTCGTGCCGCTGGCGGTGTTGTGGCTCTACGACCGGCGGGTTGCATCGTACGCGGAATGGCATTGGGCCAGCGGCATTACCACGTTGCACGTGCTGCCGGCGCTAAGAGCGGCGTTTACGAGTCTGCCGGCCTTTGTCGACAAGCTCGTTCTCTTCCGGGAGGCGATCGGCATGTTTGCGGCCACGATCGCCGGCGCGATCGGGTTTTGGCTGGCGCTGGGAAGTTTCATTGCTTTGGGATGGATAGGCGCGCGAACGAAATCGGTACTGTGGGGTTGGCTTGCGGCGGGGCTCGTCTACGTTTTTGTCGTCGTTACCGTCGAGCGCGTCGACTACTACATGCTGCTTCTCGTTCCACCGTTCGCGCTGGTCACGGGAGGCGCGCTCGCCGCCTACGTCAGCTCGATCGCACGGATGACGCTCGCCGCGGCGGCGCGGTACGCGCTCGTCGCGATCGTTCCGCTCGTGGGCGCCGTCGTACTGGTCGACGGCGTCGCGACCGCCGCGCCCTACTACGCCTACCCCAAGGCGGCCTATCGCAATGCCGTCGCGCTCGACCGCACGCTCGATCGCAACGCGCTGGTCGTCATCGGACACTACGGACCCGACGTGCAGTACTACGTCGATCGCTTTGGGTGGGAGGAAGATCCCGCGCTTTGGACCCCGTTCGACGAGGAGAGCGCGATCCGCAAGGGTGCGCGCTATTTCATCTCGATCGAAGACAACCGGCTGCGCCGCAATACCGAGCTCTGCGCGTGGTTGCAGCGCTTTCCGCTGCTAAATCCGACGGCCGAATGGCCCGTTTACCAAACCGACCCTGCTAGAATTGCGCCGAAGGCCGACGCGTTCTGGCGTGCGTTTCGCAACGCCGAACGCCGCGGACGTGGGCGCGCGTTTCTCGACGCGCACCGCGTCTGTACGCTGCCTACTGCGGCCCGATCGTATTGAACACCCAGAGGGCGTTCTCAAAGGCATCGGGCGCCACCGTAAGTCCCCCTCTAAACGGATAGTCCAGGGCAAGCGTCAAGAAGAGCACGAGCCCGATCAAAACGCTGAGCGATCCGATCATGAGCTGTTGCATGATCGTCTGCTTGAATCCGAAGAGGTACGTAAATCCGACCGTTACGAACGCACCAGCGATCAAAACGGCCCACATGATCCCGTTGATCCCCGTCGCGTCCATCGACAGCCGGGCGTCGCGGTCCTGGAGCGCGACCGCTATCGCCGCCAGCATCTGCGCTTGGATATTCTGCAGACGCGGCGAATTGGCCGGAAGGTTACGGATGTCGCGATCGACGGACTCCAAAAGTAATCGCGCCTCAACGGCCCGCTCGCCGCGCTGCATCATCGGCCACTCGTCGTCGATCACGTGTTTAACGTAATCGCGCAGTGCCGCGCGCAGCCCCGATCCGGTCGAAAACGATCCGGCGTCGCGATAGACGATCGTCAGGTTTGTCGCCTCCTCGTACGTACGCGCTTCGGCCATTTCGAACCGTTCCCAGACGCCGATGGCGATGAATGCGAGCAGTACGGCGTAAATGACGCCGACCACGGCCAAGATAAACCCGGCCAAGTCGTTATGCTCCTCGCGCACGCTGGAGGGCAGCACACGCGCGATGATATTACCAATAACGAGGGTCAGCACCAAGAAGCCGCCGATAACCAAAATCCCGCTCAGCGCGATCGGCAACTGCTCGAAAGACTGGATCATCAGGGCAGCCTCACGGCAGAGGCAACAGCGAAGACGAGCTGCCCGACGTGACGGTTGACGTGGCCGCTGGAACGCCGGAGGTCACGAGCTGCCGGTAGACGATCAGGCGATTCGTGTTCTTCGAAATGTCCAACTGCAGCTCGTAGCTGCGCTTGATCGCGTCGGTGAGATCGTTAGCGTCGAACGTATAACCGAATCGGTGCAGGCTGCGCAGCAGCAGCTTGTTTGTGGTATCGAGCTGAACGTACGCTTTCTCGATCGCTAATCCGCTCTGTCCGTACGTCGGATAGTTCGATATGACGATCTCGCGTTTGAGGCGCGCCTGTTCGATCGTGGTCTTGAGGCCTTCGAGCCGGACGCTCTGCGGATCGACCGCCAGTCCGTGCGCGATCGTGGCCATCGCGTCTTCGAAGTCGCCCTTGGTGTACTCGTCTTTGGCCAACCCCGCCGCTGCCTCCACGTAGCCCGCTTGGGCGCGTACGTCGGTTGGATCGACGCGCAAAGCCAGTCCGTAGGCCAGCGAAGCTTCGCGGACGTTCCCGCGGACCAGCGCGGCGTCGCCCTGGTGCACGCGCACGTTGACGATCCAATGCTCGATCGACCCGGCGCAGCCGCACAAGGTCATCAGCAGAGCCAACGTCGTCGCTAACCTAAAACCGTACATGTCCCGCAAAGCGCGCTACAGCCTCGATGACGACCGCGGCCGGGTAAAAGATGGCTTGAGACAACAACGTCCCGACGATGGCCGTCAAAGAAAGATAGAACACCATGCTGCGGACTTCCTCGACGGTGCGCCTTCCATGGACGGCCTGGTCCGTGATCATCGCCGACGTGGGGTCGACGAATAGGGTGAAAGCGATGGTTCCTACTCCGTTTATCACCCCCGAGAGGCCGATCGCCGTCGCACGCCAGTGCACGTCGAGCACGGACGCAAGGTACGACGCCTGCACGCCGATAGCGTAGACGCACATGACGACGGTATTGAAGATCAACAACCGTTTGGGAATCCAGCGCCATTCGAACGCCCGTATCTCGCTCCAAGACGGCAGACGCTGGGCACGCAGTACCTCTCCAATGACCCTCGGCGACACGAGCCGCGCCAGCGAGTGCGGAATCGAGCCGCGCGCTTCGAACGAGTGCACCCCGCGACGGAATAAATAGGCAAACAGCGGGAGCAGCAACGCGAACAACGCCATACCGACGGTTCCACCTAAGACGATCAGGCGAAGCTGCACTTCAAACGTCCGCTGCCAAACCGCCGCCGCTGCAGGGTCGCTCGCCAGCTTCGTCACGGCGCCCGCGGCTTGATCGGCAAGCGGCCCAACGAAGAAAATCATAAACAAATTCGCCAGACGTCCGGCCGTCACGAACAGGTTGAAAAGCGAGATCGAGGTAGCGATGCGTTTGGTCTGCACGCCCGCCAGGCGCGCGGCGTACGCGCCGATCGTTATCCCTTGCGTAATGAACGTGATGGCTATCGCGCCAATAAGACGGCCCGACCATACCTCTGGAATCGGGAAGTGGTTAGGGGCCACTAGGCCGCGTCGCGACTCCAGGAAATCGTAGATTCGTCGACGGGTCCGATGACGCACAGCCCGACGTTAGGGTCGGGCAGCAGTTCCTGTGCCAGCTCTTGGAGTTCGTCCGCCGTCACTGCATCGACGCGCGCCTCGATCTCCTCGGGCGACAGATAGCGCCCGAGCGCGAACTCGTTGCGCCCCAAGCGGATCATTCGGCTCGACGTGGACTCGAGCGACAGGGTGAGGTTCCCCTTCATGTGTTCTTTGGCCAGATGCAGCTCGTCGTCGCTCACGCGCTCGTCGGCGACGCGATGAAACTGCTCGACGGTGAGGTCGATGCACGACTGCACGTGTTCGGGCGACGTGCCGCAATACACGCCGAACAGGCCGGCTTCACGGTAGGCGGCTTGGAACGAATAGACCGTATACACCAGCCCGCGCTTCTCGCGAATTTCTTGGAAGAGCCGGCTCGACATGCCGCCGCCCAGAATAGTGTCCAGCAGCGAAAGCGCGTAGCGACGCTCGTCGCGAACGGATAAGCCGCGCGTTCCGAGCACGACGTAGGCCTGCTCGCTGTCCTTGTGACGCACGTGCACGGCCGGCGTCGACTGCGGCGCTTCGGCGGTCGGCAACGCGCAGGTGCCTTCGAACGACGCGAACTGCTCCGACACCATCTCGACGAAGCGGTCGTGTTCGACGTTGCCGGCGGCGGCCACGATGACCGAGTTGGGCGCGTAGTGCCCGCGCATATGTGTCCGCAACGCGTCGGGCGTCACCTTGAGGACGCTGTCCGCGAATCCAATCGTGGGCTCGCCGAGATCGGCTCCGTTCCACATCGTCTGCAGGAAGAGATCGTGAATGAGCTCGTCGGGGGAGTCTTCGTACATTTTGATTTCTTCCAGCACGACGTTCTGCTCTTTGGCGAGCTCGCCCGGATCGAACGTCGAGTTGAGAAACATATCCGCCAATACATCGAGCGCCAGCGGCACGTGACGATCGATCACCTTGGCGTAGTAGCAGGTCGTCTCTTTATCGGTAAAGGCGTTGAGGTTACCGCCAACGCCGTCCATCGTCTCGGCGATCGCGCGGGCCGACCTGCGCGTCGTACCCTTAAAGAGCATGTGCTCGACCAGGTGCGAGATCCCGCGCGACGCGCGCGTTTCCAGCGCCGACCCGACGTCGGCCCATACCCCAATCGACGCCGAGCGCACCGCAGGCATCGTCTCGGTGAGCACGCGTAATCCGTTCGGGAGCGTCGTTTTTTGATACATCCTAACTCACGGGTTCCTGGCTAATCCACTGTTGAAAGCCGAACGCTCCCAATCCTGGTCCCAAAACGCGGTCGAGCCGGAAGCCTTCGCGAGAATCGCTTCGGACGTCGCGCCGCGACGCACGCTGATGCTGAAGACGGTTCGGGTGGTCGGCTTGGCGAGATCGCCGCTGACGATGACACCCTTGCCCACCGAGATCGGAACGCTCGCCCATAGGTCGACTTCTTCCGCCTCGGGCGCCGCCGCAAACGCCGTCTCAACCAGCGACGCCACCTCGTCGAGAAACTCGCGGCGCGCGATCGGGCGGTGAAACTTCACGCCCCACACGCGGATGCCCACGATCACGTGCTTGCCAACCGCGTTCGCGGAGATCTGACTGACTTGTGCCGCCCACGTCGTCTTGAAGACGCTTTCGCCGATTCGCTCGGCGATATCGACTCGGTTGCCGGCGGCACGCGAATCCGCATCCAACTCCGCCACCGTAGGAGTGTGCGCGAATGCGACGCCGCAGGTTAGCTGCACGGCGAACGCGACGCTCGCGAGCGCGCTAATAACTCTGCGCAAAGTACGCATTCACTTTGGCGGGTTCGCCGCAGGCGACGCAGAGCGCGTGGCCGGCCAGATCGCGCAGAACGCGCGTGGTCGCGCTCGTTTCGGCCTTCACGTGCGCTTCGCATTCGGGGCGGCCGCACCACGGAATCTCGATCATGCCGGCCCGATTGCGGCACATGTCGAAGAACTGCGAGCGATCCTGAGTGAGGAAGGTGTGCTCCTCCAGGAACTGCTTGGCTTGATCGAAGAGCGATTGCTGGATGTCGTCGAGTAACGCCGGCAAAATCCGCGGGAGGGTCTCCAGCGAAACGGTCTGCTTCTGCTGTTTGTCGCCTTTGGGGCGATCCCGGCGCACGACCACGGCGGTTCCGGCTTCGACGTCCCGCGGGCCGATCTCGATTCGCACGGGAACGCCGCGCACGTCCCACTCGCTATACTTCCATCCGGGCTGTTCGTCGCGCGTGTCGACGCGCACGCGAAAGCCGGCCTTCGAAAGCACGTCGGCCGTTTCGCGGCAAGCCTGCAGCGCCCGGTCGTCGTTCGATCGGACGATCGGAACGAAAACCGCTTCGATCGGCGCCATTTTCGGCGGCACGCGGAGTCCGCGATCGTCGCCGTGCACCATGATCATCGCGCCGAGCATGCGCCACGACATTCCCCAGGAGGTCGTGTGTGCGTGTTTGACTTGCTGGTCCGTATCGGTGAACGTGATATCGTACGCGCGTGCGAAGTTCTGACCGAGATCGTGCGACGTCGCCGACTGCAGCGCTTTACCGTCGGGCATCAGCGCTTCGATCGAAAAAGTCTCGATCGCACCCGGGAAGCGTTCGCTGGCACTCTTGACGCCGGCGTAGACGGGCACCGCCGCGACGTTCTCCGCGAAATCGCGGTAGACGTCGAGCATGCGCAGCGTCTCCTCACGCGCCTCGCGCGCCGACGCGTGCGCCGTGTGACCTTCCTGCCAGAGAAACTCCATCGTCCGCAAGAACGGACGCGTCGCCTTCTCCCACCGCACGACGTTGGCCCACTGATTGATGAGGATCGGCAGATCGCGATACGATTCGACCCACTGTGCGTACATCGTGCCGATGATGACCTCAGAGGTCGGCCGGATTGCCAAACGCTCGGTGAGCTCTTCCTGGCCGCCCTGCGTTACCCACGCCACTTCGGGCGCGAAGCCTTCCACGTGCTGCGCTTCCTTCATCAATAGCGATTCGGGAATCAGCAGCGGAAAGTACGCGTTCTCGTGGCCGGTCGCTTTGAATCGCTCGTCGAGATGGCGCTGCAGGTTCTCCCACAAACCGAATCCGTAGGGCCGCAGGACGACGCAGCCGCGCACCGGCGAGTACGACACCAGCTCGGCCTTTAGGCAAGCGGCGGTGTACCACGCGGAGAGGTCGGCCGCTTTCGGAGGGATCTCCTTAACGACGGGGACGTGGGAGCCATCGGACATGACCGGCCCCGTTTTGACCCAAACCGGCGCTTCGCCTGCGCCCGGCCGGGCCATATGGACGAGTTCTGGACGGCGGTCTCTTTACAATTGCTTCATGAGTGAAGCCGAACGCCCGCGGGTACGCGACCATCTCTTCGTCGTTCGGATGTGGCGAGACGACGGCGACAAGCCTTCGGGACGCTGGCGGGCGCAGGTCACGCACGTGACGTCCCGCGAGCGGCACTACTTCACCAACTATGGCGAGCTCTGCGAGTTCATCGATCGCTGCCGCGAACGGCCCGCGGTCGTTTAGGCCGTCATCGCGGCGCCCTCGAGCAGCGCGCGATTAAACGGTAACGACGAATACGCCGAGACGTCGGCTGGATCGCTGAACCGCTTGAGCTCCGCCTCCAGCAACGACAAACCGCGGGTTCTCCAGACCTGCGCGCCGGCCGCGTCGCCGGAATCTTCGGCCACGCGAGCCAAAGTCGCGCACAGCCGCGTCGGATGAATCGTCAGCGCATGATAGTGCAAAAACGTTTCCTCGAGGCCATCGCCGTAGCGGCGTGCATCGTCGATGCGCCCCGCGCTCAACAACGCCTCGACGAGGTAACATAGCGTCGTTGCGTAGTCGCCCCACGCCTCACGCGTACGGGCCATTTCCAACGCCTCGCTCAAATGTTTGACCGCACCGTCAACGTCCCCGGTCAGCGACTCGGCCGCGCCGAGCACGGTGAGCGCCTGATCCATGAAACGCGTCTCGGAGACGCTCAAGCTCAGTTCGTAGGCCTCGTGTGCCTCGGCCAACGCTTCGCGCGCGCGGCCGAGCAGCAAGAGTGCCTCGATACGGTTGAGGCGATACGCGCTGACGCCGTCGAGGCCGTGCAGCTGATCCCCGCCCGATAAACATTTTTCGAGCCATCGCATCGCTTCGTCAACGCGTCCGACGCGCAGCTCCAGCTCGCTGCGATTGATGTACGTCACCCGTACGGCGCGCAGCTCGCCGACGTTGGTGAAGTGCTCGATCGCCCGATCGTAGTTACTGCGAATCGCGGCGAAATCGCGGCGCATGTACGCTGAGTGGGCCAGCGTCGCATAGGCGCGTGCTTCGAGGTACTCGTCACCGATCGTGCACGCCAGCGACATCATCTCGGTTCCGATGCGCTCCATCCACGCGCCGTCTTCGAGCATCGCGGCGAGCGTCGATTCGGAAGCCAGCAAATCCAAACGCCGGTCGGCCGACGCGTTTGCGCTCTCGACCAGCTGGCGCTGCACCGAGAGTTCCGACCGCGCCCGCGCGAGGTTTCCCGAGCGCCCGAGCATGCTGACGAACTGCCGCCCGATCCGCGCGTTGAGATCGTCGACGGGAAGCTTCGACGCGATTTCGCGTGCCGTGGAGAGCGTTGCGAGACTGGCACCGACGTCGCCGCGCTGGCCTTCCAAGAATCCGCGCGCATAATACGCTTCCGCGAGATGCTCCTCGTTTCCGGAGCGTTTCGCCAGGGCAAACATTGCGTCGACGGCCGATAGCTCGAGTGAGTAGTCGACGATCTGGGCTGCATAGCGTTCCTGCAGCTTGAGCGCGGCAAACTGTTCGTCAATTCCCAGCGAAGACGCGACTCTAACCAGCCGATCTACATCGCGCTTCCAACGCTCGACGACGCCGGTGCGGATCTGCGTGCGGCACGCGATCTCGAGCGCTTCAAACCGCAGCCGGTCGTCCGGTGCAAGAGCGAAGGCGGCATACGCGTGTGAAATCGCTTCTTCGCGCGCGTACACGTCGAGCGCCGCCTGCGCCGCCGTCACGTACGCCGCCGCGGCGCGCGACGCATCGCCGGCGAGGTTCCAGTGCCGCGCGATCGCCGCCTTTTCGGCGCGATCGCTGCCGTGCCGCCGTTGGAGAACCTGTGCCGCTCGCCGGTGACGCGCGGCTCGCTGCTCGGGATCGGAGCACTCGTAAATCGACGCCGCGATCAACGCGTGCGTGAATGCATATTCGAGCGATCCGTTTCCACTTTCGCGAACGAGCGCACGATCGATCAACGCACCTACGGCGTCCAGCACGGCGTTTTCGTCCCAGCCGCCGATATCGGCGACCACGTCGGCTGAAAACGACTGCCCGATCGTCGCGGCGGTTTCGGCGACCGCACGTACCTCGTCGTCCAGCCGGCTAGCGCGTGCGCCGATGACGTCGCCGACGCTGCGCAACGCGTGCGAGGTGTCGGGAACTTCACCCGTCTCGCGATATCCCTCGAGCAGCTGCACGACGAAGAGCGGGTTTCCTTCGCTCAAACGCACGACGCTGTCGCCGAGCGTCGCGCCGGCATCGTCGCCCGCGAGCGCCTTTACCACGTTTGTGACGTCCGACTCCGACAGGCGCTCGAGCGGAATGGCGATTGCACGCCGCTCCGACACGAGCTGCGTCCGCAACTCCCGTAACGGATGGCCGGTTGCCGATTCTTCGCTGCGGTACGTCGCCACGACCAGCACCGGCAGCGTTCCCACGCGTCGCGCGAGCGCCGCCAGTACGTCGATCGTCGCGGGACCGGCCCAGTGCAGATCTTCCAGCACGATGCACAGCGGACGCATCGCGCCGAGCTGCGCGACGGTTCGCACGAACGCCTCGAACAGCCGCTCGCGCGCGCGGCCGTTTTCGATCGCCTCGGTTTCGTTGAGGTCGGGCCGAAGGCTGTGTATCTCGGGGAGAACGCCGGCCAACGACGAGAGCCACGCGCGATCGAGTTGCGCCTGAGCGATTTTCGGCAAGCCCGCGCGCAGCGCCGAAAGAACGGCCTGATACGGTTCGCCCTCCGGATTCGACGTCGTTCCGACGAGCGCGTGGCCGCCTTGGTCGCGCACGATTGCTACGAGTTCGGCGACGAGACGCGATTTGCCGATACCCGCCTCGCCCGAAACGAACGCCACGCTTCCGCTCTTACGCGCCGCGCGCGTCCACGCAGAGCGCAGCTTCTCCATCTCGTCCGATCGCCCCACGAACGGGGATCGAACGGCCGCAAGCGAGGACACCGAATGTTCCAGTACGTCTTGCGGATCGTCGGGCAACGCGATTCCGGCTCGCACCGCGTCGCGCAGTGCCGTCGTTTCCGGCATCGGCTCGGAGGAAAACTCCTCGCGCAAACGGCGCGCGAACCGCTCGTAGCCGGCAAGCGCGCCCGAGCGATCGCCCGAAGCGTATTTCGCCGAAATCCACTCGCGCAGCGCGTCTTCGCGCCATTCGTCCTCGGCCAGCAAACGCTCGGCAAAACGGACGGCCGAGGGCAGATCGCGTTTTGCGCGTGCTTCGCGGATCAGATCCGCGAGCGCGTCGGTATACAGCGTACGCAGCCGTTCTCGTTCGGCCAAAATGTATTCATCGTAGAATCCCTCGAGCAAATCGCCGCGGTACATCTCGACGGCCTCGGCGCGGCGCGCGGGATCGGCGACGGCTTCTTCAAACGCGCGAACGTCGAGCCGCGCCGGCGCCGCGTCATTCCACGCGATCGATCGCTCGTCGCCGCGAATCCATTCGACGCCTTCGACTTGCGGCAGGGCCCGAGCTAGCCGGTGAAGGTGGCGCCGCAGGTTCGATCGCGCGTCCGACTCGATCTCTTCGGGCCACATCGTCGATGCCAGCCAAGCCCGCGTCGGCGGTGTCTCGCGCGCAAGTCCCAAAAGCGCCAGCAATGGGAAACAACGCGGCGGAGCCGACCATTTCCACGGCTTACCGTCGAAGAACGCTCCCGGCTCTCCAAAGAGCCGGATAACCAATCGCTCCATATCTAGGTGACCTGTATCGTTAATTATCGTCCGGCTCCCGTCCATCCAGCGTCCAGGACCCTCCGAAGGCGGTCGGGGACCGATCCCCCGAGCCCTTCACACCTGGACGGTTTGTGGACGCGAGGCCCAGATAATACGAACATGGCCAGCACGCAACGCCGTTCCCGCGACGAGATGTTCGTCATTCGGATCTGGTCTGAGAGCGATCGAATGGTCCGTAGTCTTTGGCGCGCCTCGGTGACCCACGTCTCGTCGGGTCAGCGCCACTACTTCACAAACTACGGCGAGTTGTGCGAGTTTCTCGACCGTTGGCGTGCGCGAGCAGCTGTCGATTGAACGGCAGCGCGCAATAGGCTTCGGCTTCCGGAGCGATCTACCGCCACCCGCGAGAGTTCGACGCGCTCCGTACCATCGCGCCCTCCCGATCTTCTGCGCGCTCGGCCCGGTCGAACGACCAGCCGCGCCGGCGCCGGGCGCGTTCCGACGAAGCGTACTTCCAGAACAGCATCAGGAGCAAGCCGATGGACACCGTCAGATACATCGCCGTTGCCATGCTAGCAGCATGCGGCCCGTTCGTCCAAAAAGCGTCCCTTTGGCCGGGCTTCATCAGGCCGTGGCGAAGCCTTTACATTCATGGCAAAGTACACGCGAATTTACACGCGCACCGGCGACAGCGGCGCGACGGGGCTCGTCGGCGGCCAGCGCGTCGCCAAGAACCTGCCGCGCATCGAAACGTACGGCACGGTCGACGAGCTTTCCAGCGCGATCGGCGTCGTGCGATCGGCGCTCCGGCCGTTGCGCGACAACCCGCGCGCGGCGCGCTTAGACGCGTGGCTCGCGTGGACGCAGGACGAGCTGTTCAATCTCGGCAGCGAACTCGCAACGTTGCCGAAGGATCGCTGGGAAGGCATGCCGCTCGTCGATGCCGATGACGCTGCGGCGCTCGAACGCGCGATCGACGAAGCCCAGCACGACCTCGTACCGCTCGACACGTTCATTCTTCCCGGCGGATCGCTGCCGGGGGCGCATCTGCATCTCGCACGCACGATCTGCCGCCGCGCCGAACGCCACCTCGTCACCTTGCGCGAGAAGGAGGAAGGCATTTCCGAGGACGCGCTGCGCTATCTCAATCGTCTTTCCGACGCGCTCTTCGTGTGGTCGCGCTGGATTAACGACTCGCTGGGGGAGCCGGAGTATCTTTGGAATCCCACGACGCGCCCTCCGGAGTAAACGCGGCTACATTCTGTCCGTCACGACGAAGACGACCTTCGCGCCCTGTAACACGTACGCGTCCGTCGGGATCGTAGGCGTTCCCGGCAGCGATCCGTAGAGAACGCCGCCGCCGATGACCGTGAACGGATTGGCATACACGTTGGTCAGGTTGGTTCCGTAGGCGCCGATTTCGAAACGGTTCGTCCGGTAGGCGACGTGCGCGTCTAGCGTAGCGTACGGCGAGCGATTGAGCTCGTTATACGTTCCTTCCCAATCGAGATCGGCGCCGTACACCCATCCGCGCTGGACGTCGCGTTCGATGCCGAGATACGCTTTGTGGAGCGGTTCGCCCAGCGTTTGCTCGCCCACGACGATCGTCCCGTCCTGAACGTTCGCCGGTACCTTCGAAAAGTACGAACTATCCAGACTCCATCCGAAACGAAGACGGTATTGCTTGCCCAGCTGCTGCTCGGCGTGAAGGTCGATGCCGCGATAGACCTGATCGCCTGCGTTGATGGGCATCACTATGGGGCAGTGCTTCTTGCATCCCGGTTGTGGAGTGACTGCCAGGATGTTGATCGCCGCTCGGATGTTCGTCCGGTAGACGTCGGCCGACAGATGCAGCTGGCTTCCGTCTTGACCGAAGATTTGCTCCGCGCCCAGATCGTATTCCGTCGCGAAGTCCGGTTTGAGGTTTGGATTGCCGATTGAAATCACGCCGCCCGACGGCGGAGGAGGCACCGGCGGCACGAACAGCGACGACAACTGCGGGACTTGAAACGTCGTTCCGACCGACGCACGAACCGACGTCCGCGACGTGGGCGTCCAAACGACGCCCGCCCGGGGGTCGGTGTGATGACCGAAGGTGCTAAACGTGCTGTCGTACGCGGCTAGCGAGTAGTGAAAGAACGTGCTCGGATTGCCGTCGTATCGCGCGACGATATACCGCTGCGTCTGGGCAAGCGGAATATCGAGCGGTCCTTGCTGCTTTGCGGTGCTCGGCAGGCCGATCCCGATGACGTCGGCACTCACGGCACCCGGCACGTATTGCGTCGACATCGCCTCGGTCAACAGGTCGTACTTCAGCGAGAGATCGCCTTTGGCGAACTGATGATCGACCTGCATCCAATCGTCGCCGAGCAGATCGCGCTGATTGTACAGGTACGGGCTCGTCTGCGCCCCCGGACCGTCGACGGATTGCTGCGCCAAGGTCGTCAAGTGACTAAACGACAACGTCGTCGCCGGTGCGCCGCCGTCGATCGAGGGCCCTAGCGGAACGACGGCATCGAATCCGTAGTTCGCTTGATGCGACGCCATCGACGTTCCCGCGAACGTCTGATAACCGCCGTCGCTCGGGTCGTCGTGCGGCGCGAATCGCGCGATCGCGTCGTCGCCGCCGCCGAAGCCCGAAGGAGTATAGTTGGTGAGCAGCGACGAGAGATCTTCGTTGACGGCCTGATCGCGGACGCTCAGCTGCAGATACCCGTATCCGTCGCCGAGCTGGTAACGCAGTTTCGAGAGCATCGTTTCGCCGAAGAAGTCGCTCCCGACGGTTGCAGCGTCGCCGTCGGAGTTCACCACCGATTGATTGACGCTGCCGAGCGACGTCGCCCGGTGCAACGATGCGGCATAGCCGAAGCGTCCGCTGCTTCCAGTCGTTTGCAGCGTCTGGCCTGTGCTGCCGAACGACCCCAAAAATCCGCGCAGCAGGGTTTGCGGCTGGGCGCTGGGTTGAAGCGTAACGATGTTGACCGCTCCGCCGAGCGTGTTCGGTCCGACCAGCGACGACGGCGAAATGCCGTAGACGACTTGCACGTCGGCCAGCGCCGCCGGATCGAGCAGCGAGAGATCGAAGTCGCCGGTGTTGCCGTTGTTGACTTGATGCCCGTCGATATCCACGAGCGTTTCGGTTGGATCGGGACCGCGCACGGCCATGCTGACGATTGCGTTGCTTCCACCGCCCAGCGGCAGCGACGGCGTCGTCCCCATCTCTCCCCAGAGCATGTCGCTCACCGACGTCGTTCCCTGGGCGGCCGCCGTCTGCGCGTTGATGTTGACGCTCGGTGCGGACGACGTGGACACGGTCGAGCCGGCGTTTGAGATGACGTCGCCGATCACGGTCAGTGAGCTCGTCGTCTCCGGTTCCATAACGAGCGACAGCCGCGTTTCGCGATCGCCCCCGACGTCGATGGTGCGCCCCGAGATCGGGCTGTATCCCGGCGCCACGACGGAAATCAAATACGTGCCCGCCCGAACCTCTTTGAGCTCGAACCGCCCGCGCACGTCGCTCGTCGCGCGAACGATTTTCCGGCCGCCGTTGAGCGTAATGCTGGCATTGGCGATCGGATTGCCATCGCTCGTCGCGACGGTTCCGTGCACGTCGCGATGCTCGTGGTTGTCGTGATGCTCGTCGGCGAGGGCGCGCACCGCGAAGAGCAGTACTATCGCTGCAAGCAGTGAGAACGCGCGTGCCGTCCGAGACACGCGCCTGATGAGGCGTTGCAAATGGACACTCCCGGAAAAGGTGCTGTATGTGTTAGATCAAGCGGGAGTGAAGAGCGGCGGTGCGCGTTTTCCGGAACGCCGCGCGAGACGGCAAGCGCCGTCGAGCGTGATGGTGAGCGGTTCGTGCGTCGCGAGCGACGGCGACCGGTGACTGCGCCGGCCCAGCAGCCGCTCGACAAGGGCCGCGATGACGGGTTCCCAATCGGCAAGTGCGTGAAGTGCAAAGCGTACGCACCAGGCTACCGCGACGCTCACGAGCGTCACGCTGCTCATACCAAGCCAAAACGAACCGCCGAGCAGATCCTCGAATCCGTTGACGACGACGCGATCGCTCAGCGCGTCGGCGTACTCCATCGCCAGCAGTGCGGCGAACGCAACGGCCACGACCAGCGCGACGAATCGCCACGGCGATGCGCCGCGCGCGGCGCGCAGACCGCGCAGAAGCTCGGTCAGCGACGTGCAGCGGCGATCCAGGGCTTCCCAGAGAAAGCGCAGCGCGACGACGGCCGTCAACGTAACGGTGATTGCCGCGAAGACGGCGCGCGAGTGATGCTCCATGCCGTCGTAGGCGTCGTGCGGCAGCAGATAATCGCCGGCAACGTCGATGACGACGTGCGCCAGGATGGCCGAAATTGCTCCGGTCACCAAGACGAGCGCGCCATAGAAAGCCGCCTGAATTCTGCGCACGACCTGTCTCTTCACGACGGCGGCCGGACGAATCCCTTCGTAGCGGCATAACGGAAGAGTGCCGCAACCGTCACGGCATCGTCAATAACGCCGTCGAGCGCGTAGTGAAGCGCGGTACGAATGGGATAGCGGACGAGCTCGATGCTCTCTTGGCGCTCGGGCGTGGCCGCCTCGAACGTGAGGTCGCGCGCGACGAACAGCGTCAGCGGCTCGTTCACGATCGACGGGATCTCGAACAAGCTGCCCAGCTCCGTCCACGACGCCGCCACGATACCGAGCTCCTCGCGAAGCTCGCGCTGCGCGCACTCGAGCGGCGATTCTCCCGGGTCGTGACCACCCTTGACGATCTCGACGACACTGCGACGCGCTCCAAAGCGCGGCTGTCGCGCGAAGATGAGATCGTCGCCGTCTTCCACCACGACCGCGCAGGCCTTTGGAATGACGACGAGCACGTGCTCTCCCGGCTCGCCGTTGGGATGAAGAATCTCGTGCGCCTCGACGGCTAGCCACGGATTGCGATAGAGCTCTTTCGAGCGAATGCGAACGTACGGATCTGCTTCCATTGACGCTGACCGATTCGGAGAGGGGGATGCTTCCCTCCCCTCTGCGAACCGTGGGCGAATGTCCTTCGTTTCCCAGCTATTCGCGACGACCAACGTCGATAAGCTGCGCGAGCTTGGCACGCGCAAAATCCTCAAACGCGCCCTCACCGCCAAGGACCTGGTCGCCATCGGGCTAGGAACGATGATCGGCGGCGGCATCTTCACGACCATCGGAACCGGCGTCAAAGGCGCCGGCCCGGCCGTCATGGTGTCGTACTTGCTCGCGGGACTCACGTCGTTCTTCGCGGCCCTGTGCTACGCGGAACTCGGCGCGATGGTTCCCGTCGCCGGAAGCGCCTATACGTACGCGTACGCGACGCTCGGCAAGCTGTTTGCGTGGATCATCGGCTTCGCGCTGATTTTCGAATACGGCATCAGCGCCGCGCCGGTCGCGCAGCAGTTCTCCGCCGCTTTGCAAGACGCGATCAAATCGATCGGCATCTCCTTTCCCACGTGGGCACAGCAATCGAACCTGGTCGTCAACGGATCGTGGTGGCAACTCGGCAGCTGGGATCTCGCCCATTCGCAATGCGACGTGCTCGCGGCCCTCTTCGTTATCGGCCTGAGCCTCTTGCTGTCGATCGGCATTCGCGAGTCCGCAACGGTCAACAACATTTTCGTCGTATTGAAGATTTCAGCACTGCTCGTGTTCATCGCCGCCGGCGCGCTCCTGTTTCACGCCGGCCACTTCGCCAACTTCAATCCCGTCGGCTGGGGCACGCTGCATCCGTTCGGCGGTGTAGCAGACTATTCGTCGACCGCGCAACCGTACGGGATCATCGCGATCGGCGCGTACGTCTTCTTCAGCTACATTGGGTTCGACACCGCGACGACGACGGCGGAGGAATGTAAGCGCCCCCAGTTCGACATTCCCGTGGGCGTCATCGGCGCACTGGTCATCGGCACGATCATCTACTGCGCGACCGCAATCGTGCTGGTGGGTGCGGTTCCGTGGAACGAAGTGCCGATCAAGAATCCGCTCGTCTACGCATTAGCGCCGCTGCACTCACCCATTTTCACAGCCGTCATCACCGTAGGCGTTTTGGCGGGCACCACCAGCGTCGCACTTGCGTCGCTTTTAGGGCAATCGCGGATCTTCTACGTCATGGCGCGCGACGGCATGCTGCCGCCGGCCGTCGCGGCCGTTCACCCAAAGTTTCAGACACCGATGGTCACGACGATGATCACGGGCGTCGCGGTAGCGGTGCTCGCGTTGATCGTGCCGCTCAACAACTTGCTCAACCTCGTGAACATCGGAACGCTCATCGCCTTTACCGTCGTGTGCGCCGGGGTGCTCTATCTGCGCAAACGCAAGCCGGATATGCCGCGCTCGTTCCGCGTCCCCTTCGTGCCGCTCTTTCCCTTGCTCGGAATTGCGTTCTCGCTTTTCCTGGCCGTTTTTGGTCTATCGCGCGCGACGTGGACCTGGTTCCTGCTCGCGCTGGTCGTCGGTCTGATCTTCTTCTTCAGCTACGGATTCCGTAAATCCAATCCCGACGACGTCGTCCCCGTCGAAGAACCCGAAGGCCTCACCGAGTACGCTTAGCTAGCCTTGTCATCCTGAGCGTAGCGAGCGCAGCGAGCGAAGTCGAAGGGCAGGCGCCTCAAACGCTGCGATTCGCCTGCCCTTCGACTTCGGCGCTTCGCGCCTACGCTCAGGATGACAATGCGGTTACTGGGTCGTGTCGGTAGAGCCGGGGGTCGTGGCTTGACCGATTCCGGGCGTCAGCACGTCGATACGCTGCGTGCGCGGATCGTAACTCACGCGTACGCCGAAAGCGGCAGCGACGGTTTTTAGCGAAATCATCACGCGGCCGCGCACGCGAAACGGTGGATGCTTCATCGTCAGCGGCATGCCGTTGAGCGTCGCGTGGGTATCGCCGACGCGCACGCGCAGGGACTGATTACCCCGCACGACGTCGATGCGCCCTTTTTCGTCGAGGTCGGTCTGCGCACCCAGCGCTTCTGCGAGCGAGCGCAGGGGCACGAACACCTTATCCGCGGTCGTGGTGACGGGAGGGACGTCGCTTTCGACGCGCTGCCCGTCGACCATCATCACCGCGGGTCGCGAGAAAGCTAATAGCGCCGACGCGACGAGCGCAACGAACGCCGTCACCGTTAGCGTACGCCAACTCGGGATTCGATAGGTCAACTCTTCGCGCCGATCTCGTGCAAGTAGGCGGGGTATTTTTCGGCGATGACCTTTTCGATTTCCAGACGCAGCATGCCGAGCAGCTCGTCTTCGGGATACGTGCCGACGAGCTCACCCGCGCGGTAGATCGCGCCCTTGCCTTTACCGCCGGCGACGCCGACGTCGGCCATCTTCGATTCACCCGGACCGTTGACGACACAGCCCATAACCGCGACTTTCACCGGCGCTTGATACGATTTTGCAATCGCTTCGACGGCTTGTCCCAGTTCGAGCACCGAAATCTCGGCACGTCCGCACGACGGACACGCGGTGATCTCGAAGCCCTTTTCGCGCAGTCCCAACGCCTTGAGCATGCTCCAGCAGACGGGCACTTCTTCGATCGGATCGGCAGCCAGCGAAACGCGAATCGTGTCGCCGATGCCCTCGAAGAGCAGAATGCCCAGACCGATCGACGATTTAATGGTGCCGTCGCGCAACAAGCCGGCTTCGGTAATGCCCAGATGCAGCGCGTACGGCGTGTTGCGCTCGCGCAGGCGCCGATCCATCAGCCGATAGGCGTGCACGGTCGTCGTGACATCGTGCGCCTTGAGCGAGATCGCGATGTCTTCGTGTCCGTGCTCTTCGAGCATCGCCACGTGGCGCAGCGCCGATTCCACCATTGCCTCGGGCGAGTGTCCCAGGGTCTTCTCGAGATCGGGCGCGAGCGATCCCATGTTCACGCCGACGCGGATCGGAATGCCCTTAGCCTTTGCCGCGGTGACGACTTCGGCGACCTTCTTGGGGTCGCGGATGTTACCCGGATTCAAACGCAGTTTCGCAACGCCGGCTTCGATCGCCGCCAGCGCCATCTTGTGATCGAAATGAATGTCGGCGACGATCGGCACCGGCGAGCGATAGACGATCGCGGGTAAACCGGCGGCGTCGGGCGGGTCCTTGACCGTGACGCGAACGACTTCGCAGCCCTCCATCGCCAAGCCGTAGATCTGCTCGAGCGTCTTGTCGGCATCCGCGGTGTCGGTCGTGGTCATCGATTGCACGACGACCGGATAGTCGCCGCCGATCCACACACTCTTTGCGTCGGATTTACCGGTCTTATTCTGCAGGAAGATCGGTTTGCTCTTACGGCGTAGGCGGACGGCCACTACATTACTCCATTTCCACTGACGATGCGTGCGATATCGTGAAAAGCGACGAGCAGCATCAACGCCATCAATGCCGCAAAGCCGGCGACGTGCACCATTGCCTCCTTTTCCGGATCGACCGGTTTTCCACGAAGGAGCTCGGCGACGATGAAGGCGGCACGGCCTCCGTCGAGCGCGGGCACGGGCAACAAGTTAAAGAGTCCCAGTGCGAACGAAATGGTCGCCGCCAGCCACAAATACGGTCCCCATCCGAAATCTTGAATGGTCGTCGCGGCTTGACCCATGCCGATCACTCCCGACACCTGCGGGGCGTACTGCGTGAAGTGCATCACGATCATGCCGATGCTGCCGAACGTTACGTCCGCAATATATTCGAACTCGCCGATGCTCTGCGAGAACGCTTTGCCGAGCCCGACGTGCTCGTAAGCCGGCACCGGAACGAATCCGATGCATCCCTGGTGCGGTTGGGTCGGGGGACACTTGGCCGGCGTCACGCGGACTTTGGTGCGGATACCGTCGCGCTGGTAGACGAGCTCGAGCGGTTTGCCCAGCGAGTTGTGAATCTTGTCGATGAGCGTTTGACCGCTCGTGACCTCAACGCCGTTGAGCTCGACGATACGATCGCCCACGCGGATTCCCGCATGATCGGCGGGCGAACCGCTGACGAGCTGCAGGACCATCGGCTGCTTTTGATCGCTTTGCACGCCGAACAACACCGCGCTGGCAAGCAGCAATAGGAAACACAGAATGAAGTTTGCGACCGGGCCAGCCAGCACGATCGCCAAACGCTGCCACGGCGTTTTGGATTGGAAGTTATGGCCCAGCATCAGACGATTTGGCCGCTCCTCGAGCCGCCATGACTTCTCATGCTCGCGGAACTCGCGCTGCTGCTCGGCTTCCGACGTTTTATTATCCTCGCCTTCCATCGCGCAGTAGCCGCCGATGAGCAGCGCGCGGAACGAGTAGAGCGTGCCGGTTCGAGGACTGGTCCAGCCGACGATCTTTGGACCCATGCCAACGGCAAACTCGTTGACTTTGACGCCGTTACGGCGCGCGACCAGAAAATGCCCGAACTCGTGAAGCACGACCAGCACGCTCAGCATGATGACGAACGTCAGGACTTTGCCGAGTCCGACGAACGTGATGACTGCGAGGGTGGCGGTTAACAAGGGGAGGGCCTTTCGATCGTCTCTAGCATAGCGGTTGCGGTTTGGCGAGCCTTCCGGTCGGCCGAGCGCACGCCGTCGAGCGTCGGCTCCCCGCGCTCGACTTGGTGCATCGCGGCTTCGATGATACGCGAAATCTCCCCAAAAGCGATCCTACCTTCGACAAACGCGCCGACGGCGACTTCGTTTGCAGCCGAGAGCACGGCCGGTACGGTTCCCCCCGCCGCCAGCGCCTCGTACGCCAGCCGGACGCACGGGAACCGCTCGGGGTCCGGAGGTTCGAAATCGTAACGCAGCGCCTCAGCCGAGGGCTTCGCCCCAAGTGCCACGAGAGGATTCGCCTGCCCTTCGACTTCGCTCGCGCGCTCGCTACGCTCAGGATGACAAGGGAGGCGATCCGGATATGCGAGGGCGTAGCCGATGGGGATGCGCATGTCGGGGGCTGCGAGCTGGCCCTTGACGCTGCCGTCGGTGAAGATCACGAACCCGTGCGCGATCGACTGCGGATGGACGACGATGCGAACGCGATCGCCGGGAACGCCGAACAAGCGGCTCGCTTCGATCACCTCGAGTCCTTTGTTCATCATCGTCGCGGAGTCGATCGTGTTCTTGGTTCCCATCCGCCACGTCGGGTGCGCCAATGCCGCCGAAAGATCGGCGCGCTCCATCGCTTCCTTCGTGTGCCGCCAGAACGGTCCGCCCGAAGCGGTAACGACGATCTCGGCGATCGACGACGATTCCTCGCCGACCAAACATTGGAAGATTGCGCTGTGCTCGCTGTCGACGGGAAGCAGCCGCGCGCCGTGACGTTTAGCCTGCGCGACGAACAGCTCGCCGGCCGCGACGATGAGTTCTTTATTCGCAACGGCGATCGCCGTGCCGCGCTCGATCGCGGCAAGCACCGCGTCGAATGCGACGGCGCCGTCGGTTGCTGCGAGAACGACGTCGGGCCGGCTCTCGACGGCGACGCGGCGCAGTCCGTCGGGCCCGTCATCGGCCGACGTCGCAATCGCCGGTTTGAAACGGGCGACTTGTTCGCGCAGCAGATCGACGTTGCGTCCCGCGGCCAATGCGACGATTTCAAAGCGGTCCGGATGGCGCGCGATCACGTCGAGCGCCTGCGTCCCGATCGATCCCGTCGAGCCTAATATCGCAACGCGGCGTCGCACGCTATTGCACCTGCAGGATTCCGAGCAAATGCAAGGTCGCGAAAAACGCCACTCCGCCGAACAGATACGAATCGAAGCGGTCGAGCACGCCGCCGTGACCGACGATCATGTCGCCCGCGTCCTTCACGCCCGCGTCGCGCTTAAGCGCCGACTCCGCGAGATCGCCGGCTTGCGCCGCGATGCACGTAAACGCGCCGAGCACCGCACCTTGCCACCACACGAGATGGAGCTGCGGCAGCCACGTGGCGCCGACCGCAAAAACCACGACGATCGCGAGCGCGCCGAGCGATCCCTCGATGGTCTTCTTCGGCGAGATCATCGTCATCTGATGGCGTCCGATCGCCGAACCGATCAGCATCCCGAAGATGTCGGTGAGCGCGATCGTCACGATGACGTAGAAGCTCATCGCCAATCCCGTTCCGGGGATCTGGCGGATGAAGACGAAGTACGTGAGAAGCTTGCCGATGTACAGAACCGCCAACAGCGTGTAAGCGGTGCGCGCGAAGTACCCTTTTTGCTCGCCGTACATCCCGATGCAAAACGCCGCAACGACGATCCCCGCCAGCAGCACGCCTTCCCACCTGTGGATCATCCCGAAGACGGCCATCGCGATATACGCGCCGACCCCGACGACGGCCACCTGGTACTCGAGCGGCTGTCCTTTGATCTCGCACAGCCGATTCAGTTCGTAAATGCTCGCCAAACCGATCGCGAGCAGCAACAGATAAAAGATCCACGGAACGAAAACGCATCCCAAGCCGATGGCGGCGACGATCAAGCCGACCACGACCCGCCGGCCGAAGGTGCCGACGACGAAGCGGCTGTTTAACGAGCCCTCCGTCACGCTCCGCCGAACCGCCGCTCGCGTTGCTGAAACTCGACGACGGCGGCAATGAGATCCTCGCCGGAGAAATCGGGCCAGAAGACGTCGGTCATGACCAGCTCGGCATAGGCCGCCTGGTACAGCAAAAAGTTTGAAAGCCGGTGCTCGCCTCCCGGCCGGATGAGAAGATCGAGCTCGGGCAGGTCCGCGGTATACAGATGCCGCGCGATGAGCGCTTCATCGATCGCGTCCGGCGAGAGTTTGCGCTCGGCAACGTCGCGCGCGATCGCGCGCATCGCGCGCTCGAGTTCGGCGTGCGAACTATAGTTAACTGCGATGTTGAGCAGCAGGCCGGTATTGCGCAGCGTACCCTGCTGCAAGTCGGCTAGCGCGCGGCGCGGTGAGTCGGGCAGCGACTCCCAATCGCCGATGATGCGCACGCGCACGTTGTTGCGCTGCAGCTCGGCGAGCTCGTTCCGTGCGAAATAGACGCAGAGATCGAACAGCAGCGAGACTTCGCCCGCGTCGCGATTCCAGTTCTCCGTCGAAAATCCGTAGACGGTCAGCGCTTGGATGCCCAGGTCGCTCGCCGCGCGGGTTACCCGGCGCAGCGACACGATGCCGCGCCGATGTCCTTCGATAGCGGGGAAACCGTGGCACTTCGCCCAGCGGCGGTTGCCGTCCATGATGATGGCGACGTGTCGCGGAATTCGTCCCGTAGCGAGCTCGGTTCGCGGATTGATCATTGCGCGAACTCGTGGCGTTCGTAGCGCTCGTATCCGGCGACGAGTTCTGCCGAATCGTCGTCCGCGGTCTTCAAGCGCAGCACGCGCAGCGCGCCGCAGCCGACCCACGGTCCATACGGCGCGAGCACGGAAAAGCTAACGCGACGCCCGCGCAGGGCCCGTCGTGCGTCGACCTCCCGAGAGAGAATCAGATCCTCGTTCACGGGGCCTACACTTCCATGATTTCTTTTTCTTTGGCGACGACCAGCGCGTCGATGTCTTTGACGAAGCGTGCGGTCAGGTCGTCTAACGTCTTGAGCATCCGCTTGTTGTCGTCTTCGGTGATCTCGTGCTTCTTGAGCTGATTCTTGATGTCGTCGTGCCCGTGATGGCGGACGTTGCGCACGGCTACTTTGCCGTCTTCGGCCTTCTTCTTAACGACTTTGGCGAGATCTTTGCGCCGCTCTTCGTTGAGCGGAGGGATCGTCAAACGAATCGCGGTTCCGTCGACGTTGGGAGTCAGCCCAAGGTCGCTTTTTTCGATGCCTTTCTTGATCTCGGGCACCACGCTCTTATCGTAGGCGGTGATAACGAGCGTACGCGTGTCCGGCACCGAGATGCCGGCGACTTGCTTGAGCGGAACCGATTGTCCGTACGCCTCGACTAAAACCCGGTCCAGCAGCGCCGGGGTGGCGCGACCGGTTCGAATCGACGCAAAATCCGAGCGCGTCGCGTCGACGCACTTGCTCATCTTGGATTCGATGTCCGCGAAGTACTTGTCGGCCATTCTAACTCCTCGCCGTCGCCGCTTCCGGGCGCCCTACGTAGGTTCCGATGGGCTCACCCCAAATCGCCCGCCGGATATTTCCCGGAACCGTCATGTCGAAAACGATAATCGGCAGCGCATTGTCCATGCACAGCGCCATTGCGGTGGAATCCATGACCTCGAGCCCGCGTTGGAGCATTTCCATGTATTCGAGACGATCGAAGCGCGTCGCCGTCGGATCCTTCTTGGGATCGGCCGAGTAAACGCCGTCGACCTTCGTGGCTTTGAGAATCGCCTCGGCGTTGACCTCGACGGCGCGCAGCGCCGCGGTCGTATCGGTCGTAAAATACGGATTGCCCGTCCCCGCCGCAAAGATCACGATACGCCCCTTCTCCAAGTGGCGAATCGCGCGTCTGCGAATGTACGGCTCGGCGATCTGATGCATGGCGATGGCGGTCTGTACCCGCGACGGTACGCCCATCCGCTCCAGCGCGTCTTGGAGCGCCAGCGCGTTGATCACGGTCGCGAGCATGCCCATGTAATCGGCGGTCGCACGATCCATACCGGCCTCTTCGTGCACCTTACCCCGCCAAATGTTCCCGCCGCCGACGACCACGGCGATCGACACGCCGGCCCGGCTGACCTCGGCGATCTGCTCGGCCATCGCGCGAGTCGTCGCAACGTCGACGCCGGTATCGTTTCCGGCAAAGGCTTCGCCGGAGATCTTGAGCAGAACGCGCGAGTATCGAGGACCGTCCATGCGGTAGGCTATTCTCCTAGAGCGTATTTAGTGAAGCGACGGACGCGAATCTTTTCGCCGAGCGTGCCGATCGCGCCGTTGATCAGGTCGGCGACCGTCATCGAATCGTCTTTCACGAACGCCTGGTCGAGCAGACAGTGCTCCTCGAACCACTTGTTGAGCTTGCCTTCGACGATCTTCTCGGCAACCTCGGGCGGCTTGTTCGCGGGCACGTTCGCACGGAACTCAGCGCGCGCCTGATCGACGACCTCGCTCGGAACGCTCTCGCGATCGAGATACTTCGGCGACATCGCCGCGACGTGCATGGCGATATCGCGCGCGAGCTCGCCAAAACGCGGATTGCGCGCGACGAAGTCGGTCTCACTGTTGACCTCGACGAGCGCGCCGATCTTGCCGCCCATGTGGATGTAGCTCGCGACGGTGCCCTCGTTGGCGACGCGATCGGCCTTTTTCGCCGCTTGTGCGGCGCCGCGCTCGAGCAGCAGCGCTTTGGCCTTGACCATGTCGCCGGCTGCGTCGACGAGCGCCTTGCGGCAGTCCATCATCGGTGCGCTGGTGTCTTCGCGAAGGGCTTTGATCTCTTCGGCTTTCGGTTGATAGGACATTGCGCTTGACACGTATTCTCCTAAACTCTATGCTTCGGCCTCGGCCGTGGCGGCCGATCCATTCTGAGCGAACTCGTCGGAACCGGTTCCGTACGCGTTTTCGTCGTAAGAGCTCTCGCTCTCGGTGCGACCCTCGATGATCGCGTCGGCGATCTTGCCGACCATCAGCTTGACGGCGCGAATGGCGTCGTCGTTGCCCGGGATCGGGTAGTCGATTTCGTCGGGATCGCAGTTCGTATCGATCACGGCGATGATCGGAATCTTGAGCTTGCGCGCTTCCAATACGGCGATGCGCTCTTTCTTCGGATCGACGACGAAGATCGCGTCCGGCAAACGATGCATGTCTTTGATGCCGCCCAAGAACCGCTCGAGCTTGTTCATCTCGTCTTGGAGCTTGGCGACTTCTTTCTTCGGAAGGCGGTCGAAATCGCCCTGAGTCTTCATATTCTCGAGCTCGCGCAGACGCGCGATACGCTTCTGAATCGTGGAGAAGTTCGTCAGCGTTCCACCCAGCCAGCGCTGGTTGACGAAATACGTGCCGGCGCGTTCGGCTTCTTCGCGAACGACGTCCTGCGCTTGTTTCTTCGTGCCGACGAAAAGAATGACGCGGCCTTCGCGCGCCAGTTGTTTGACGACTTCGTACGTCTCGCGCAGCTTCGCAACGGTGAGCGCGAGATCGATGATGTAAATACCGTTGCGCTCTTGGAAGATGAACGGCTTCATCTTCGGATTCCACCGGCGCGTTTGATGGCCGAAGTGGACTCCCGCCTCCAGCAGCTCGCGCATGGTCACGACGGACATGATGAAAGAACCCTCTCTGGCCCCGGCCGCCGGCCCTCCTGGCATCGCGACCCTGGTCTGGAGCCATAACCGCCCGGCCTCGTGCCGGGCGTAGTGTACTAAGAGCCGCCTTGCGGCGGCCCGGGGCATTATAGCACACGCGGCGTGCCTGAGGGCAACTCGCTTGGCAGGGCGCAATCACCCGTCAAAAGTAGCAAGGCACCTCTAGCTTCAACGGAGGGCTCCCTTGCAGAGACTCGCGCGCTTCACCCAGCTGATCGCCGTCCTGGCCCTAACCGCGTGCGGTGGCGGCGGCCACGCTACATCTGCCCCGTCGAGTTCGCCCCCGGCCGCAACGGCCGCCCCAACCCTGGCCGCGACCTCCGCCGCATCCGCGGAGGCTACCGCGCTGCCAAGCGGGGCCACGCCCACGCCCGAACCGACGGCGACCCCCGACCCGAACCTGCTCTCCTGGAAGAACGGCGCGATCGTCCGTGCCTACCCCGTGCTGCGCCTCACGGAGAATTTCGACCCCAACGACATCGTCGAGGGCGTGAATTACGTGCAGAACGCATCGGGGCCGTTCGTTTTTGTCTACGAGTTGCCCGGGACGGCATCGATCGCGAGTTTCACGGCGCAGCTGCCAAGGGTCGAGCCAAGCTCGGCTCCCGCGACGGTCACGTTTGCCGTGTCGACCAGTGGCGCTGGAGGCGATTTCAAAGACGTCGGCACGCTGACCGCGCATCCCACCGACGACAACCCCCAGACGCTGCCAGCCAACGTCGCCGCCCGCTGGGTTCGCGTCACGGCAAACGGCCCGCGATTCGAGAGCATCGGCGCAACCGGTACGTTGCCGCCGGTGGGCGCGACCGTCTCTCCCGCCGGCATTTACGTGGAGCTGGTCCCGTCGCCATATAAGAACGGAACGCTCGACCCGACCGACACGGGAAACGACCCCTGGTATCGCCGTCTCGTCGCCATGGGCAAAGGGCTGACCGCCGTTCGCTGTTTTAACGGACACACCGGCGACGCGTATCCCGGCACATTCGACGGCCGCTATTGGACCTTCGGGAAGGGATCGGGTTCGGCACGGCTCGTCCTTAACGACGACGCGTCGATGATCGTCGGCTCGGATACCGATCAGGACCCGCGCTATTTGCTGCGCACGAGCGCACAACCGAAGTTTTGCGAGCCGCAGTCGAGCGGCAGCGGTCCCCACCACGTGCTGGTGCTCGATCGGCAGGGTCCCGCTTCGTTTTGGCCGATGGACGACAACTCGCTGCCCGGGTACAGTTACGACCGGATCGATGCGGGAATGCTCGACGATGCGGCGCTGTCGGGCCACGAGCTCGCGATTTTCAACATGGTTTGTCATCCGCTGGAGCAGATCTCCCCCGAACAGGCGGCAACTCTGGTTGCGTGGGTCGCGGCGGGCCACAAGCTACTCATCATCGATTCTGACTCGTGTACGCCGAAGACCGACTACTCGTTCTTGCCGTATGCGTTCGACACGTCGAATCCCGGCGCACAAGGCGCTTCGGGCGATCGGCTGATCATCGTCGAGAACGACGCGCTCGGAACGAGCGACAAGAGCGATACGGATCATTTCTTCGATCCGAAGACCTTCATTAACGGCGGCAGCAACCAGCTCGGCGACGCCAACATCGTGACGACGCAAGACGCGCATTGGTGCGGTCACCTGTTCGGAACCAACGTCAAGCACGACAACGGTTTCATGCAGATGTACGCACCGTACGGTCAGGGCATCATCATCTACGACGGCTTCGATCACGACGATGCGGGAACGCCCGGATACGAGCGCGTCAGGCGCCTCGAGTTCGCGATGCCGGTACCGGCGTCGATGCCTTGCACCCAGAGCGCCTCGCTCTCGTTCCTGATACAACCAAACCAAGAAGCAACGTTTACCTCCGGTACCGCTTCGACGCTGCACGCACCGATGGAGACGCTGGCGAATCTCGGTTGGGCCGGTCACATAACGATTACGACCACCGGCGACTTCCCGGCAACGGTCACGCCCAACGGGTTCGACATGAGCGGCGGCACGCAGCCGCTCGCGGTAACCGTGAACGTGCCCGCTTCCACGAAGCCCGGCGCCTATACCGTCAACGTCGTGGGTACCGGTAACGACGGAAAGACCGCGCAAGCGTCGATTACCATCACGGGAGCCGCACCGCTCAAGAAGGCGGTCCTCAAGAAGCATCAGCGTATCCGCATCTACGGCATTCACTTCGACGTCGACAGCGCGCACATTCAACCGCGCTCGGAACCGGTGATCGCACAGATCGCCGCGCTTATGAAAGACAATCCGGCGTGGAAGTTCGAGATCTCCGGTCACACCGATTCCGATGGGGGCGCAGCCTATAATCTCGGTCTATCCCAGCGGCGCGCACAAGCCGTAGTGAACGATCTCGTTTCGCGCTACCGTATCGCGCGCTCGCGCATGGTACCGAAGGGATACGGCCTCACCCGTCCGGTCGCGACGAACTCGACGGCGGCGGGCAAGGCGCTCAACCGTCGCGTCGAGCTTGAGCGGCTACAATGAAACGTGAGGCACTGCTCGTCCTCCTCGTACTCATCGTGGTCGCCGGCTTCGTTGCGTGGCGCATGCGGTTCGGGAGAGGTGCGGCAAGCAGCGCGGCGTTCACGACGCTGTTTCCCAGCGGTCCGATTGCGTGTCCCGAAGATCCCAACGATCTTGCGGGCATCGAGGGCTGGGCGCCGGGTGCCGGTAAGGCCGAAGCGATGGGTCAAACCGGCGCCGGCAACGTCAGCGGCTTTGCCGGCGCGCTCGGCGGCGCGCAGCCGACGCCGGCACCAAGCGCATCGGCCGCGTGCCAGGGACTGCGGCACGACGTTTCGGCGCGCTTCGATGCGATCGCACAGAGCGCGAAGTACGTTCCGACCGACGGCTTCGATCCCGCGGCGCGCGCCGACGAACTCGCCGACGCAAACGCCATCTTCGCGTTCGTGCGCGACCGCATTCACACCGACGCCTACCCCGGCGTCATGCGCGGGGCGGCTGGAACGCTGCAGGCGCGCGCCGGATCGAGCGCCGACAAGGCGCTCTTGATGGCGGCGCTGCTCGGCGCGAAAAGCATTCCGTACCGGTTCGTGCACGCCGACTTGAGCGACCAGGAGATCTCCACGGTGGTCGCCGCGGTAAACGCCGTGCCGCCCTCTCCGCAGCCCTACGACCTTTCGGCGGCCTTCAAAGCGCTCGGCGTCGACGTTGCGGCGGCGCGCGCCGGCGCCGCAAGCGTTCGCAAGCGCGTCGATGCGGGAACCGACGCGACGATCGAAACGTCGCGCGCGGCTACCGACGCACTGCTGGCGACGCTCAAGAGCAAGAACGTCGCACTGGCAACCGGCGACGCTGCGCTGCGTCAAGCCTGGAGCGCGTCGCTGCGCGATCATTGGTGGCTGCAGGTGCAGCAGAACGGCAACTGGATCGACGAAGATCCGACGCTTCCAAACGCAGCGCCGGGAACGCACCTGGGCGCGACGCCGGCGACCGACGCACTCGATTCGCTGCCCGATACGGTGCAAACCACGATGACGGTGCGGCTCGTCGGCATCAGCATCGCGGGCGGAGCGATGCAAACGAGTACGCTGGTCGAGAAGCAGATGAAGCTGGCCGACGTCGACGCGCAGCCGGTGGTCGTGACGATTGGGAACCGCAATAGCGGTTCGTCGGCGATTGCGACGGCGACGTCGTTTACGCCGTCGATCGGCAGCGTTGACGGCGAAGAAACCGGGGAGGCCTTCGACACCGGCGATCTCGCGACGGTCGAGCTGCAAATCGACGTTGCGCAGCCGGGGTTGCCGCTGCGCGCGTACCGGCGCACGGTTCTCGACCGGCGCACGCCCGACGGCAAAGCCGTCGATCCGTCTTGGAGTATCCCACGCACGGCGTACGCACTCACCGGCGTCTACAACATCTTGCCGCTTACGGGCGACCTCGATGAAGGTTTTGCCGGACTTCGAGAAATTGACGGGTTGAAGGCGGTGCGCGGTTTCATGGCTTATGCCGCCGCGGGCGGCAACGGCAAGCAAATGCCGCCGCCATCGTCGCAAACCTATCCGATGCAGGCGCTGCATTATTTCGAGGCCGATCAACTCATGCGCCGCCGGCTGGAATCGACCGGCGCGCGCTTCTTCTTCGACCGGCCGCAGATCGCGCTCGAGCACCACGGTTTCGATCTGCGCGACGGACGGCTGTCGAGCGTACAAGCATTTGACGTTGTCGATAACTCGATGGCGGCAACCGGCGCGCAGCCGGCGGCCGCGATTCGCGTAAACTTCACGCGCGGGTACGCCGACGAATACGCCGAGCAACACCTCTGGTCGTCGCCCAACGACGGCGGAACGATCGCGGTGATGGCGCAGGCGCAAAAAGACGGCGTTGCGCTGCAAGTCCTCAACGGTCCGCAGTACGGCGGCATGGCGCTGGCGCCGGCAAAAGCCGTCGACCTCGGCGCAACGCCGCGCATCGGCTGGTGGCAGATCGATACCGCGTACGGAAACCTTATCGGACGGATGGGTCCCGACGGCGCCGGACAAGAGCTCGCCGAGTATGCGATCGCGCGCGCCAACGATTGGTCGACGCTCTACGCGATGATCCAGTTCTACGGCGACTTCTTCCGCTGCATTGCCGGCGCGGTCGAGGCGCCGCTCTCCGGACTCCAAGGAGCCGCAGCGCAGACGTGGTTCGAGCAATGCGCCGGAGCCGCGATCTGCAGTTACTTAGAGGCTTTGAGCAGCAGCGAGGCGCTTTCGCGCCTCGAGATCAGCGACCTCGACACGCTGTTGTACAATATCTTGGATTTGAGCGTCCCGGGTTCTAAGGACTCCTGGCCCCCATCGGGAGGCGCCGCGTGCAGCGGGTTGTTCAAGAGTCCGTTATACTGAAGGAAGGCCATGCCGGGCGCCCGTAAGGCGCGGTCTATGCGTTGGCTCGTCACCGGCGGACTCGGTTTCATCGGCTCGAACTTCGTGCGCCTCGTACTGCGCGAACGGCCGGACGTGCGCGTCGTCAACCTCGACGCGATGACCTATGCCGGCAATCCCGCCAATCTCGCCGACGTCGCCGGCGATGCTCGCTATCGATTCGTCAAAGGCGACATCTGCGACGCGCAGGCCGTGCGTGAAGCGATCGGCGACGGCGTCGACGCGATCGTCAACTTCGCAGCCGAAACGCACGTCGACCGCTCCATCCTCGATCCCGAAGCCTTCCTGCGCACCGATATTCTGGGAACGCACGTGCTGCTCGAAGCGGTGCGGGAACGATCGATCCCGCGTTATCTCCAAGTCTCGACCGACGAAGTGTACGGCCACGTCGCCGAAGGCGAATCGACCGAGAATGACGGGCTTCGGCCCCGCAGCCCGTACTCCGCGAGTAAGGCCGGCGGCGATCTGCAAGTGCTCGCCTATCGCGAAACCTTCGGCACGCCGGTACTGATCACGCGCGGCAGCAATACGTACGGACCGTATCAGTATCCCGAGAAACTGATTCCGCTGTTCGTCACCAACCTCATCGACGATCAATCCGTACCGGTCTACGGCGACGGTCTCCAAATCCGCGATTGGATTTACGTCGAGGACCACGCGCGCGGCATTCTGCACGCATTGGAAAACGGGGAGCCCGGACACGTCTACAACGTCGGCGGCGGCAACCCGCGCACGAACATGGAGATCACGCGGCTGCTGGTGGAAGACTGCGGCCGTTCGATAGAGACGCACGTCAAACACGTGCTGGATCGCCCAGGTCACGACCGGCGCTACGCCCTGAACTGTTCGAAGTTGCGCAACGTGGGATGGTCGCCGCGCGTCGCGTTCGAAGAGGGCATCCGAGAAACGGTCGCATGGTACCGGGCCAACGAATCGTGGTGGCGTCCACTCAAATCCGGCGAGTTCTTGGAGTATTACAAACGGCAATATGCACATCGTTGATGCCCGACGCGGTCCCGATGGCAAGACGGCTGACGCAAACGCGTTTGTTTGGGGCGCCCTAGGGGAATCGTTGCAAGCCAATACGTTTATGCGCCCCATGGTTTGGGGGCCCCACGCGCAGCGTGGGGGGCGCGGAGGCGGAGCCGGAGTGCCTTCAAAGTGAAAGGCGTTATTCTGGCCGGCGGGCTAGGCTCGCGATTGAGGCCGCTCACCAAGGTCACCAACAAGCATCTGCTGCCGATTTACGACAAGCCGATGATTTATTATCCCATCGAGACGCTGTGCAAAGCGGGAATCCGGGATATCATGATCGTCACCGGCGGCACCTCGGCCGGCGATTTCTTGCGGCTGCTCGGAAACGGCGCCGAGTTCGGCTTGAAGGACATTTTCTATACGTACCAAGAGGGCGAGGGCGGCATCGCCGACGCCCTGCGGTTGTGCGAACACTTCGCCGAAGGCAGCCGCATCGTCGTGATCCTCGGCGATAACATCGTCCACGACGACATCTCGCCGTTCGTGCGCAAGTTCGAGCGGCAGGATTCGGGGGCGCGGATCCTTCTCAAAGAAGTCACGGATCCGCAGCGATTCGGCGTTCCCGAGCTCGACGGCGACCGCATCGTTCGCATCGAAGAGAAACCGGCGCAGCCCAAGAGCAACTTCGCCGTCACCGGCATCTACATGTACGACCGGCGCGTCTTCGACTTCATCCGCCATCTCAAGCCGTCAGGCCGCGGCGAGCTCGAGATTACCGACGTAAACAACCACTACATCCGCGAAGGCGATCTCTTTTACGACGTCCTCGACGGCTGGTGGACCGACGCCGGTACTTTCGAGAGTCTCGCGTACGCAAACGAACTGATCGCGCGCGACCGCTCTACTTCTTGAGCTCGTCTACCTTGATGCGGGTCGTTTCTTCGATGTACTCGATGAAGTTCGCCGCGGACTCCGGCACGCTGTGCCTCGTCGTGTCGATGAGCAGATCCGGATTCTCCGGAACTTCGTAGGGCGACGAGATACCGGTAAACTTCGCGATCTCGCCCGCGCGAGCACGCTTGTAGTGCCCCTTGACGTCGCGCCGTTCGGCCGTCTGCAGGTCGCACGCAACGTAGACTTCGTGAAAGCTCGTCGGATACGCCGCGCGAGCGCGCGAACGGTCGGCCGAAAACGGTGAGATCAACGCCGAGATGACGATGAATCCCGCGTCGGCCAGCAGTCCGGCGACTGCAGCCGCGCGGCGCACGTTCTCGGTGCGGTCTTCCTCGGAGAACCCGAGATCGACGTTTAGGCTCGTGCGTAAGGTGTCGCCGTCGAGCACGTAGACGTGACGGCCGCGATCGAAGAGCATGCGCTGCACGGTCATCGCCAAGGTCGACTTACCGGAGCTGGGCAGGCCCGTCAGCCAGAAGACTCCGCCGGAATGACCGTTGCGAATGATGCGCTCGGCCGCGACGACCGAGGACATCTGAGCAACTACGTCGGTCGCGCCTTCGGAACGCGGCCGCCCGATGATCGCGCGCACGCGTCCGCCGGCAACCACATTCGTCTCGTGCAGCAGTACGAAGCGCCCGATACTCGTATCTTCGAGTTCCTGGTCGCCGGCGATTAGCTCGCGCGACAGCAATGTGATGACACCGACGTCGCTCTTGCCGATCGACTCAGCCGACTTGCCTTCCAACGTGTCGGGATCGATGATCTCGTCGATGCGCTGCAAGGTCACCGGCACTTCGCGCGTGCCGATGCGCAGCCGCAGCGGCTCGCCGACCGGAGCCGGCTCGCCGCCGAGCCAGACGACGGTAGCCTGCATGGCATGACCCAAGCCCGGCGCATCGCCCGGATAACTCGCGACGGCACCGCGATCGACGAAGACGCGCTCGTCGAGCATGATCGCCACCGACTTGCCCGCTTTGGCTTCGTCGACCTTATCGGGCCAGTCGTGAATCTCGGTAACGACCGCATCGGTCTGCAACGGCCAGAAGACGATGCGTTCGCCGACGCGCATGGTTCCCGACTCGACGCGCCCGGCGATCATACGGTTGGGTCCGCGGCGGAAGACGTCTTGAACGACGAAGCGCAGCGGTCCGCCCGCGTGCGGCACGTAGGGACGCAGCTGGTGCAGCGAGTCCAGCAGCGTCTGGCCTTTCCACCACGACCACTTCTTGCTGGCCAGGGCGACGTTCTCACCGTCGCGTGCGGCGACCGGAACGATGTCGACCGCTTTGATGTCGAGCTGTTCCAAGAACGCGCGTACTTCGGCTTTGCGCCGGGCGAACGCGGTCTCGGCGTCGGTTGCGAGATCGAGCTTATTGATCGCAACGAGGAGCTCTTTGAAGCCGAACCACTGTAAGAACAGCGCTTGACGGCGCGTCTGCAGCGTGATGCCTTCGTCGGCGGCCACGACCATGATCGCCGCATCGACTTCCGAGGCGCCGGTGAGCAGGTTGCGGATCAGCTCGCGATGGCCGGGTGCGTCGACGAACACGTAATCGCGTTCGGGCATCCGCAGCCAGATGCGCGAGATGTCGAGCGTGATGGCCTGATCGCGCTCCAGTTGGAAGGCGTCGAGCAGAAACGAGTACTCGATGGGAACGCCGCGCTTCGTGCTCGAGCTTTCCAACTCGGCCAGCTTCGCCGGCGTCACTTGGCCGAGATCGACCAGCATACGGCCCAGGATCGTCGACTTACCAGCGTCGACGTCGCCGACCATGACGATGCGAACTTGTCTCACATGTACCCCGTGGTGCGCAGTCTTTCGAACGCGTCTTCGCTCTCGGTATCCATCGTGCGTCCGGCACGCTCCGGCTCGCGCGTCTGCTCGAGCTCGGCGATAACCTGATCGAGCGTTTCGGCCGTGCTCGCAATCGGCACGGTAATGTTGCTCTCGCCCAGCGACCGGTAGCGCATACCGTCCTTAGCCAGATACAAAGGCACGTACGGAATGTTCTCGCGCTGCGTGTAACGCCAGATGTCGAGTTCGGTCCAGTGCAGCAGCGGGTGGATGCGTACGTGCGCGCCGTCGGGCACTTCGTAGGGGAAGTAATCCCACAACTCGGGCGGCTGCGATCGCGGATCCCACGAGCCGTCGGCGTTGCGCGGGCTAAAAACGCGCTCTTTCGCGCGAATGGCTTGCTCGTCGCGCCGGATACCCAAAATGATGCCGCGATAGTTCTCGCGTGCGATCAGGGCGCGCAGCCCCGCGGTTTTGCGGGCGGCGTGGCGAGCGGCCGGGGGCAGCGTCTGATCGACGGTGCTTTCGGGCGGGCAAGCCTCGTTGTGGACCGGGAGATTCCAATCGCGCACCAGCTGATCGCGGAAGGCGTAGACCTCCGGAAACTCCATGCCCGTATCGAGCAGCACGACCGGAAAGGGCACGTCGCCGAGGAAAGCCTTGCGCACCATCCAGAGCAGCGACGTGGAGTCTTTGCCGATCGACCAGAGCATGCAAATAGGCGAAACGCACGAGAACGCCTCGCGCAGAATGAATATCGTACGCGACTCGAGCGCGTCGAGATCGGAATCGGTAGCCGTGGGCATCCCGCCTATTATCGGCTCGGCCGGGTCCGTTTCCTACCCCGTGGAGCGTAAAAAGGGCGTTCGCGGAGGCCGATGACCGTAGAGATGGTACACGCGAGGCAAGCTGAGGCGATCCCCGTCATGAGGCCGCAGCTGCCCGACGTTGCGCAGCTAAGCCCATACCTCGAGCGCATCGACGCCGCCCGCTATTACTCCAATCACGGGCCGCTCTTACGGGAACTCGAACGCAGACTCGCTACTCACTTCGGCGTGCAGCCCGAGCAACTGTCATTGGTCGCCAACGGGACAGTTGCACTCAGTGCTGCCTTGCTGGCAGTCGGCGCCCCGATCGGATCTCGCTGCCTCGTGCCGTCTTGGACGTTCGTAGCTTCGGCCGCCGCGATCTGGGCGGCGAATCTCACGCCGTACTTCGTCGATGTCTCACCGTCGACGTGGATGCTCGATCCGCTCGAGATCGAACGGCGCGGCGATCTAGAAGGCGTGGGCGCGGTCATGGCCGTTTCGGCGTTCGGCGCTCCCGTCGACACGCAAGCCTGGGATGCGTTTACGGCTCGCACCGGCATCCCGGTCATCATCGACTGCGCAGCTTCCTTCGACACCGTAACGTCCGTAGCGCAAGCGCGGCCGGGCAAATCGCCGATCATGATCAGTCTTCACGCGACGAAAGTCTTCGGCACCGGCGAAGGCGGGGTCGTGATCTCGCTCGACGACCGGACGATGAGTCGCTTTCACCGCATTTGCAACTTCGGCGTATGGGATTCGCCGGAAGGGCAGATTCTCGGCTACAACGGCAAACTCAGTGAGTATCATGCGGCAGTCGGGCTCGCCGCGCTCGATGGCTGGCAAACTCGCCGTGCGGCGCTCGCCGCCCTCACCGAACGCTATGCAGCGGCGCTTGCGCAGCGCTCCGGCATCGCTACGGTGCCGGGGTATGCCGGCGGATGGGTGTCGTGTTATTGCAACGTCGCCGTCGACGACGCGCCCGGCACCATCGAGCGCCTGGAACGGCTCGGCATCGCAACGCGGCGCTGGTGGCAGAGCGGCGTTCATCACCAGCGCGCCTACCGGCCATTCGGGCGCGACGAACTGCCGGTCACCGATTCGCTCGGCTCGCGCGTCTTCGGCCTACCGTTCTTTCACGACATGAGCGACCTGCAATTCGAACGCGTGCTGAGCTCGTTTGACGAAGCCCGCGGCGGCCTCCGCGCAGCGATGTTGTGACCAGCGTCGCGGTCATTCAGCCGTACTTCGTCCCATATGCCGGTTACTTTCGCCTCTTCACCGCCGCAGACGCGGTCGTTCTGTTCGATTGCGTGCAGTTTCCGCGTCGAGGCTGGGTTCATCGCAACCGTTTTGCGACCAGCACCGGAGAACCGGCATGGCTAACGCTGCCGCTCCAAAAGGCCGAGCGCGAAGTCGCGATCGCCGATCTTCGGTTTACGCCGGACGCGCCGGCGCGTTTGGAAGCCCAGGTTTGCCGCTTCCCTACGTTGGAGAGCGCCCGCAAACAGCAGCATCCCCTGCTTGCGCGACTCCTGGGCGTGGGCGAGTCGGGCGACGTTACGGAGTACCTCGTGGATCTTATCCGCGACGTCGTCGCGATTTTGGGCATCGAGCGCCCGATGCTGCGATCGAGTCGTATGAGCCTTCCCAACGACCTGCGCGGTCAAGATCGCGTCATCGCCGCCGTCAAAGCCGCAGGCGGAAACCGGTACGTCAATCCTTCGGGCGGTCGCGAACTCTACGACCATGCGTCGTTTGCCGAATCAGGCGTCGAGCTGGGATTCCTTTCGCCGTACGGTGGAAGCTATGCGAGCGTTCTTACTCGTCTGATCGAAGAACCGCCCGATCAACTCGGCGCGGAAATCCGGCGCGAAACGGTGGTTACGCCGTGAAGGTAAGCGCTTGGGTGACACGGTATCGACGGTGAACGATGAGTGATGGCATCGCGCCCGCGGATCGATTATCCGGGATCGTCGCCGGCGTCTTGCGGATCGAGCGCAGCGACATTACCGACGGTCTCGATATGGAAGAGACCGGCACGTGGGACTCCTTAAGCCACATGGAGCTCATCGCCGCGATTGAAGACGAGTTTGGCGTGGAGCTTACGGCTGACGAAATTGTGGCTATGCGAAGCGTCGGCACGATCAAGAGCGTTCTGCGCGACAAGTCCATCGCATTGTAACCATGGACATCGCAGGGAAGAACGTCGTCGTCGCAGGCGCTGCCGGCAACCTCGGATCCGCCGTCGCGGCCGACCTTCAACAGCGGGGCGCTAACGTCGTCCTTCTGGATCTTCGCACGCCGGAGGGCGACGATCCGCAGTGGGTTTGTGCCGATGCCACGGACGAAACGTCCGTCATCGCGGCGGTAGACAAAATCGTCGAGCAGCACGGCAGCGTCGAAGCGCTGGTCAACTGCACCGGCGTGATCCATAGCGAACCGCTCGTCAACCTCGCTAATCCCAGGCAGCGCCGGCACGGGATCGAAAGCTGGAATACCGTCATTCGGGGCAATCTCACGGCAGCGTTCGTTTTGGGCGCGGTATTTGCCGAACGAATGGCCGCTTCGCGAACCAAAGGCGTCATCGTGCACTTTTCCTCGGTCGCCGCTGCCGGCAATCCGGGACAAACCGCGTATTCCGCCGCCAAAGCCGGCATCGAGGCGCTTACCGTAGTATGGGCACGGGAACTGGGACCGCTCGGCATTCGCGTCGTCTCGATCGCGCCCGGTTTCGCCGACACGCCTACGACGCACGCCGCCGTTGCGGAGGCAACTTTGAACGACGTCAAGCGCAGAACGCCGCTGCGGCGTCTGGCCGCGCCGCGCGAAGTCGCGGCTGCGGTCGTCTTCGCTCTTGAAAACGACTTCCTGACGGGCCGGACACTCCACATCGACGGCGGATTGACCGTTTGAAAGGAAGCTTCTCGTGACCAACGTTGTGATCTTCGGCGCCGGGAAAGTAGCCGACGTCGTGTTCCATCACCTACGCAGATCCGACGAGTACGACGTAGCGGCCTTCGCGTGCGATGCCGGCTTTCTCCCGAAGGAGGGTCATTTCTTCGACCGCCCGATCGTCGCGTTTGACGACGTCGAACGGCATTTTCCGCCTGACCAGTTTTCGATGATCGTGGCCGTCGGTTATCACGATCTCAACGCCTTACGGCAAAAGAAATACGCAGAAGCAAAAGCCAAGGGCTATCGGTTGATTTCCTACGTCAGTCCTAAGGCCAGCACCGGCGATTGGCTCGACATCGGTGACAACTGCGTCATCCTCGACGGCGCGATCATCGAACCCGGGACGCACATCGGGAGCAACGTGGTCGTATGGAGCGGCGCTTTGATCGGTCACCACAGCGTGATCGAAGATCATGCCTGGATCGCGGGGCACGCGACCTTCGGCGGCAGCGCCCGGCTCGGAGCGGGATCGTTCGTCGGCTTGGGTGCGGTCGTGGGTCACGAGGTCGAGATCGGCGAGCGCAGCTTCCTGGGCGCCGGCGTACTCGTCACGAAGTGCGCTCCTGCGAAAAGCGTCTTCGTGGGCGCCAATACCCAGCTCTTCCGCCTCGACAGCGAACGGTTCCTCAAAATTTCAAAGCTGCGTTAAACGCGCATTACCCCGAGAAGTACTCTTCCCGGTATCGCTCAAATCCCTCAATATGCCGCAGTGCGGTCATGTGCGTTTGCATCGTCTCGACGAGCGCTCGCGGCATTTCGTAGATGACCCGGTCGTCGCGCCAGACCTCATTGGCTCGTTTGACGGCCGACTCGTCGTTCAAGACGGCGTTGTGCAGAAACTCCCACGTCTCTTGTTTGAAGCGGACGGTCCGGTTCGACCAGGAAGGTTGCGGCGGGGCGATGCGGTCGATCTCACCCCATAACGCACGAAGCCGCTCCGAGGCGCCGTCGGAAAGCCCAACGTTACGCGGTTCGTTGTCGAGCAAGACCTGCGCGCCGGCCATTTCGTTGACGCGAGCGAAGAACGTCGCAGTATCGTCACGCAGCATCTCGACTGGGAGAATGCGCACGCGCTCCTTACCGAAAAGTTCGGCGTACAGCTGCACGAGATAGTCGACGTCGGCCCACTGAACTACTACGCCTCCGAACCGGTCGAAGAATATCTCCGCGCTTTCGGCGACACCCATGACAACGAGATTTCGGTAGAGGCTGTGAAGCCATCGTTGCGGACTCCTGACGATCAGCAGCACCGTAACGTCGAACGGCGACAGCGCTTCAACGCTCATGGCGCGAAGAAGTTCCGCCACGCGACGCTGCAGCGCCTTAAGTGTATCCCCCGTATAAATGGGATGCGAGACAAGGCGCAGCGGCTGCGGGAAATGCCCCGTCAAGCATTCATTGGTGGCAATGAGCGGACGGTCCGTAGGTATCGTGACGGGAAGCGGCGGGGAGTCGGGGAACGCGACGACGGTTCCCCCGAGCTCCGCGAACGCTCGGTTGATCAGCAGATCGAAGGGTCTCCAGACCAGTGCAGATGCAACGCCGCGCTGCTGCGCCTTGAGAGCCTGGTCGCCCAGAAACGTCGACGCGCATTTGGCTAAGCCGACGTGCAATAGTGCGGCGGGCTTCATGCCGTCTCCGATCGGCGAGCAACCACGACGAATCCGCTCACGAGAATTCCGTACCAATCGTCGCGAAACGACGCAATGGACAATTCCTCGAAACAATCCGTAAAGGCCGCGGCGACCTCTTGCCGGTCCGCAAACGCGCGAAAAATAGAGCCGTTGCGCAGGCCATAGGGATCCGAGCGTATCCTCCAATGGCCGTCCGGTAAGGCGTCCGCCCCCGCCAGAATGAAATTCTCGCGATCCGGCACGGACGCGATAATCCAGCCCCCCGGTTTAAGAACGCGCGCCGCTTCGGCGACGTTCTGTGAAAACGTATCGCCGGAGTCAACATAGTAGATCGAGTGGCAAGCCACGACGTAGTCGAAGAATCCGTCCTCGAAGGGAACGTGGGCGTTGCTTCCCGGTCGCAATTCGCATTGGATGCCCAACGGCCTCATGCGTTCGCTCACGAGCGAACATAATTCGCGGTCCGGCTCGGCGCCGTAAATGCGGACTTCCAGATTCGCAAAGAGCGGAAAGTTTCTCCCGTCTCCAAAGCCAAGGTCCAGCAACCGGGCGTTCTTGTATTTCCTCTCGAGCTTCAGGCCCGGATAGGTCCCGAGCATCGTACGCACGACGAACTCGGTGGGGTAGAGATGGGCCCCCACCCGCTGACTGTGAAACGTCGTATACGCGTTTTCCGGCACGATTATTCGTTACGCAGCGCGACGCGGTCCACTTTGCCGTTTGAATTCTTCGGTAGAGCCTCGCGAATCTCAAAACGCTGCGGGATCATATACGGGGGCAACAGATCCTGCAGCTCAGACCGGAGCCGGTCCTCCGCGAGCGGCTTCTCGGCAGCAACGTATGCAACAAGAATCTTCTGCTCGCGCCGCCCGGCCTTTTGGACGACGGCCGACTGCGTCACCCCGGTGATGCGGTTGAGCGCCGACTCGATCTCCTCGAGTTCGATGCGATATCCCATGTGCTTGATTTGGTTGTCTTTTCGTCCCACGAAATCGAGCGAACGGCCGTCGGTGGAAAGGCGCACTAGATCTCCGGTGCGATACATCTTCTCGTACCAGCGGTTATTGAGGGGACTGCGCACGAAGGCACTAGCGGTTCGCTCCGGATCGTTTACGTACCCGAGACCGACTTGGGGACCCAATAGGCAGAGCTCGCCGATTTCGCCGGGCGAAACCCCGCGCTCTTCGTCCAGCACGAGCATCGAAAAATTCTCCGTTACGGGTCCAAGGGTCACCAATCCGTCCGGATTCGCCAAGTCTTCCGGTCGAACGTCCCATGCCGAACAGATACAGGTGCATTCGGTCGGACCGTAGACGTTTATCAGCTTTGCGCGCTGCCCGTACGTTTTAAAAAGCTTGGCGAGCTCCGGTTTCGGATAGCCCTCGCCGCCAAAGACGAACGAGCGGATAGCCGGCAGCCGGTTCGGGCTCAATAGCTTCACCGTGCTCAAGTAGATTAATAGCGACGGCACCGAAAACCAGATCGTACAGCCGGCTTCCTCGACTTGGCTCAAGGCATCAGCGGGGTTGGCGAGAGTCTCGCGTGTAACCGGTGCGATCGACGCACCGTTGAGCATAGCACCATAAAAATCGAACACCGAGTTATCGAAATACATCGGGTTGACGTTGGTCAGGACGTCGTCGGGGCCGATGCCGAATCGCGATCCACACCACGCGCCGAAGTTCAGGACGTTGGCATGCGTCATACAGGCGCCCTTGGGAACGCCCGTCGACCCGGACGTATACATGATATACGCGGGATCTGCCCCGGTGACGTCACCGCAATCGTCCGGCTCGGCCGTCCCAGCACTCGAAAGTTCGCTCGGAACCCCCTCGCCCGACCATTCCAGCACGCTGATGCCGGCATGCGTGACCGCTTGGTGCATCGGCGCAGAGAGCGCCTCGGCGCAAACTACCTTGGGTCGTGCGGTCGAGAAGATGCGTTCGAGCCGGGCCGGAGGGTTCTGGTCGTCGAGATTGACGTAGGCCGCACCGATCTTCAACGCAGCCAGCATCGCTGCGTAAGACGACGGCGTTTTGGTATGGACGATCCCAACCACGTCGTGCCGATTCACACCGCGGCGACGAAATACTCCGGCAATCCTATTGGCAAGAGTGTTGAGATCGCCGTACGAGACACTCGAGCCGCCGGCCATCTTTAGAGCCGGGCGCGCCGGGGCCTTCGCGACCTGTTCTGCGAAGGCCGAGCCGGCGTTATACCGGTACGTCGTCATCGCCGATATCTCGACGTGCCGCCTCACGTACCACCGCGTCGAGCCACGCGTGCATGCTCAGGCCGCGCTTAGCGCGAGCGCGCGCCGCGAGTTCCTTCGCCTCAGGAGTGACCCCCTCGAGGTTTCCATACATTCGCGTGCGGTGCGTTCCGCCGCGTGCGCCCGGAATGTCGAAATCGAAGTTCGCAGTCGGTTCCCCAACCCCGACGGTAAAGCTGATCAGATAGAATACGCCGCCGAGAATGTACTCGATGACCACGTCGCGAGCGGACACGGGCATATCGTCTAGCGGTAGCGGCGCCTCGTAGTGCTTACTCGAGTTCATGAGGATTCGGCCAAACTCCGTACCGCGCAGCCACGGCGGAACGCTTTCGTCGCCCACGACGACGCGGCCACCAGGACGAACGACGCGCGCCATCTCCGACAGTCCGCGCCGAACGTCCGAAAACATGTTCAGACCGCCAAAGTGGAAGACCGCATCGAAGTAGCCGTCGGGAAACGGTAAGTAAACGCCGTTGCTGAGCAGGAATGAAAGCCCTACGGACTCACTTGCAAGCCGCTCCACGGCTTTGAGCAGAATCCCGCGCGATATGTCGTGCACGTACACGTGCCCCTCGCCGCCGAGCTTGCCGGCGATGAATGCACTGGTACGTCCCGTTCCCGCACCGACTTCCAGCACTCGCTGGCCCGGGCGCAGCCGCAGACGATCCACCATGAGTTCGCGCGTTTCGGTTTCGTCGCTCGCGAACGTCATAAACGTTAGCGGGAGATATTCGTCGTATACGTCCGCGACGGTGTCGTAGATGTCGCGCGCGAACGCGTCTTCGCCGGCCAGCGTAGCCGGGTATCTCAGGTCCGGTATGCCGCCGGAGATCGCATAACTCGCTCCGCCGGGCGAGCGAAGCTGTCCCGAAACGACTTCGTCTCCCTTGCGTTCGGAAATCTCGAGAGCGAGCGATTCACCAGTGGCCGGGCAGCGGTAAACCGCGGCGTCAGTCACGCGCATGCCTTAAGTCGTCCCTCCGTCACATCGGCCAACAAATCCACCACCCGAGAAAGGAGCTCCTGCGCCGCCGACTCAAATGACGACGCGATGGCAACGCTCGTCTTTCCCGCCCTCAACCGATTGGCGGTCGAGTACCGCGACGCGGCCGCTCGGCGAGGCGAAACGATCGTCGCTGCGGCATCGGTCCACGATCCGCAGATGGAGCGCACCTTCGGTCACCTTTTCATCCTTCCATACGTCTACGACACCGCCTTTGGCGAAGCGCTTACGGGCCTCGTGAAGTCCCGCGGCATTCGACGCATCTACGCTCCGGTCGCCAGCGTTCACGCTTTTCTGCAATCGTACATCGCAAGCCAAGCGCTGCCAGTCGAGTTGGTCGGTGAGTCGCCAATCGCGGCCGTCGTCACGGCGTATCGCGACGTTCTCGAGAGAGCTTCACGAGCGCGGCGCTTTGCCGCCGCGTGCGCCGGCGAGTCGGCGCTCATCGCCGGCGAGCTCGAGATCGCAGCAATACTCAAGCACGCTGCCGACATTTACGGTGAGTCAAACGAAGAGAAGCTGGCGGCCATGATCGCCCTCTTCGCCGAAGCGCCCAAGGGCGACGTCGTAGAAATCGGATCGCTAATGGGGCGCTCCGCGTTTGTACTTCAGTTCTTAGCACAGCGCTACGGCATAGGGCCGGTGCTCTCCGTGGACCCGCTTTCGCCTAGCGCGTCGTTCCAGCACGAGATCCCCGGTGACGTCCAGAGAACGATGGACGATCAATGGGATTACGACTTACTGCGTAAGGCTTTCGTGATCAACATGCTGCCGACGGCTCGTGGACAGTTCAACTACCTGCGAATGACCTCCGAAGAGGGATTCAAGGTGTATAGCGCACGGCGCGAGATTCGAACGGACGAGTTCGCAGAGGTGCGGTACGCCGGCAAGATCGCCGTTATCCATATCGATGGAAATCACGACTACCGTTTTGTGAAGCAGGATTGTGACCTATGGGTGCCTGCGATCGTGCCTAATGGCTGGTTGATTCTCGACGACTACGTCTGGGCGCACGGCGATGGCCCTTATCGCGCCGGCAATGCCCTGTTGGAACGCCGCACCGACGTACGCCGCGCGTTTCTCTGCGGGAAAGCGCTCTTCGTTCAGTTCAGCTGAGCTCCGCATACCCGAAACCGTCGCGGCCGAAATAGTTCCCGCTGTAAAGCATCAGAACTCGCCCATCCAACGCAAACGCGAAGGGGTAACACACCATTTCGGAGTCCCAGCCTTCGTCCGACGGCGACAATTCGCCCAGATCGTCGTTTCTGTGCCATTGCGTGAGGTCATCCGACCAGGCGTATCCGATGCGATACCCTCGCTGCGCGTTGCGAAAGTCGATACCGTAGCGATAGCAAAACCACATATGGTAGCGTTCGCCGATGCGAATCACCGATGGACTGGTCTGGCATTCAAACTCGGCTTTGGTCTCCAAACACGGGACGCCGTCCCGATTCCACGCGATTCCGTCCAGCGAAGTGGCGTGTACGACGACGTACACGGACTCAACGGATGTCCCTCGCGCGATCCACGCAGTTCCCGTGCTGTACCACATATGGAACAAATCGCCGACCCGCAGCACCGATGGGCTGTTCTGGATAAAAGGTTCGTTCTGATTGCGCGTAACCACGGGACCGCTTCCGATTCGCTCGAACGTCATGCCGTCGTCGCGGCTGATCGCCAGTCCGATCGCGTGATCGTACGGCACGCCTTCGCAGCGGCTCCATCCCACATAGTACATCCACACGTCGTTGCCGACGCGAAGAACGCTACTCGACATCACGCCGAATTGATCGAACGTTCCGAGTTCGCCAAGCTCGAGCACGGGACGCGAGCCCAGGCCAATGACCGAGCCGGGATCGTTTCTGCGAACGTCCACGTACGCCGCACGAGCGCTGACCTTTCCATCGGCATCCTTCTTGGAGCGGGTGTTGAAGTACACACGCAACCGGTCCTCGAGTGGGAGAACTGCCGGATTTTGGGCGTGGCTCTCCATCCAGTCGAACTCACCGCTCGGTGCAAAGATACGCCCCTTCTTCTTCCACCGGAACGTCGTCATTGAGCCGGCAGCCAATCCTGCGCTAGGAGCTCGTAGTGATTCATGTCGTGCCACACGTCGTTCTTCTTGAAGAACTGCCTTTCGGTGCCGACGAACGTAAAGCCAAGTTTCTGCGGAATGCGACCGCTCGCCGGATTCGCGCCGGTATGCGAAATGCGCAAGCGGTTCAAACCTAGCCGTTCAAAAGCGCATGCAACGACGGCTGCGGTTGCCTCCGTCGCGATCCCTTTGCCCTGACTCTCCGGATCTACCCAGTACGCAACTTCGGCGCGCTCGAGCGTCCACGAGCGATGCTTGCGCTGCACGTCGATCAGCGAGACCAATCCTCGCACACGTTCCCCTTCGAAAATCGTCCAGTGGTAGCCCATTGCGCGGGACTGCGCCGAGACGAGTGCTTCGACGACTTCAAGGGTTTCCGATTCGCTCGCGTGTGCTTCCCATGCCAGGAATGTCGTGACGCGCGGATCGCTCATCAGCGGGAAGAGCAACGGGACGTGCGCCACTGCCGCCGGTACGAGGCTCAGGCGTGCCGTACGAAGCGTTAGCGCATCTGCCATCCGCACATATAATCGGCGAGCGAGGGGACAGTGCCTCTTCGGTGCGAACGTCCGCCCGATGAAATCGTCAGTCGCGGCGTACGGACCGATCGCGTCACGCTTTGGCGACGCGCTGCACTGCGACGAGCCCCTGATCGTCTTCGATCATACCGGCGCCGCCGAGGCGCTTCGAGACTGCACGCGGCGACGCTTCCAAAACCGCAGATTCTTCGTACGCGCGCTGTTGCAGCGCGAGCACTCGATGCGCAGCGACGCCGTTTTGCCGGCCATTATCTCTACGCTTGCCGGCAAAGACGAACGGCGCGAGGCGCTCGAACAAGCCTTTGCCGGCGTCTTGAACGTCAATGGACAGCGCTTAGCGGATCTAGCCGCTTACGATGCAGCCTCGCTGCGCCTCATGCAGGCGGCGGTTCGGCTGTCGGACGGCTTATTCGTGTGCAGCCAAATCGAACGCCGCCGCGTCTGCGACCTTCTCTCGGTGGACCCCGCCGCAGTGATCGCACCCGTAAAGCCCGGTGCGCGACGCTCCCCGTCCCCCGTCCAACGGTCGGGCCTCGTCGTTTGGGCACCCCATCTTCCAGGCAGCGTCGCGTTCGGCTTCGTGCTCGCGCTGGCGGAGATGCAGGAGCCGCTATGGGTCGTCAGCGCCGACGCACCGCCCAGCAACGATCTCGCGCGCTGGCTGACCGCTGCCGATGCCGATGCGATTTTGCACGGCGCCAAAGTAATCGTCGACGCGAACGCCTACGGATGCGATGACGCGCTGTCCCTCGCGTCCTACGGCGCGTCGCTCGTCGCAGACGCCGAGAGCGGCGTTCAAGAAGTTCTCGACGGCGTCCGCGTTTTCGATCGCCGGCGCATGGCCTCCATTTTCGAGGCCGCCGTGGCCGCAATCGGTATGGCGTCTTCCCGTCCACGCCCCGGTGCGCCGGTCACGGAACCGTTGGCGCCAAGAGAGCTGCTGCGCAGCGGGCCCAAGGTTTCCGTGATGATACCGACTTTAGACCGGCCGGCCATGCTTCGCGATGCGCTCGAAAGCGTCGCGCGCCAAAGCTATACGAACGTCGAGACGATCGTCGTGGTGGACGGCGGCCCGCGCCTCGACGCATTGGCATCGCAGTTTCCCGACGTCACCTTCATGCATATGGCTGAGAACAATCCCGTCGAGTCGTCAAACGCCGCGTTCGCGGCGACCTCCGGCCAATACGTCACGCTATTGAGTGACGACGACCTCTTCTTTCCCGACCACGTCGCGGAGCTCGTAACCGCACTGGAACGCTCCGGCGGGTCGGTCGCACACGGTGACGTCCTAACGGCATTTCTTCGAAGCAACAACGATGATTGGCTGCTATACGGCCTCGAAAGCAACATGAGCCGCAGCGCCGAGGCTAGCGCGCTGCTGGTGAGCAACCAAGTTGGTGCCGTCGGCGTCATGTTCCGGCGCGAGGCGGTCTTTGGCGATCCGCCGTTCGACGCGTCGATTCCATTTTGTCGCGACTACGCACTTTGGCTCCGGCTTGCGGCGGACAACGATCTCGTTCACGTCGAGCGTATCACGTCATGCTACACGATTCGCAACCGCGGTGCTCAGCAGCAATCCGTGATGTGGTCCGGCGGAACGCTCGAGGGCTACCGCGCTCTCTATGCGCGATATCCCGTTGAGGGACGGCCGCTGCTGCAGCGACGGCGCGAGGGAATACTGCAATCGATCGCGCGAGGGAACATGGGATTAGCCGGCGAGCCGGCCGCCCACGTTTCGGACGCGCCGTGGCCGCCTTGGCGAGACTCTTAAGCGCAGGCCGTTAAGGGTTTCTCGAGCAGGGTCAGACAGTCCGTATTCGGCGCGTCCCAGTCGAACGTTACCGACTCCAAGATGCGAAGGCCGGCGCGTCGCGCAGCGTGCAGAAAAAGCTGCTGGCTCATGAAGTTGCGCCCGCCGGGAGCCCTACGGTGATCCAAACCGGGAAAGCAGTCCACAATGGAATGATGGTAGAGCGCACGGCCCCCTGGCTCCAACACTCGAGCGCTGTCGTTCACGTACGAGAGCACCACGTCGAATTCGAAATGCACCATTGCGTCGTAGCAGTAAATGGCGCTCAAAAATCCGTCGGGAAGCGGTCGGAACGTCGCACCGTCGTTCTGCATGACGGCAACGTTACCGGCATCTTTGAATCGCTCGCGACAAAACGCCACGTTTTCGGCTACGACGTCGATCAAAACCAGACCGGGTATCTGGTGATGGATCTGCGCCGCGTGGCGCCCGTGACCGCAGGCGAGTTCTGCGGTCATACGTAGATTGAGCGCGTCGAACATGCGGCGAAACGGTCGCTGAGGATTCCCAGTCGCCCAAAATGCTCTCAGCCAGTCGGCCTGTTCCGCGCGATCGTAGTAGGGGTCTTGGTGCCAGTAACGCGCTACTTCCTCGACGGAACGCTCTAGGGAGGAGTCCAGTGCCGCACTCTCCGGATTCACTATTGGTTTATCGGCTGCCGATAACAGGGACGCTACCTTGAAGCGCATCTTCTTCGATCCAGCCGCCTTTCCCGAAGAGGCGTCCGCACTTGCGGCGATCCCCGAAGACACGGCGGTCCGGTTTTTTGGGATCGACTTGACTTCGCCCGCCGAAGGGATCGCCGCATTGATCGGCGCCCGCCGCCGGGGTCTTACGACCGCGCTCTTGCCCGTATTAGCCGAGCCGTACGAAGGTACGCTGCGATCCATTATCGAGGCGATTGCCGCTACGGCCGGCGAGGACGATCGGGCCGCTCAAATTTCAGCGTTAAGCTCCGGTCAGCTTCTCGTTAACGGAAAGCAGCCGCACGAACTCGCTACGCTCGCGCAGCGCCACCTCGATGCGGCCGCGCTCGCGCTGCGCGTTGCCGACGTCTTGATCGTCGGCGCGCCCGGCGAACGCGACCGATGGGTACGCGGGCTGAATCGCGCTTTTCGGCGCTTTGCGCTGCTACCGGTCGCAACGATGGGAGACGAGCGCGCGACTGCGCTTGACGACGCGGCAGTAACGGTATATGGCCCCTCGATGTCTCGTGCGGCGCTCGCAGTGTACGCAGCCGTCCTGGTGCGCCTGCGCCTCGACGTACGCGTGATCTGCGCAGAGAACGCGATGGAGAGGCCTACGACGCGCGTCGTGGTAGCTCCCGAATGGCGATCGATGCGCGCGCGCACGCTTGCGACACTCGGGCATCACGTCGTCGCTCCCAACGCCATGCGCGTCGATGACTGCGACGAACGCATTTTCGGATATGCGGCGCCGGACCTCCGCGGTATGCAAAGCGCCGTCACAGCAGCGCTCGTCGCATCCGGCGGCAGCGATCGCGTCCCATCCTCGCCGGAAGAAACGTTGCGCACGGTGGCGCGGTACGCGGCGGCGCGACTGGACGGGCGCCGAATCTCGATCGTCATTCGGACGTACGACCGCCCCGAGCTGCTCCGCCGCGCGGTCGCGAGCGTCGCGGCGCAGACGTATCGAAACGTCGAGATCGTCGTCGTCAACAACGGGGGCGAGGACGTACGCTCGATCGTCGAGGCCGCCGCAAACGGCCGTCCGTACCGTTACGAGACGCTCGACCAGCGGCGCCACATCAGCGCCGCCTCGAATGCCGGTGCCCGTGCCGCAAGCGGAACGTTCGTGGGCTACCTCGACGACGACGACTTGATTTACGGCGATCACTGCGCACTTGCAGTCGAGGCCATCGAACGCACGCAGGCCGACGTCGTTTTCACCACGTGCCTGGCGGAATACGCGCAGATGAACGGAGACGAAAAGCACGTGCTGGGCTATCAGATCTACCTCGACCGGGAGTTCCATCCCGATGACATTTACGTTTCGAACCTTTCGCCGATCCATACGATCGTCCACAACCGGACGGTTTTCGACCGCTTCGGTTACTTCGATGAAGATCTGCCGGTAACCGACGACTGGGAGTTATGGCTGCGGATTGCTTCGCTCGGTGCGAGATTCGTTCGCGTCGACCGCGTAACGTGCGAATACTCGTGGCGCTACGATCCAGTGCGCGGAAACATGACGATCGAGCATCAATGGGACTTCGTCGGAGCGTACCGGACCATCACCGCGCGGTACGCATCCGGCATCGAAGGTCGCGCGAGCCTTCACACGGCACAAGCCAACATGCTCGCCGATCAAGAGCGGCGCGCAAATGAGGCCGCAGACCCGTCGCGACGTGCCGGCATCGTGATCGGCGCCATGAGCAGCTCGGTCGTTCCCGTTGCGCCGATACCGTCAGACGAACGGAGTCCGGCGTGAGCATGCGCCCGTGCATTTTGCACATCGGCACGCATAAAACGGGCACGACGTCCCTGCAGATCGCGTTCCAGGAAAATCTCGACGCGCTGCACGGCTCGGGCATTCACTTCGTGCAGTCGGGGTGGCACGGAGATCTTCCGGGGAATGCCGAGTTGGCGTGGGAGCTGGTCGGCGAACGATCGGAAACGCTGCTCGCGCTTCTGGTTGAAGAGCTTCGCGCCAACCCATACCGCACGGCATTGCTGAGCGCCGAAGACTTTTCTCTATTGCACGCGCGGCCGCGTGCGCTGGAAAAGCTCGCCGGAGCCGTACGGTCCGCGGGTTACGATCCGCACGTGCTCGTCTATTTGCGCGCTCAAGGAGCGTTTGCCGAATCCATGTACGTGGAGCGCGTCAAGCAGGGTCACATTCGCCCTATCCAAAGCTACCTGGACACGATCGTGAGAACGGGATGCTACGTCCCCGAGGGTACCGTGCAAGCGATTCAGTTCCAATACACGCGCCTTCTCGAACCGTTCGCCGCCGCGTTCGGCCGTGACCACATGCACGTCCGGATTTTTACGGGTTCCGGCGAACCGTCGTTGATCTTCAAGGACTTTCTGGGCGCGCTTTCGCTGCTCGATGCTCAGTTCGCCCGCGATGGGCTCAAGCTGCAACTCAAACACCCGCGCGAAAATGCGAGCCTTCCGTTCGTCGAACTTCTCGGAACGCTGCACGTCATGCTGCGCCCCGGCGAGCCCCTTCCGGACGACGCCATGGAGTTCATCGGCATTCACGCACCCGAAGTTTCCGAGGCGGATGCGGTGGCGCGTTTCGCGCTCTTCGACCGAGAGGAGCATCTCCGGCTCCTGCGGAGTTTTGCATCGGATAATGCGCAGATCGCGGCCGAGTACGGCGCTTCGATACCGTTCGTCAGTGAAAACGACGTCCGGCCGGCGGACGACCCCTACTGGACGCGCGCCGGTGCGTTACGCGCGGCCTTCGACCGGTGCCTGCGGCTGTGGAGTACCGAATCTGCGGGCGGCCCACAAATGAGCTCGGCCGCCGCTGGTCAAACTGAGACGACCTAGATGCCGAGATATTACCGCTTTTTCGGTCTGGAGCGCGATCCGTTCCTCGATACGGCCGATCCCTACTTCTATTGCGAACTCGGCACGCTGCGCCGGGCCAAAGACCGGTTGATCGACTCGGTAGAATCGTCGCGCGGCCTAACGGTGGTCATCGGCGATCCGGGAACCGGCAAGACGAGCCTCAGCGGCGCCCTCGAACAGGACCTCCTCGCCGACGAACGCATGGTCCTCGGTAAGATCTTGGATCCGTCGTTCGCGACCGACGTGGAGTTTCTCATTGCCGTCGGCCGCGTCTTCGGCCTCGCGCTTCCGCCGCGCTCCAGCGCCGCACTCAAGAATGCGTTGAAGAACTTCTTCTTCGAAACGGCCGTGTTAGAAAAGCGCACGTTGGCGCTCATCGTCGACGAAGCGCAGAATCTCAGCGAAGAGAATCTCGAAGCCCTGCGTCTGCTGTTGAACTACCACGTGCCGCAGCGCAAGCTGCTGAATATTATGTTGTTCGGGCAGAGCGAACTCGAGGCGCGCATCGCCGCGAAGGGCAATCTTGCCGATCGTGTCGACGGGTGGGTACGGCTTGGGCGCATGGACGACGCGATGGCCTCGGCAATTCTCGATTTTCGACTGCAGCGCGCCGGCTTAACGCCCGGACAGCAAGTCTTCACGGCCGACGCGCGGGAGCTGCTCATTGCCGGCGCGACGGGCTTGCCGCGCCGGTTAACGATGGTGGCGCATCTCGCGATGGAAGAGGCCGCGGATCGAGCCAGCACCCTCGTCAATGAAGATCACGTCTTAACCGCGATGGCCATGCGCGGCATCGTCGTCGACCGCCGCCCGGCAGTGGCCGTCCTCACCGACAGCTTGCCGAACGGCTCGGCTCCCCACCGTGCCGAGCGAGGGTTTTTGCGCAAGCTCTTCGCGCGCCGTTCGACGGAGTAACGTATGCGCGAGCCGGATTTCGAGCTTAGCGCGGATATGCGTCTGCTCGAGCTGCAGCGAGGCGCGCTCGGCTTGCCTCCGCGCGAAAGAACGTCGTGGGAAAGCCGTCACACCACCGAAGGCATCCCGGTAGCGCAAAGCGAGCCGGAACCCGGTAGAACTCCGGTATTGGCAGTCGAAGCCGCCGCATTCCCACCCGACGGCGTCATTGCCGGCGCCGTCGTAACGATGTCGTTGAGCGTTGCCAACGAAGGCGCGGCCGAGGCCGACGACGTTGTCGTGCTCGCGCCGTTACCGGGCGGAGCCGCGTACCGGCCGGGTACGTTCGTTTGGAACGGGCGGTCGACGTACGACGAAGTTGCCGACAGCTTCTTCAATCAAGGATTGCCGATCGGCGCGCTGGTTGCCGGCGCGCGCGCCACGTTTCAATGGAAGATCGGGGTTCGTCTGGGAACCAAGCCGCTCGTCATCTCGCCGCACGTGCGCAGCGGTAACGCCGCGGTCGTAGGCGGCCGTTCCGTCGTTATCGGACGTAAGGATCAGGTCGCTACCGCGTTTGCGGGTGAGGTCGTGCAAGCCGACGCGACGATCTACGACAGCAAACCGCTCATCCCGGTGGACATTCCGGCTACGGATCTGCCGATTTACGAGCTCGATGAAGAGGAGCAGCTCGTGTACGAGGCTGCCGACGCGGCGCTGTCGACCGCCGCGCCCGTCGTGCCCGCACCGCAGCTCGAGACGGGCATCGTCGAACCCGAACCGCAACCCGAGCCCGAACCGCCGGTTCCCGTGCGCGAGGCAGTTGCCGTCTACGGAACGTTCGACCGCGCTACGCTCGCTTTCTTCGAACGCATCTTCGCAGGAAGCAAACCGCCGACGATCTTGCAGCACTGCATCTTCGGCGGCGCGCTGGCGTGCACGCTCGACGGCCGGAGCGCCGACTCCTACGGGCTAAAACGTCATCTCGACGCGCAGGCTGCAATTCTTCATCGGATCGGGCTCCACGAGAAACTCGGCAAAAAGGAACCGATCTCGGAATACGCCGGCGAGCTGCTCGCGTCGATCGACGACATGCGGCCGCAACCGATCGCGAAGACACCCTCCGCAGGGAAAGACCGCATCGCGCTCGTCGTTGAAATTTCCGAGCCCACGCGTCAGCTCCTAGCGAAGATCTCCGAGGAGCGCGCCCGCTGGGATTTCGTGAAAGCACGTCAGCTTACGCTCGCGCTTCAGGCTCAAAACGTCGGCGGCATCGACGACGAGCGGCTCGCGAGCGACATCGAAACCGCGCTGCGCGCGTACGCGCAGGCGTCGGTTACGGTGCTGCAAAAACTGTTCGTTCGCATTCGCATCGATCGCACGACCGGCTTGCTGTTTGCCAACGAACCGGCTTTCGACGCCGCAGCAACGTCCGTCATCGGACACCTCAAGCGCGCGCTGGCGTGAGGTTATTTCTCGGCGTGCCGAGCGCGGGCGCGCCGGCCCAGCCGTTCGTCGAGAGCCTCAGCCGTATCGTTCTGCCCGACGCAGTGCAGGCGTTCGAGCGCGGAATCGTTACGGGAAACTTCGTCCCGGCCCAGCGTGACTTGCTGGTCGAACGCGCGCTCGAGTGGGGTGCCGACGCGATCGCGATGTGCGACGACGACATGATCCTTCCGCCCGATGCGCTGGCCAATCTGTGCGACGCGCTCGCACGCAACCCGTCCGCCGCAATCGCCGGGGCGTTATACTACTCGCGCGACGGCCTGCGTCCGCTCGTCGTCGACGGTTGGAACGCCGCCGACACGCGACAAGGATGGATCCCCGCGTTCGACGACCGAACGCCGGTCGCGGTCGACGGCGTGGGTTTCGGCTGCGTCGTCATTCGTGCCGAGGCGATCCGCTCGTTCGATCGTCCCTTCTTCGCCACGCAGATCTACATGGAAAAGGCCGACGGCCGCGTGCGCGTCTGTAACGAGGATTATTTGTTCTGCGCGCGAGTGCGCCGCAACGGCCACGCAGTGCTGCTGCACCCGGGCGTCCGATGCAAGCACTTCGACCGCGGTCGTAACGCGGCCGCACCACCGCAGTGGGAGTCTGCGCAAAGCAGCGGTCGCCGGCGCGTGCTGGTTTTAAAGAACGATCGTTACGAGCTGGTTCCACTCGAAGAGGCAGGCGACATCGCCGCTAAAGCGGAGCGCCAAGTCCCTGCGGATGTTACCTACGTGGAGACGGATTAGCGGCGGCTGTCGAGTCCGACGGTTCGCTTCGAGCGGGCGTTCTTCGCCCCGATCGATCGCGCGAACGACTTCCAGCGCGAGAACGTCTGCAGCCGCTCGCCGACCTGGTCGCGATACTCTTGCAACCGGTGCAGTTGATCGTCGCGCAGATCGAAGACTCGCTTAACCCGCGCGTTCAAGGCGGCGTCGAACGGCTCGTCCCGATACGGCGCCGCCGCGTCCATCGCATTGAGCAGCGCGTGCGTTACGCGGCGGGTGTCGCGCAGAGTCTGCGAAGCGCCGTCCCAGCGACCGCCGACGAGATCGTGCTCCAGAGCAAGGCAGAGCCGCTCGAGTTCCTCGACCTCTCGTTCGACCGCGGCGCGAGCCTCAGCCGACGCTGGCAAAGGAACCCCCCGCTTCGGCCGCTTGATTCTGCAGCCGCTGTGCCTTGAACATCGTTACCGCTTTTTGCCACGTCTCGCGGTAGTCTTTGAAGTACGGCATGACGCGCTCGAGGCGCGTAATGTCCTTCTGCATGTTGGTCATCACGAGCTCGTGATGCCAAAACTCGTACACGCGGAAGAGATTCTTGGCGAGGTCGCCGCCGATGTCCATGTTGAGCGAACCCATGAGCAGGCAGCACGCGCGCTGGGCTCGCAGGAGCGCCTTATGGATGCCTTCGATGTCGTGGCGCTCGCGCAGAAGCTTGTCGTGCGCTTGCTGCGACGCGATGATCAAGGCGTCGAAGATCTTGACGATGAGATCTTCTTTCGCCGCGGTCGAGATCGAGGTCTCGAGGTAGCGCTGTTCGGCTGACGATCGCATACGCTACCCCTTTGATCCCGAAGACGACGACGATGACGATACACTGAAGCCGAACGCGGCGGCCAGCTGCTGCTGTTCGGCCTGCAGCTGCGCGATGAGCGCCTCGCTCGCGACGAACTGGGTACGCAGCGCGTCGGCCTGTTGATTCGTGCTGTCGGTGATCGACGAGACGCGCTGCTGTAGCGACGAGATCGCGTCAGTATTGGCGTTCTCGAAGTTCTGGATGATCGACACCGTTGGTATGCTGCCGACCGGACCCGAGTTCAGAAGTGTCGGCGTCGCCGTCACGCTCGTCAGGTACGAGCCCAGAACCGCGGTGAGGCCGTTGGCTCCGTTGAGCACGCTGCCGACTGCCGATGGATTTGCCGTGAGCGCGGCGAGCAGCTTGCTCACGTCGAGCTGTTGCAGCGTTCCGTCGGTACCCGGGGCCGAGGTCGTCTGCACCGTCTGCCCGCCGACACCCTGCGTTGAGTTGGAACTGGCGCTCGAGTTGCCCTCGCCGTTATTCGTGGCGGTTAACTGGGTGAAGGTATCGCTCAGGCTTAAGCCCACTTGCGAAAGCGAGTTGTAGGAGTTGCCCGACCCAAGAAAGCCGCCGACGATTTGCGTCAGTTGCTGCACGATCGATTGTGCGTTGGAGTTGCCGAAAAGCACGCCGCCGCCGATCGATTGCGCCTGGCCGCCGGATCCAGGTGCCGCCGGAATGACAACCGGAGCCGCGGTCGCGTTATTGATCTCGCCAATCGCCGCGTTGTAGCTCGTAACGAAGGATTGCACCGCACCCACGAGTCCGCTGGTATCTTGCGACACGCTCACCGTAAACGGCGTCACCGTGCTGGTCTGCAGGTTCAGCGTGATCCCGGGGATTGCCGTCGTCACCGCGTTGGAGTTGCTGAAATACTTCTGCGTGCCGCCGCTCGAGTTTTGGACGTCGACCTCCGACTGCGTGCCGACGCTTACCTTCGCACCCGAGGCTGCGGTCAGCCCCGCTGCCGCGAGGAAGTTGCTCGTATCGCCGGCCGCGCCGAGCACGACGCTCTGCGGTCCCGTACTGGTAGCGGTGAGGGTGATTTGACCCGTGGTCGTATCGAAGTTTGCCACGACACCAGCGCCGGCCGAATTGATGCGGTTGATGATGTCGTTGGTATTGTCGCCGGTCGAGACGGTGATCTTCGTGCCGTTGAGCGTAAAAAATCCACCGGTGACCGCGGTCTTATAACCGGCAGCGGTGGTGGTATCGAAACTAGCGGCGGGATTGATCCCGCCGACGTCGCCCGTCCCTACGATCGAGCCGCCGCCCGGGGCATTGTTGACTTGCGCGTTGGTCAGCTTGAGAACGTCGAGCAGATTGCCCGAATCCGAGCTGCTGCCGATCGAGATCGGCGCATCGGTCGACGTGAACTGCACGACGCCGCCGACCAGCGTCGCGGTGAAACCGGAGTCGGCCTTAGCCTGCACCGCCGACGTAATGTTGCTGAGAATTTGATCGAGCGATTGGTTGTTGACGTTGTACGACAGCGAGACGCCGTCGACGGTGATTTGTCCGAGCGTGCCGTTTCCGTTGCTCGGCGTAACCGACGCGTACGACTGAGCCAACGGCAGCTGGTCGGAGGGCGTTCCTCCGATCGCATCGGTGATGCTGTGGCCGGCCGCGGCATTGCTTACCACGCTCGATGCCGTCGCCGTTTGTACCTTAGTAATCGTGTAGACGCCCGGAACGGCGGCGACGCCGGGGATCCCGGAAGCCGTCAACGCGGTCGTATTCGAAGACGTCGCGTCGTAGGAGTTAAAGATATTGGGATCGGAGAGATTTTGGAGCGAGTTTTGAACCGAGACGAGGAGATTGTTGATTTTGATCAGCTCGGTGTTGGCGTTGTTGAGCGTCGCGATCTGCGAGTTGAGGCTGATCGTCGGAGCCAACGACAACTTCGTCAGCTGAGTGATGATCGCATTATAATCGATTCCCGAGACGATGCCCGGAAAGCTGATTGGCGGGACGTTGGTTCCCGGCACGCTGTTGGTCGACACGCTTTACCTGCCTACGCGCTTTTGTCGAGCGTGGCGCCGCGGTGCTGGTCGAAAAACGAAGCGACCTGAGCCAGCACGTCGGGGGGAAACTGCGCGACCTCTTGACCCGTCTTCGGGTCGCTAAAAACCGTAACGATCGTATCGGAATCGCCTTCGATACGATACGAAACGTTAAGGCTTATCGGCGCGCGCGGTCCGGGAAGCGCGAAAAGTTTAGCGATCGCCGGAGCGAGCGCGCTTTTGCCGGATTGCGTACTGTCGTGCGACTGATTTGCGGAGGCGTTTGTGACGACACCGTCGAGGTGTACGTTCGTCGACGAGGTACCGACGGTACCCGTGACCGTTTCTACATTCGCCTGTGGCACGACGGCGGCCACGGCTTGGCCGGTCGTCGAAACATCCATGTAACTCCGATCTCCCTCTCTCCGCTCCTTCTAGTCTTCGGCGGCGGGGGGAAGTCAGTTTAGGAAGGCGCTAAGGTAGCGGCGCTCTGGTAGGCGTTGAGGGTCAGGACCAGCATGTCGAAGGGGCGGTACTTCTCGAGGGTCCGGGCGGCCAGGGCCGGTCCAAGCTCGCGGGCGCGCTCCCATGCGGTGCGCAGACCCTTCTCGATGCTGGGCCCCGAAGCCGGATCGACGGCCTGGGCGTGCCCCGGCCACGTGACTCTGGCGAACCCCGATGCCGGTACCACGAGCGCCGCCCCGGCCGCCGCCGCCCGCGTCAGACGGTATAGCCCCGCGGCGGTCCACGACACATCGGCGAAGACCCGGGCGCGCCGGTAGAGTGCGGCAATCTCAGCCGGCGAGAGCTCGGCTTGCGGCAGCCACACGCCGCCGTGGTCGAGAGCTGCGACGACGTCGCCGTAATATTCGGTATTGGTGACCGAACCGAGCAGCACGACCCGATACCCTAGCTGGGCGCACGCGCGCACGAGGGCATATTGGTTGCACCGGGCATCGAGCGGCGCGTGCACCAAGACGAACTCGTCCAATCCGACGAGTGAGGCGATGCGCTCGTCGGCCACGGGCTCGTCGGCGAGGACGGCCGGAAGTATGCTCGCGGTTCCGCTGAAGCCGGCCTCGCGGGCGCGCCGCTCTTCCTCGTCCGATGCGAAGACGCCGCCGCGCGCGGCCGCGAGCAGATTACGCACGATCGGCTCGTTCGCGGCCGACGTTCCGATCTCGGGAACCGTTTTCGCCGCGAGCCGGCGATTGGCAATCGCCGCGGCATAGGTCGCACGCAGCGCTTCGTCGGCAGCGTTTGCCAGCGACTCGGCGGTGACGGCGCTCCCCCACTCCGCTTCGCACTTCGGGTCGTCGAGGTATGGCTGAATGACGATCGGCGGGCGCGGCCCTTGCGCCCGCGCCAGCGCTCCAGCCAAAGAGCCGGCGCAGCGGTAACCAAACACGTGCAGCAGATCGAAATCGACCGTGCGCACGTGGCTCGCGCCCACCACCTTTGCGCTAAAACCTTGCGCGTTGAGGTGATCGGCCAAAGCCAGCGCCGCGTCGCCGTCGGCGTCGGGCACTCCGAGATAGTCATCGCGCACCACGATGCCTATACGCCCCGCCGAACCGCCGATAACCGGAGTCGCAAGGCCGGCATGCTCGCGCAACGTCACGGCTGGGGCGGCAACCGCGAACCGGCGTACCTCGCCGCCGTCGCCTACGTCGAAGCTCACCATCACCGACAACGGAATCGGTTGCGCGACGCGGACCGTGCGTTCGCCGTTCCCCGCGTCCTCGAGCGCGACGGTGACCCTCGCCTTCGGGAGCATCGCGCGATCGCCGATCGCAAGCTCGTAGGGGCCTTCCGCGATCGCCTTCTCGAACGCCGCCGGCCCGAACCAGCGCCCAGCGTCCTCGTTTCGCAATCGATCGCCGAGGTCGACGTGAACCGTCGCCCGGCGCGCGAGAATCGCCGCACCACCGGCGCCGCGAACGTCGGCAATCGCGACGCGCCCATCGGCGGCAAACCGCTGTGCGAAGACGTACGGAGAAACGGCGACGATCGCATCCTCCGTCGCGGCCGCACCAACGAACCCCAAAGCCCGCACTCGCGCAAACAGTTCGCGGAACTCCGGCGTGCACTCGAAGAACTTCACGGCCTCGCCGTTGACGAATCGCGCCACCGCAAGCGATCGCAGCCACGGCTCGACCGCCGCTTCGATCTCGCGTACGAGCGCCGCGCGCATCGGCGGAAGCCACACGGGCCAGACGAAAGGGCTGGCCTCGCGTAAGAACAGCATCAGGCCCTGAACGACGATAAAAGGAACGACTTGAATTTCGTCGCGTGCAACGAACACCAGATCGAGCGTCCCGTAGTTGTCGATGCGCGCTGAAAAACCGGTGTCGAGACGAGCCGCCGCAAGGTGTTCCGCACGCACGACGCGATGAAACCGCTCGGCGTCGATGTGCGGCACGAGTTGCGCAAACCGATCGTGCTGCCTCACGAAGACTCCTTCACCAAGCGCCTCAAGGCGCTTGGGCTCCGATCGTTCAACGCCGGCAAGTCGATCGCGCGCACGTGCTCGAATCGCCGGCGCCATTGCTCGGCGCGATCTTCATCGCTGATCTCCACGTATCCGGACCGTTCCGGGTCGACGCCGGCCCGCGCAAAAATCCGCCGAACCCTGGCGGCAAGCGTTTCCGCGCTTTCGGACCCGAAAGCCCCGATTGCCAACATTGCGCCGTCGTCAATGGTAAACGAACGCGCAAAGCGCTTGAGAAACTCCGCAGTTCTGGCCCAATCGCGCTCTTCGTGCACCTCGGCGCAGAAGACCATTCGCACGCCCGCAGGCAGATCGGATTCGCCGCTCGCCGCTTCGACCGGCAGCGGCGCGAAGTGCGTCGAGCGATCGAATCCCTTAGCGATCGCGCGGCGCGGGTGGTAGCCGTTGACCGGAAACTCCCTTGAAAATCCCCACTTTTCCGCGAAGCGCGTCCAATTTGCGTGCATGGTCTTGGTGTAATCGACGTTATTTGCGGCGAACGACGCACTGCCGAAATGGTGAATGAACGCATCGTCGCAGATAAAAATTCCGTATCCCGCGGCGCGGACGCGAATGCAGAAATCGTCGTCTTCGAAGTTGCCCAGTGCGAAGCGCTCGTCGAAACCGCCGACTTGGTCGAGGACGCGGCGATCCACGCACAAGCACAAGCCTATTGCCCGGTCGGCGAAGTATCCCCGCTCCTCGTTGAGCTCCCGTCGCCGCTGTGCGAACGCGATCATGCCTTCTTCAGACTGATACACCGCGTCGGCAAGCTGTTGGTGTCCTACGACCTTATTGCTTCGCGGCGCGGTGACGCCGATTCCGGGGGAATGACGAAACGGCGCCGTTAGGCTATCGAGCCACCCTTCCGTCACGATCACGTCGTTGTTGAGAAACACGACGTACCGGCCGCGCGATGCGACGATGCCGTCGTTGTTTCCGCCGGAAAAACCCCGATTGGTCGAATTATAGACGACCCGCACGTGCGGGTCGTCTATCGCGCGCAGCATCTCCAGCGTTTCGGCGCCCGATCCGTTGTCGACGATCACCACCTCATACGGTTCGCGCGTACGGCTGTAAATCGATTCGAGAGCCTTCTTCGTAAACGCAGGCGCGTTCCAGCTGAGCATGACGATCGAAACGAGGGGCACAGCCGCGTTCTCGCGAGATCGAAGCACGCTTTCGATCGCTCCGGGATCGGTGTCGAAAACCGAGGTCAGCGCGCGCGCTGCGGCCGCGTGAAAGGAAGCGTCCTCGGCGCCGGGCGGTATACTACCGATTGACTTCGTAACGCCGCGCGTGGCCCTCTCGAACTCGACGCAACGCAAGAGCAGGTCGGCCACCGCGCCGCCCAGAGTGTCGAAATCGCCCAGTTCTAGGTGTTGCGGGAACTGCTTGAGCGAGAGGAGCGTGCAGCGGGCGTCGGCGGCAAGCGTAACGACGTTTTCGCCATACGGAAGTTCCGGCACGCTCGTGACCGCTGCAACGTTCGTCGGGGCGGCGGTCTGCGCCACCATTTCGTCAAGCCACCCGGTCGTCAAGCGGCAACGTGCGTCGATCAGCACTAAAAACCGCTCGCCTCGTATCTGCATTGCGTCGCGCGCCCGAGCGAGCGCCTCCGACGAGTCGCAAAAGTCGATTGCGGCGATGGGCGAACGACAGGCTCGCAGCGAGACTTCAAGCTCGCGCCGCAGCTCTTTATCGATCTCCCCATGCACGATCAGGTCCGCGGGCGGCGTCGGCGTTAGAAGAGTAACCATCGCCGCATTTTCATCGCGTTGGAGTACCGGAATTTCGCCGTTTTCCACGTTGCGCGAGTTGGAGTCAAACGCGACGGCACCGGTCCATCGCTCGGCCAAGGTATGAATGTTCCACGACACCTTGCGAAAGCGTTGAACGCCCGACTGCGACTCAAAGTGGTACAGTGTCGCCTTCGGCTCGTAGATCACCTTGAGTCCTTCAGCGCGAACCTTGAGGCAGTAATCGACGTCTTCATAGCCGTTCCAATAGACTTCGTCCAAGCCTCCGACCCGATCGTACAACTCGCGCGGGGTCACCATGCACGCGCCGGTAACGATTTGGTACTCGTGACGCTCGCCGACGTTCGGAGCGTTCGCAGCGGCCTTCCACGCGTAATGGTACGGCGCCAATCCCGCGCGGCCAAACAGCAGCGGCGCGATAACGACGCCCGCGTGTTGGATGGTATCGTTCGGATAGAGGAGCCGCGCGCCGACGATGCCGACGTCCGGCTGCGCCGCCGTCTCCAGCATCGCCGCAAGCCATCCCTCCAACCCTTGCGTATCGTTGTTGAGCAGCACGAGATACTTGCCGCGCGCCTCTCTTGCGGCTTGGTTGTTGGCGCCGGCGAAGCCGAGATTTTTCTCGTTACGAATCAACCGGATCCAAGGAAACTCCGCAAGCATTTCCGGCGTTTCGTCGGTCGAAGCGTTGTCGACGACGATGATCTCGCCCTCGCCGGCGCCATCGAGGGACGGACGAAGCGTTTGCAAACAGTGTCGAGTCAGGGACGCTTTATTGAAAACCGGTATGACGATCGAGTAGTCCAAAAAGCTCAGCTCCGTTGCAACGCGAAGTCCGCGATCGCCGCGGCGTCGGCAAAGCGTTGCTCGCGCAGGCAGCACGCGGAGAGCTCCAGTGCGGCACGCATCGCGTCTTCGTTGCCGCGATCGATTTCGAGCGCCCGCCGAATGGAGTCGATGCCCTCGTCGACGCGTCCGCGGGTACGCAAAAGATTTGCCTTTAGGGTGAATATGGCAACCTGCAGCGGCGGCGGCGCTTCCCCAATCGCGTTCAACATCTCGATCGCGGCGTCGTCTTCGCCCAGCTGCGCGTGCGCGGCGGCGGCCGCGTATCGCAACAGCGGCTGTTCGGGATCCTTTTCGAGGCCTCCGCGCGCGAGCTCCAAACCTTCGGCGGATCGGCCGGCGGCGATCGCTCTGCGCGCCCGGCGGGCAAAGTCGGACGCCGTCACCGGCGACTCGCGCTCCTCGCGCTCGATGAGCGACGCGATCTCCGAGTCTTTCCCGCGCTCGTGCAGCAGGGCTTCGAGTGGATCGAGGATCTCGGCCGACCAGGGCATCAACCTCGCCGCTTCGAGGAGATAGCGTTCGTCGTCGGCCGAGCCCATACGCTTTGCGACGGCGGCACCCGCCATCAGCAGCGGTACGGCTTTGGACGGCACGCACGACGGGTAACACTCCTCGATGACGGCGAGCGCCTCACGTTCGCGCTGGCGCCGCAACAAGAAGTTCACGTACTCGATACCCGAGTCGTCGCTTCGATGCAGCTCGTAGACGCTGCGGTACCCTTTCTCCGCTTCATCGAACTTTCCCAATCGTTCGAGCGCGCGTGCGCGGTTGATGTGCAGCGGCTCCGCTTGGGGCGCGTTCTTCAACCCTTTCTCGAACCACTTGATCGCTTTCTCGTCGTTCTTCTCGAGAACGTACGTCGAGCCCAGTTCGCTCTGCGCTTTCCAAATGTAGACCTGATCGTCCAAGACGAACTGGTGCGATGCGTGGTTTCGGTCGTCGATCGCGGCGAGATATGCCTCCCGCGCCTCGTCGAGCCTTCCTTGCGCGACCAATGCTTTGCCCAGCTGAAAGTGGGCGTTTGCATAATTCGGCGTAATCACCAACGCGTGACGTGCAACCCGTTCGCCTTCTTCGGGCATTCCCAGTTTGTCGCAATACGTTTCGGCCAGCACCGAGAGACCGTTGGGCATAAAACCGCGGCGCTCGTTGCCGACCATCGCGCGCATTTTCTCCAACGCGTCTCGCGCCATCTCGTAGTCTTCGACCAAAAACGCGGTCGTGCCGAGATTGAACCAGTGGAATGGGTCGTCGGGCTCGGCTGCGGCGGCGGCACGAACCATCGCCAGATTCCGCGCGCCTTTTTCGCGCTGGTGCACGATCTCCTTGACGTATCCGTGGTGAACGATGCTCACCTGCGCAATGACGGCCTTCAAACCGTTGCGGTCGCCGCCGATCGTCGGAAACTCGTGGATCAAGCCCGCGTACCGAATCTCTTGCGCGTTGGGAAAGATGCGCACGAGCGCGTGCGACATCGAGCCCGTTCCCCGATAGTCGTCGGCTTTGTTGTTTATGCGCGCCCATACCGCGGTGTGCTCGGCCGGAACGTCCTTGAGCTGCATGAGTGCCGGTTTCGATTCGGGGGTCAACTCCTCGTCGGCATCGAGCACGAGAATCCAACGCTTGGTCGCCAGCTCCAACGCCTGATTGCGCGCCCATGCGAAGTCGTCGCGCCAGGGGCGTTCGACCACAACCGCGCCGTAGGATTTGGCAATCTCAACGGTCCGGTCGGTAGAGCCGGTATCGACGACGATCATCTCGTCGACGACGTCCTTGGCGCTCTCAAGGCATTGCTCGAGAAACCGCTCTTCGTTCTTGACGATCATGCAGAGACTGATGCCGGGCGGTTTCTGCACGCGATCGGACGCCGGGCGCGGCAGACCGAACGGCAGGTCGCCCTGCTTGGATCTAACCGCGCTCTGCTGGAGCGGAACGGACGCGCTGCGCCGCTTCGAGCGGACGTGAATCGGCATCCTTACGGTTTTCGGTCGAGTCCTATAAAAAACCCAGAGCCCGCCGAGACGGCGGGCTCTGTGAGCTCCCTACCCTTCCGGGACTTATCGGAAGAGCGTTAGGACCGATTGCGCGTTGGCGTTGCTCTGAGCCAAGACCGAGGTGCCGACCTGCACCAGGATCTGCAGCTTCGTGAACTCCGTCGTCGCCTGACCGACGTTGAGGTCGCGGATGTTCGACTCGGCAGCTTGCAGGTTGGTGGCTGCAACGTTGTCGCTGTCCTCGTCGATGTTCAAGCGCACGACCACCGCACCGAGTTGAGCCTGCTGGTTGAGCAGACGCTGCAGCGCGTTGTCGATCTGACCGATCGTGTCCTCGGCACCCAGTGACGGGTTTCCGGAGGACGAGATCGCGAGGTTGACGTTCGAGATACGCAAGGTCGAGGTATTCGTCGCTTCGATCCCGACTTGGATGACGTCGCCTTCGTAGGCCCCCGACTGGAAGTTGAACGCCGGGTTGTTCGGGTTCGTCAAGGCTGCCACGTTCTGGCTGACCTTGATGTACGCCGTCGTACCGACGTCGGCAGTCGTGAACGCGCCAAGCGTGATCTTGACGTTGTCGAAGCCGTT